>NZ_JMLT01000009.1:0-362545 GCF_000686865.1 Paenibacillus sp. UNC217MF | reverse complement strand
AATTCAATTATTCCATACCGATCGCGGTAGTGAATTTAAGAACAAGTTGATTGATGAGACACTTGCTACGTTCAAGATCGGTCGTTCCTTAAGCATGAAAGGGTGTCCTTATGATAACGCAGTTGCAGAAGCTACGTTTAAAATTATGAAGACGGAATTCATTAATCAGATGAACTTCCACAGTTTACATCACCTAGAATTGGAGCTATATGACTACGTAAATTGGTTCAACAAACATCGCATCCATGGAACCTTAGGCTATATGAGTCCAGTAGATTACAGAAGATTATCCCTTAAAAAAGCTGTCTGATTTAGTGTTGACAATCCACATTTCGACCGCGTAGGCGAGAGCTACCGGTGAGAAAGTTGCGGCAGCTGCCCCCTGCAATCCTCTAAGCAGGACTACCCACCCAAACGAGTGAACAGATCCGATTAATACCGAGATTAATGTTAGACAAAGAAGACCAACAAATATAACGGTCTTCCGTCCATATTTATCGGACAATGCGCCATAGACCAAGCAGCCAATGGCAAATCCAATCGAAAAGGTACTCCCGGCAGCTGCGGCCTCTGCAGCGGAAATTTCATAAAGCTGAGCAAAAACAGAAATGAGCGGAATCGTTACGTATAAACTTGACATGACGACAAGGCCGGTCCAGCAAAGAATAATGGTCATTAGAGAATAATTTCTGTCCGCAACAGATGCGGTATTGGGTTTGCTCATGTGACACCTCTACTTTACATATTGTTCCGAAGCGGGTATCCTCGGAAATTGCATATCGTATAATGCCTTGTATCTTCCCTTTTGACGGAGCAACGTTTCATGCTTTCCAAGCTCTACAATTTCCCCTTGTTCCAGTACGACAATTTGATCCGCATTCTGAATCGTGGAGAGGCGATGGGCAATGACCAGACAGGTGCGCCCTGGAAGAAGCAAAGACAGCGCATGTTGAATATGTTGTTCGGATTCCGTATCCAGAGCAGCCGTAGCTTCGTCCAAGATGAGGATACGCGGATTTGTCAAAAAGGCTCTGGCAATAGATAGTCTCTGCTTCTGTCCACCAGAAAGCTTAACCCCTCTTTCACCAATGGGTGTATCATATCCCTGCGGCAAAGCTGTAATAAATTCATGTGCATTTGCGGCCATTGCTGCCGCTGTAATCTCTTCCGCCGTTGCTTGAGGTTTACCGTACGATATATTTTCGCGAATCGTGCCATTCAACAGGATCACCTCCTGAGATACAATCCCCATTTGCTGCCGAAGTGACTTCACCGTCACTTGCGATATCGGATGACCGTCGATATAGATCTCGCCTCGCTGAACATCGTACAAACGGGCAATCAGATGAGCGATCGTAGACTTTCCTGAGCCTGACGAACCGACCAAAGCCGTAATTTGGTTGCGCCGAATTCGCAAATTGAAGTTTTGCAGAATGGGCTGCCCTTCTTCATAAGCAAACTCGACATCATCAAATATAATTTCTCCCTTAGCAGGAGGTAGAATCATTGCTCCTTCTTTATCACGAACCTCCGGAACGGTTGCTAACACTTCCTGAATGCGTTCGAAGGCTGCCGCCGATTGCTGCAACTTGGTAATCAATCTACTGAATGAGCGGATGGGCGCTTGCAGCAGGCGCAGATAGGCTAAGTAAGCTACGATATCACCTACCGTCATGTGTCCGTCCATGACCTGCCACGCACCGAACACGAGCACCAACGTCATTCCTACATAGTTCAGCCAATCGATTATTGGCGAGAATATCGCTGACAACTTAGAGGCTGATACGGTCGCGTTCCGATGCTGTTCGCTCAATGTAGAGAAATGTTCGGCTTCCGCATCTTCACTTGCAAAAGACTTGATCATACGAATTCCTGACAACGTATCTTGAAGGGAGTTGTTTACATCAGCGGAGATGCGACGAACCGATCGATAGGCATTTTTAATGCGCAGACTAAAATATCGCGATGTGGCAAATATGAATGGCAACGTAATCAACGTTAACAATGCGAGTTTCCAGTCCGTATAAAATAAGAATCCGACGATCGCTACAAAAGTAATGACATCCGCTAAAATAGAAAGGCTATTGGCCGAAACCAGCTCCTGAAGTTGATTCACGTCACCCGTCAATCTTGCCATCAGATCCCCTGTTCGATTGTGATCAAAAAAATTCAAATCCAAGCGTAACGTATGTTGGTACAGCTTGTTCCGCAATTGCAAAATGGCCTTCTGACTGACAAGAGTCATCACAAAACTACTCCCAAAGTTGAGGGCGCCCAGCAACAAAGCAGCGAGTAAAATAAGTGCGCCCGATTCTAGCAGGGCGTAAACCCTTTTATCAGGGATGATCTGATCGATTATGTTCTTGGTCAACTGAGGAATGATAAATTCTAAAAGGGAAATGCAAATCACAAAGACTGCGCCGAGCACAATCAAGCCCCATTGTGTCCTCGTATGCAAGAACATCTCCTTCATCATCACACGCAGTGTAGTTAAATGGTGCGCCTGATTCTGTTGTTGGTTCTTGGAACGTTGAGTCTGTATCATGTGGATCACGCACTTTCATATCAAAGTAAAAATGAATGTTGGTAAGAGAAGATACGATAAGATATTAACGGAATGAATTGTAATTAGATTATCTAACTATATGAATAAAAAAATTATCTTCCTGCTCCCAGTCGCTTTTCCATGTTTGCATTAAGCTTAACGAGCACTTTTTTTAACAATGCCTGCTCCTCTTTATCTAGTTCTTCAACAAGAGCTGCACAAGTAGACCAGAATGTAGGCAGCACTTCCTTCACAAACCTGCTTCCTTCGGAACTGATACGAACGTGGGTCATGCGCCCGTCCTTGGCATAGGGTTCTCGAATGATCCAATTTCTTTTTTCCAACCAGTTCAATAATGCCGTAACGGAGGATCGGCGAATCCCTAATCGATCGGCGAGGGATGAAGGCGTAACGAGTTCCTGCCCTCCATGCAGTGATAGTAGCAATAGCAGATCTAACTTACTTTCGGTAATGTCGAAAGCGGATAATTGAATATCCATCAGATCCAAGGTGTTATCTCCGAGCCAAAGCATGGTAAGTCCTAAAGACGCTGATTCCCGATCCGTATCGGGAGAAGCTGTACGATTCATTAATTCTAAATAAGGCGAAGTTCCAAGCCTGGGCAACTGTTGTTCTGTCGGATACTCCTTGGCGGGCTTTCTGTTCAATTGGTTACCTCCTCGTTCCTATAGTTAGATTATCTAATTACATCGAATATAACTCATTTCTTTTCCTTTGGCAACTCCTACCATGCTGCTGTTTAGGAAAAAACCGCATTTGTCTGCCTATTTATCTGCGTTTTTCTGCGATCTGTCTCCCTATTTATCTTCCTGTTCAGCTTTTTCAAATGCCCCTCGTGCTCCAACAGATTAAGCGCTTGCTGTAGAACAAGGGACTCAACAGACCCAACAGATTCAACAACACAAAAAGACTGCCTACCGGCAGTCTTTCGCATTTGCATCATCAATTATATATGCATAATTACAGGCCGAGCTTCTGTCCGCGTTCCCAGCGCTGAATCTGCTTCTCGCCGTTATCAGCAAGCTCCCGGAACTGGTCAATTGTATCCCGCATTTTAGGCAGGGCTTCCTGCTTGTAGGAGCTAATCGAATCCAAAGCAGATAGGACATCCGTAAACGCCTGCTTCAAGGTATCCGCAGAAATATTCGTTTGCAGAGACTGCTTATGAATTTGAACGCCTTGGTCTTTAAGCATCCGCGAAGTACCCGCAATCAGCTCATTGGTCGTTTGATTCAACAGTTCAATTTTCTGTAGCACGATCTTCTGATTATATAAGGCACTCGCTACGGTTACCGCAATCTTCAGGGCAGAGATCGTAACGTTCTTCGCACGGTCGACACCGCGAATCAGCTCTTTATTGTTGCGAATAACAACCTCCATCGCCATAATCCCCTGTTGATTGACGACCATCATCTGCTGCATATCCATGACACGCTGACGAAGCGGGAACAGCACTTCTTCCGTAATGAAGCGAATCTTCTCCGGATCTTCATTGCGGGATTGCGCTGCTTCAATCTGTGATTGAATCGAGTCATCCATCAAGGAGCCCAGCTCGATTTCTTTCTTCAGCTTCTTAGTCAAGTCACGCAAGGCAAGCTGTTCAATTTCGAGGGTCGTATTGTCATTTTTTAAGGTAACTTTCCCTTTATCCAATGAAGTTACGATTTCCGCAATCATGGTATCTGCCTTCTGATATTTCAAGAAATACGTACGAAGCGGATTGAACAGCTTCCCTAGAAATCCCGTTTTCGTAAAGTCAATGACGCTCGGATCGAGATCCTTCAGCTGCTGATGCAGCTCAACCAATCCCTTCGCAACCGGGCCCCCTTCGTCCCCTTTTTTCGATAAATCGCCTACGGAAACCTGCAAGGCATTGTTCTTTGATGAAGAGGAGCGCATGGTGTTCATGCCGAAGCTGTCTATCGATTGTAGAATATCCTTTCGATTCTCTAAGGAATCCAGATCTAAATTCATAATTGCTGCCACATTCGAATCCGCTTGCGCTTGAAGCTTCGCAACTTCCTCAGGAACCGGTTTTACCTCTTGCTCAATTTCCTTTTGAATTTCTTCCGGACTTGCAACTTCCATCGTAAATGACATTGGAATCCCCCTTTAGACTCATGCTACATTTGCACATTGAACAGGTTTGCGATTTTATAGACAACATCATCGGTATCTGCATTAATGCTCGCTGCCTCGTTAATGCTGGAGATGCTCTGCAGTGCTTGAATATCCGCATTATAGCCGATGGTGTAAATCGGAACTTTAAACGTTTCGATAAGCTCCTTAATGTCCTTAAGTGAGTGGCCGCGATTCGTCTCGCCATCACTCAGCACGAAGATCATCGGCTTGATGTTCGGATTGACGGCCTTCTCTTCTTGCAGCATTTTCAAGGCAACAATAATTCCGTCGAAGGTAGCCGTACCGCCATCTGCTTGAAGGCTGTTGACCGCACCGACGAATAAGGAGCGCTGTGTGGTGTCATACTTCTTGATTGGCAAATTAATCGTGACATCATTCGAATAGGATACGAGACCGATACTGTTGTCTTTCCCTAGATTCTTTTGTCCTTTAAGCAGTGATTCCTTCAGTCGATTCAGCGGTTCTCCCGCCATGCTTCCGGATACGTCGGTAACAAAGACAGCCGCGATTGGCTTCCCGCCATTTTTCTTGTCTTTCCACAATTTCTGTGCGGAGGCCAACAAGCTGCCTTTCACAACGGGCATTTCCGATTTATAATTGTCGAGCTCATTGAAACCTTTTGCTTGAGCCTTCTTCTGATATTTCTCCTGCAACGCGAATTCTGCGAACTTTTTGATGATGTCCATTTTCCCTTTCGGCAGATTCCCAATCGCATACAACGGATTGTCATGTCTAATTCCGAATGGTGTGAAGACGTACTCATTTTTCAGTTCATCCGTATTGATGTATGTTTGATATTCCAGTACAAACCCATCCAACACACCCGACTTCGCTGCATCACGCATTTGCGTCGTTGTCGAAGCGAGAAACGGGATATTTTCTTGGAATTTCTCAAATCCTTGAACTGCTTTATTACTCAACAAATTCGACTTGTCAAATGTACTGAGTGCCGTAACTAGAAAATTAATTCCTGTAGAACTGGAGAATGGATCCGTATACCCCATACTGAATTCATTGTTCGAGATGGCTTCCGTCACGGTTTTAACATTTACCGCCCCGTATGAGGAGATAAGCGCATCATGTTTGGATTTGGAAATGACAATGCCGGGAACATTGCCTACGAGTCGCTTGCTCACAAGCTCCGTCTTTACCCCGCTAGCTTTGACCATCTCGCCAAGCAGCTCATTCGAAGGTGTATAGGCATCAGGCACATATTTGCCGGATCGGATATAATCCGCAGCTGTACCGGAAGCAATATTGCGAATCTTTACAGAGACAGGCTTCCCGTTCACTTGGATCTTCGCATTATTGAACTCGGTTGCCACATCCGCCAGCCAGCTGTCCATGCCTGTGCCGCCTTTTTCCGTTGACGTGAAGATCTCAACAAATTGATTCGTCGTATTCTTCACCGTAATCGGGAACTTCGATATATCTGGCAACGTATCGCCCACATCGGCTGGACTAATATCGATTTGTCCCTTTACTGGAGCTTCGGTCGACACAGTTACGTTCGCATAGAGTTTATTCAACTGTTTGGCCGCATCTTCTGTCGTAACCTGTGATTTGCTTTTCCCTAGGTTGGAGGTCAATGTCACCCCTACATAAATGAGAATAAATACAAAAATTAAAGCAAAGACAGATATCACTAACTTCTTCTTTCCCGCCATTCGCTGCACCTCTCACGCTTTATAGTATTTGGTTTGCTTGATTAATGCGTCCAATTCCTGCATGCATGCTAATTGTTCAATATCCTCAGGCTCCACATTGTCCAAGCTGGATATCTCAAGCAGAAGGCGATCCAACTTGACTAAGATTTCTTCATTATTTGTAAGTGAATTTTTCATAGATGTGAGGTAATCGTTGTATACTTTTGCTTTCTTCTGGGATAGTTCAATAGATAGGCCTGACATCTTGCGATTGACAACCCGGTCGAATTCAGTCTCGTCAAATACATTAAGTATGTTCAGGATATTTCGAATATTTTGGTAGAATAAGTTCTCCACATCAAGTGCAACGGACGCGAACTTAGAGAAGCTTATTTCTGACTCGTTAAATCTCTGCTTCAGTACTTGGAAAAACGTACTCTTCCGCTTCTGCATCCGTTCCATCTGTTCCAGCCCAATGCGGATCTCTTCTTCAATACCCTTGGTTTCTCGATATTGGGACAGGCGTTCTACATACTCTTCATGCGTTCTAATTTCTTTCACAGGTATGACAACAGGCTTCTTGAACAAGAACTGATAGATTCCATTAATGAGAATCCATGCGCTGGCTACAAGCAAGGTAATTCCCGTTGCTGTGGAGAGAGCGCTCGCTCCGATCTGCACGCCTAAAAAGCCTGGTGAGAGTACGAGGATATTTACAGCAGCTACCACTAGCATTAGACCTAGTAGCTTGATCACATTTGTGTTGGACAACATTCCATCCTCCTCTGCAAATCGTATAGGAACAAGTTACGTGTACGCTGGTGTATTAGATTTCAAATGCCTTACGATGGCGCCGTGCAATAGTCGATAAGGAGTTGTGATGTGTGTCATGAATGTCATCAGATTGTTCTAGAATGATTCCTTCTTGAACGAAATACGTATGGATTTCCATCCACTGGTTTTTCATCACTGCATTGTATCTACGTTGCATTCCAGAAAAGGTAACAAGCAAAATGCCATCCGATTTCCGAATCTCGTGTGGATAGAACTCGCCGCGCTCCAGTGCTTTCCGAATAGTCGCTCCACCACCTTCAATCCCCCACAGCCGTGCCGCTTCTGATAAGCCGAATACTTCATTGACACTGATCCCATTCGGCGAGTAAGAAGAAAGAGGCCCTTGAATCATCGCAAGTCCGGCTGCATCAAAACGCTGCTTATGCCTATGCAGGCATTCCCCATGATCATCATATGCCGTTACGGAAATGACTACTTCCCCATCATGTTCTAAGAATCTGCGAACCATGTGCAATTCCGTTAATGCTGTGTGCTGATCTCCAGCAGGAAATATGGATGCAGGCCACAGTCTTTCTCCATTCGGCAAAATGACCTGAAAACATGTTAGTTGCCCCATACATTCCTCCACGAATGTTCCAAGTTATGGTTCAATATTAAGAAAATAATACCATCGTCACGAAGTCGTGACAATGCAAATATTGGATGCCATTGGCCTATAAGGAAGAAGAGAATAGGAAGTGCTTACCTAATTTAATAAATGAATCTAAGACTAAAGTCAGCATATCTTACTCAAGAAAGAACAAAACCCTCTACGAATAATAATCGTAGAAGGTTCGCTATTTGAAACAATAATCGTATTTGACATGGTAAACTATAATGTAAATTTCAGTATAGTGATGGTGATGTAATTGTCTATCATTTTACAAGCTGCACAGGGTTTGTTACTGTCCACAAATCAAAAAAAATGCGAAAGCAAATGGCGAAATGACTGTTCTTATAAGCTTATCTATTCTATAAAAGGATCTATGTATTACCAGACCGAGAGAAGCGACATTTTCTTATCTAACAATGAATTTATTCTTTTTAACCCGAATGAGTTGCATAGACAAATTTCAGTGGATGATCATAAATTTGTAATAGAACTGGAACCAACATTTTTAAATCAACTAACGGCTGAAATTTCATGTATTAAAGATAATATTTCTTTTGCTCTTACTGTTCAAAAACATCCATTAGTCCAGCAATGGGTCCATTTTATAAATGATTATGTACAAATAGAAGAAGGTAACGAAAGTCATTCAGTAGAGTTATTTTTAGACCATAGCTTCACTCAGTTAGCATTAATGATATGTAAAGTTATGGTTGGTACACATTCGTCTGACATTAACATACAGCCATTTAAAGAAATTCACCCTGCACTATACAAAACAATGAACGTTATAAAAGAAGACTTCCAACATCCCTGGAGCCTAGATGAAATGGCAGGGGTTTTAAATATAAGCAAATTTCAGTTTGCCCATCTTTTTAAGGAGTACATTGGAATTTCGCCCTTTTCGTGGCTTCAACTATATCGCATTATCAGAAGTCAAGACATGCTTATCCATACCAAGAAATCGATTGTAGATATTTCATATAGTTGTGGATTTTCTTCCATCTCTGTTTATAATCAGCTATTTAAACGTCTCTACGGAATCACGCCTAGTTTTTTTCGAAGGAAATATGCGAAATAAATAGACAAACGAGCAGATAACCATCATACTTCCACAAAAAACAAAAATATACCGAATCTCCACAAAAGAGGATAGTGCGCCAAACAAGCTCAACGAAAGCACATTAGAACCATATAAGAGAACTGCATTGACACTAAACGCTCTGCCTAATTTATTGTCTGGTATCCATGTTTGAATCAGATAAACCCGTGCTAAACCAGAAATAGGGAGCCCAATAGCTGCGATCAGTACACCGATAAAATAGGTTGACAGATGAGTTGCAAATCCGAATACAAGTATACCAACACCCCATACAATAGAACCGATTAGATAAGTCGTGAGGGTCAGCTTTTTCCAAAGAAAAGGGATGACGATATTGACTGTAATCACACCAGCACCATACCACCCCATTAGAAGACTGTAAAGCTGCTCACCATTATTTTGGGTTTCTAGTAGTTGTAACAATAATCCGACTTGCCATACCCAAGTGTTAAAAAACACAATCAAAAAAGTGACAAACAACAATGTTCTGATCGTATATTCACCTTTTACCCAGTTAAAGAAATCTTTTATAGAGTTAAAAATACCATCCGTTTTGTTCAACAAGTTGTCTGTAGCATCGTTATTTTCTTTCCAATGAAGTTTTAAGATGAAAAATGCACTAATTAAATACGTTAAGGCATCAATTGTGAAGAAATGTATGATTTGTCCTGAATGTAACAGACCAATACTAAATATTGGCCCAAGCATTTGTACACCTCTTGTCACAATATCAAATAAGCTATTTGCAACTGTTCGATCTTCTACAGAAGTAATGAGAGGCAACACAGCTCTGTAAGCTGGATTATAAAAGCATCCTAGACTTTGAATTAGGAAACTCACAACGATTAAATGCCAAAAACCTAAGAGATTCATTTGATAAATAAAGACCAATGAAAGAATAATAGGTACTCGTATAATGTCTATCCACAGTAATAAACGTTTTTTGTTTACAGAGTCAGCAATTACTCCGCCAGCTAGTCCGAATAAAAGGTATGGAGCAGCTTGTGTAATAGCCATAACTGTGGTCAGCATGCTGGATTGTGTTCGTTCATACGATAAAAAAAGGAAAGCAAGTCCTGTAATCACATTTCCTAATTGGGAAATCCCTGCTCCCGCCAAATAGAAGAAAATCATTCGATTCTTCAGTACACTGCTATACACTGTCATCACCTCATTTAAAAAGTTACAGTGTATCCTTCTCTTCTTCTATCTTCATCTTGCTGCATTTTCGTTCAATATTTACTTACCTCAGCAATAAAATATAGTACGAGCAGATACGTTCTACCCTGGATGCTAGATATAAAAAAACAGATAAAAAAGGTCAACCAGGAATATCTGGCTGACCTTATAATAAGCTACATAAATCAATTCGCCTTGGCATGTGCAATGATTTGATCTTGATTATTCCACAAGAGGTGACGCAAATTGGATTTGGATCCCTCGATGAAATAGAACGGAATCTGGTTCTGCTTCGCGATCTCCACACAGTCCCAGTATGCTTGATGCGAAGTTGCCGTAAGCAATAAGAACAGTGCGGACGAACGCTTCAGATCATGGAATATCCGCTTCGGATTTTTCCCATTCTCATGTACGAGAGTAGCCCCCGTCTCCGCCACTACCTCTTCGAACCATTTCTTCAATCCACCGACAATCGTAATTTGGTGGCCTTCTAAGAATGGCTCTGGCTTCTCATATTCCTTCTTCGCTTGTGCCTTCGCAGCACGTGCGACACTCTGAACTGCTGCACCGCTGCTCGCTGTACGCTTCGCTTCCAGTTCGGAGATGGGCTGCGCCCGATATAAGCGGGACAGGCGCGCTACTTGCTTCCCAATCTCTACGTTAAATGAGCAGGGGTCCCCATCCTTCGGTGTACGAATGGCCACATCCCGTTCATGCAGCGGGAAGCGGTGCTGCGGGTCATTCAGATCGACGCAATACCAGGTAAAATGCTCTCCAAGGTGCACATAGCCATCATATTGAACAATGGAGCTGTTACTGTCATCCCCTTGAAGCAGCAGTTCAATCTCGTATTGCGTTGGATCATGCTGCTTCGGACGGCACAGTACTCCTGCTTCGTGCTGCAATTGATGCTGCAGGACAAGACTTTCGGTAATATTAAACGTCTGTCCCGTCTCCAATACAATATACCCGCCATGATCACGGCGGAAGAACGTCCCATTCAACCCGCCCTCGTCAGTTACAGACAAGCCATCAGGGTAGGAGCCTCCTTCCAATGCCGCAAAGGGTTCTGCATACCCGCTGCCTTCACTTCGCTCCAGAACCGCAGTGCCGCCGCTTTCTAATGCGCAAGCCGATTCTGCGTACGGCATTGAATCATGGCGCTGCCGTGCATGTACACTTGCAGAACGCTCCTCGCATTCTTCCTGCTGAGCCAATTCCGAATGTTCACGAATAGAACCGCTTCGTTCAGCAAGATGCTCATTCCGTCTCTCGATGAATTGCTCAAGCTCATCAATGAGCGCAAGAGACTCTCGTATCTTCTGTCTCCCATCCTTGCCGGATTGGACGACCGTATTGCGAGCCGCATGAACGGTGTCTTCCACATCGGTATACAGCAATTGAATGATATCCTGAATAGAGGAAGTTAACGATTTGGGACGAAGTACCTCAACTGTCGCAGCAGCAGCGGATTTCTTGGCTTGTACAACCTGCCTGTTCAATTCATCGTTGTCCGCCCTTAGCGCGTTCACCTGTCTGCGCAGTTGGTTCAGCTTCTCCTCATGTCCAAGCAGCTCACCGCGTACGGACTGCATCTGTTCTTCTCTCACGGCTAGCTCCTGCTGCATCAGCTCGGATTCCTTCTGCAGCTTGCTGCGCTCCTGACGAATCACTCGCAGCTCTTCGTTGCGCTGCGCAAGAATTGATTCCAGCTCTTGAATATGTAAGTCCTTATCCTTCTGTACTTGTCCGCTCTCCTGCTGAACAAGCTGAAGCTGAGCATCGATATCAGTCAATTGGCGATTCAGCCGATGAATCTGCTTCTCCGTCTTCCCCAGCGACAGTTCAGCCTGCTTGCGCAAATGCGTCTCATGGTTCAATTTCTTCTTCAATTCAATGATTCGCTGCTCCAATTCAAGTGATGGTTCTGTGGATTCCATAGACGGCTCCACTTCTGCAGGCAATGAGGTGGACTCATCTGTCAAATGCAGGACGGTATTGCTGGAGCCTTCCGAGCTTCCACCCTCGCTCTCCAGTTCCTCCATGGACTGCTTCCACAACGCTTCCTGCTCGGTTCGGCCTGGATGGAAATAAAGCGACCAATAATAATGCCAAAATCCATGTTCAGCAATAATTGCTTCACGACGCGCAAGGAACGATTCAAGAGTATTCTCCTCTTCCTCTTCTAGAACGATCATAAGCTGCTTTATCAACGAGGTAATCAGTGTATATTTACGATTAAAATGATCTTGTCTGGATTTTACGTATTTGCGTATCTCTTTAATAAATAAAATAGTGGGCATGCTTTTCGAGGTGCGAACCGAGGGTAAATGCAAATCTACCGCCATTTCTCGCCTTGCCGCACCCGACATTTCCTTAAACAGAGCTACTAACTTATCCATTGATATAGTCTGTGTCAGCTCTTCTTCTATAAAGTCTTTGTACTTTTGTACTTCTTCTGCTATTTCAGTTCGCATTGAAAACCCTCCCATGGATAAAAATCAAGATGTCTATCATCTGCCGTTCATTGAACTCGATGCAGTCCCTAAGAAGAGTTGTCATTTAAATTAGGATCTTTTAGAATACAGGTACTATTACTATAATTTATATCATAGAGAACATAGATTTCAACTGCTCTCACAAGAAAAGTAATCGCCCTTTTCCGCACTGCAACCGCCTTTTTCATCACATGCTGTCGATTTGTATTCCTTGACGTCAGTTGAACAATTTTTTCGTCGAAATATAGAACCCCTTCCGCATGCTCGTCCATTTGATATAATGAATGCAAGAACGACTAAGGGAATAGGAGAGGAGTATCCAACATGGCTTATTTTGCAGCAATCTTGGAAATGCAGGATGAGAGTAAAAACTTGACGTATCGTCCACATCACTTGGAGTACTTGGAACAGCTCGGCAAAGAGGGAAAGGTATTCGCCAAGGGACCGTTCGGAGATGGCTCAGGGGGTATGGTCATTTATATTGCTGACAATGTGGAAGAAGCTAAGCAATTGGCTGAGAATGATCCCTATGTGCAGGAAGGCGTACGCAAGCTGGATTTGCGCGAATGGAAGCTGCAGCTCGTTCAGGCATAAACCGCTTCAGGATTCGCTTGCTGTACGAATCGCAATCATGCCCCACTGGGTTGTCCCGGTGCGGGCATGTTCTTCTATAGAAGAAGGAGATGAACCCAAATGAAGCAGCATTGGAATGTAGGAATTGTGTTATTTGATGATGTTGAGGTGCTGGACTTCGCAGGCCCTTTCGAGGTGCTGTCAGTTACAACCTATCCCGATCAAAATCCTGATACGACTGCGTTGAAGCCATTTCAAGTACGCACGGTATCGGAGGATGGCACTATGATTAACGCACGCAACGGACTGAAGGTCATTCCTGACTTCAGCTTCTCCAATGCGCCGCATTTTGATATTGTCATCGTCCCCGGAGGGCTGGGAGCAAGAAAACGGGAACTCCATAATCCCCATATGATCAAATGGATTCAGGATCGAATGCAGGCTGTCGATTTTATGACCTCGGTATGCACAGGAGCGCTGCTGCTTGCAGAGGCAGGTCTTCTGGATGGCAAGCGAGCTACGACGCACTGGGCCAGTTATGATTGGTTAGCGGATCAGTATCCAGCGGTTGACGTCGTGCGAGACGTGAAGTATGTTGCAGATGGCTCCATCGTGTCATCCGGCGGGATTTCCGCTGGCATCCATATGGCGTTCTACCTTGTCCAGCAGCTTCTTGGAGTAGAAGTCGCCCGAACAACTGCAAAAGTTATGGAATACGACATTCAGTTCGAGCCAAGCAGCGCAACATGAAGATCGACCGCTTACTATCTATTGTCATTCTCCTCATCAACCGCAAGATGGTACAGGCCAAGGATTTGGCTGACCGCTTCGAGGTATCGGTGAGGACGATCTATCGAGACATCGATACCATCAATCAGGCTGGCATTCCAGTCGTCACCTATCAGGGAGCAGGAGGAGGCATCGGCCTAGCAGAAGGCTACCGCCTCGATCGGAACCTGTTGACCAACGATGAGCTTGTCGCCATTGTTACTGCGCTCCAGAGCATCTCCTCCACCCATCCAAGCAGCGACAATGAGCTGCTGGTGGAGAAGCTGAGCAGTATCATACCGCCTGCCGATTCGGCACAGTTCCAATTGAGGACGCAGCAATTCATCGTCGACTTCTCCAATTGGGGCAGCAACGGTGTTCAGGAGCAGAAGCTGATGGTGCTGAAGGATGCGATTGAGCAGCAGCAGGCGGTTACCTTCACGTATTGCAATGCAGGCGGGAAGGTATCCTGCCGAACGGTAGAGCCCTATACGCTGGTGCTGAAGCACAAGCGTTGGTACCTGTATGCGTACTGTACGCTGCGTGCCCAATTTCGCTTGTTCAAGCTGTTCCGAATGAAGGATTTGCTGGTTGAAGACAAGTTTTTCGTCCGCCAAGAGGTCTCGATTCACGATCTCCCATGGGAGCAGGAATGGCATGCGCCGGAACGAACCGAGAGAATCGTCCTGCGCTTCGATCCAGAGGTACGCCATTTGGCCGAAGAATGGTTTGGCGTAGAGGATCTGCAAGAGGATGAAGCAGGGGCGCTTGTCGCATCCGTTCCATTTCCCGTAGATAATTGGCTGTATGGCTTTATTTTAAGCTTTGGACAGCATGTCGAAGTGCTTGAACCGCTTCACATTCGTAACCAGATTGAACAGATTGCTTCTCGTATTGTTGAAAAATATAAAAAGTAAACTGGGAACCTGACAGAGAGTTGTCAGGTTCTCCTCTTTATAATGAGGCTATCAACGATACAGGAGTGATCGATTATGAGTCAATTGATATGCCAAAGCTGCGGGATGCCGCTGGCGCAAGAGAACCAGTTCGGAACAGATAAGGATAATAAGCTTGTACAGGAGTATTGTATTCATTGCTATAAGGACGGGGCGTTCACGAATCCAGATCTCACCCTCGAAGAGATGATCGACATCTGCGTACCATTTATGGTACAGGACGGAATGGAAGAAGCCGCTGCCCGCAATATGATGCAGCAATTCCTACCGAACTTGAAGCGCTGGAGCATCGCGAACGGGGATGAAGCCGCTTCTTACCAGCCGACCCGAATCGTAGAGCTGGATGCGATGAAGCTTGCCGGTATTGCTGCGCGTACGACGAATGCTAATGAAATGAGCGGCAATGGCAAGCTGGGTCCACTGTGGGGACAGTTCTGGTCAGAGCAGATTGCTGCACGAGTTCCGAATTCTACAGATCCTGGAACAATATACAGCTGCTACAGTGACTATGAGAATGGGGCTATGGGCGAGTATACAACGCTGATCGGTGCTGCAATCGATCGGGATGCAGAGACTCCTAGCGGATTGGAAGTTGTTGAAGTACCAGCAGCCAAATATGCCGTATTCACGACAGAACGCGGCCCTGTTACTGAGGTTGTTGCCCGTGCATGGCAGTCTATCTGGAAATGGTCACTTACCTCTGGCGAGGAGCGCACCTTTACTGGAGATTTCGAGCGCTACGATGAGCGAAGCGCCAATCCAGAGGATGCACAGGTTGATATCTATATTGCGATTCGTTAAAGTTCGGCAAAATTCAGTTCGCAGCAGGGCGACCTCTTACGGGCCCCTGCTCGTAATTGGTTACTTTACTCAAAAGTGTCACTACATACTTCGACTGTTACCTATCAATTCGATAACTGGAGGCTTTGATTATGATCACGTTAAATGAACAAACGCTTCTACGATATAAGCAATTTACAGATTGGACAGATACCCTACATCACATCAACGAGCACATCTGGTCACAACCAATTGCAGAGGGGAAAGCATCCGTTGCAGAAATCATTTCGCATCTCATAAATTGGGATAAGCACTTGCTCTTTACCGTCATCCCTGCGATCCGGAATGGAGAAGGAATGGTCTTTCCTGATTTTGACCCGTTTAATAAAATTGCTTATGAATATGCCAATTCAGGAGTTTCCCAAGAACAGCTTCTCGACGAATTCAAGCAATCTCGTCATCAGCTTGTTGAAGCTCTATTAGCTGATCCTGACCTGACTGCCAAGCAGGTTACCGCGAACGGCGCAGCAACCTGTCCATATACAGGTATCCCTTACTCTTTGCTGTATGTCATTCATGAATTCAACGATCACGACAATCATCACAAAAAACAAATTGAAGCGGTATTATGAAAAATACAGCATGACACTTCCGAATTGTAACAATGCAGTACGATGACAAAACGCCCGATCAATGGGCGTTTTCGTGTGATTACATAACCGTTCTAGGGTTGAGCTGTGCTCGGCAAATAGGTAGGCATCTTCACTTGCTTGATCATCAGTACGCCATCGAAATGCCGTCTAAGTTCCAATGGCATCGGCATCATCACCTGATAAGATGCAATCGATCGCTCGAACATCCATGAATTACCCCGCTCATTTTCCCGATATCGCAAATCCAGGAACACATATGGCTGTCCAGAAGCTGCGAGAATATCCTCCATCGATCCTGGAATAATCGGTGTCAGGTGAATAGGCTCCCTCGTATTCTCTGCCGCTTGACCTTCACCCATGAAGAGAGCGATGACGTAGCTTTCCCGCCGCAGTGTTTCAGGCATAAGCTCACCCATACTCTTCGGCATCGAATAGATAAGAGACTGGGCCTTGCTGATATGACCGTTATGTCCCCATACGATGATTTTTTCTTCCGGATAAATGTCAGTAGCCAGCCAAGCCAGATTGCTGGCCATGGCCCGATCCCGCCATTCCATAATGGCCTGTGTTCCGCTATAATCGCCTTGTTCCGTTAATCGATTAGACTCGATGCTCAGTTCATTGAACTCCTGAATCACCCGAATGCGATCCTGCATTGCGCGCTGCATCAGCTTGACGATATGCGGCTCATTGGGATACTCCCGCTTCAAGGCGTCAGCATTGTTCGGTACAGCTTGCAGCAGTTCTTCGTACACCTTCATTAACACCGGCTTCGCCTTGCGGTAGCCGTTCAGATCCGTACTCCTTCTCCATTTCTGAACATCTTGCTCCGCTTGTATCGCTCTATTCTTCAGCGATTTGTTCGATATCCAATCTGCATCCTGGAATAACGAAGACTGCACCTGAATATCGAAGCCCGCAAGCCGCAACGGAGCATCGCTTGCGTGTGTTGCCTTCATATAGTCGAACAGCGGCTTCGTCTCTTCTGTCCACCATACGCCAAATATAGATCGCTTCATCGTCTGCTGTGCCGCATTCTTGTTCATTTGTCCTTGCGCGATCGCAGCATCGCCCAGTCCACTTTCAAAGGCTACGATATTGTACCCAAGCGTCTGATGCAAATATTGAATCATGCGCGTTTTGACCAAACTGAACTCAGCAACTCCATGCGAATTTTCGCCCAAATATACGATGCGCTTATCAGCCAGCAGCGGGATTAGCATATCAAGATCGCTCATTTTGTCTTGCACAATCGCTCCACCGTTCGGAGACCATTGTTCCGGTTGTATGTGGTTCCAAGTATAGGCATGATCTGCTGCCCAGCGCTTCCACTCAGATAGTGCGGCTTGATAATTTCTTGCCGTCTCTTCCTGCTGTTTATGCACCGTCTCCACCGCAGTCCCTTTTATCGATAGGGAAGTATGTATCTCCGCTTTCTCCGCTTCTCCATGTACAGGCTCCTCCGCCATCACTACCGGAGCATATGCAGACGAAAGCACCGTCAAGATGATCAGCAAACCGAAGAAGCGTCGCCGCCCCAAGTTATATTCGTGTCTCTTCAAGAGCTTCAGCTCCTTCCAATCCTCATGAAATCAATTCTCTGCTTGTGCTAATCATACTGAATCCGTTCCCTGACTTCTTGACAATTTGTGCTCTCTTTCCAATATTTCGATGGGCTAGCAATTTTCCATTAGAGCAACCAGCGACGGTAAAAAAACTCATGCAGTAAAGCTGCCATAAGAAGCGAGAAGCGATGCAAAGAAGAGCCGCCTCCAGACAGATGACTGCGAGACGGCTCACTGTGTGCTTATATGAACTTGTTAAGACTACTGGACATATTGAGCGAACTTCTGATAATCGCTCTGCTTGCATTCCAGAACAAGCTTCGTACCCTGCTCCTCATATTCAGTAGCAAGTACATGCGCATGCTCGTTCAAGTAAGAGACATGCTGTCCTTCGTGATAGGGAATGAGCATTTCACACTTCACGTAATTGCGGAACACCTTGCCGCGAATCGCCGTGACAAGCTCATCCAGCCCCTGCTTACCCTTGGCCGAAATATACAAGGAATTGTCCTGCGATTCCGGGATTTCTCCATCCTTCATGTCGATCTTGTTGAAAGCATAAATCATCGGAATATCCTCGATCCCAATTGCCTTCAGCGTCTCATTCGTAATGTGAATGTGCTGCTCATACTCCGGATTGGAGAAGTCAACAACATGCACGAGCAGGTCGGCTTCTCTCACTTCCTCCAGCGTAGAGCGGAATGCCTTCACAAGATGATGCGGCAGTCTGCTGACGAAGCCAACCGTGTCCGTAAGCAGGAACTCTTTCTTATCCTCCAGCTCAATGTTGCGGACAGACGTTTCCAACGTTGCGAACAGCATATCCTTTTCAAATACGAATTTGTCCTTCGATCCCGTAAACTTCTCTACCAGTGCATTCATGACTGTGGACTTGCCCGCATTCGTGTAGCCGACAAGCGATACGACAGGGATCTCAGTCTTCTTCCGCTTCTTGCGTTGTATTTGGCGGTGTGCCACGAGTGAGTCCAGTTCTCTGCTCATAGCCGTAATTTTCTCTTCAATCCGACGACGGTCCAGCTCAAGCTTTGTTTCACCCACGCCCTTGTTCTTCGTGCCGATACCGCCGCTCTGGCGGCCAAGTGATTCACGCAACCCAACAAGACGTGGCAGCATATATTGCAGCTCTGCCACCTCGACCTGAAGCTGCGCTTCGCGCGTCTTTGCGCGCTGTCCGAAGATGTCCAGAATGAGGAGCGTCCGATCCACGACCTTGCAATCCAGCTCCGCTTCGAGATTGCGAAGCTGTGACGGCGATAGCTCATCATTGAAAATAACAAGATTGGCTTCATGCTGATTCAGCATGATCGTAATTTCCTGTATCTTGCCTGTGCCAATGTAATGTGACGTATTAATACGGCTCAGATTCTGCGTCACTGTCCCGACTACTTCGACATCACATGCGCTCGCCAAATTCGCCAGTTCCTCCATCGAATATGCAAAGTCCGGCTGATGATTCATATTCACGCCGACCAGTACGGCCTTTTGCGCTTCGATTGTTAGTTGTTCCATAAAGGTATTCCTCCATGTTTCTGTTTATTTTGTTCCTATCATGCCTGGTTCTCATACAACTTGATGCACAAAAAAAGCACAGGCATCCCGCCAGTGCTTGGAGTAATCGTATCAATACTGGATCGCAACCTTCTTCATCCTATTACACATAGGATCCTTGAGGCTAATTAGATCGAACTCCCCCCTTGATAGGGGCGATTCAATCCAATTGGAACAACCCAATGGCCAACTGTACAGTCTGAAGCTATTACCGCTGTTCGCAGTTAACGCTGACAGCATCCGCTGATGCGCACAGCTGTATTCGCATTATCAGACACATGCACCCCAATTGCCCCGAACCTGATAACACATCAGGAACAAGCAAATACATGCGACGACAATGCTCAAAGAGACATAATTCTCTCCTTCAATAGCGGCAGACACGTACAATGGGCACAACAAAAGAGGGTAGGTACGATCCCTCCCTCTTCTGTCGCCAACCATTTTATTAGGTTCCGTAGCAACAAGGCAGACCAATCCCGATTACTCTGCACACAAGCAGAGCTAATGAGCACTATTCAGTTAGTGACACATGCGTTCAATCGGATTCTTCCGAAGCGGAAGTTAGCTGCCTTATTTACCACTGTGAACCCTCCGTTCTGTCAAAGTTATCCTCATCCTAACACAGCCAAAGTATTGAAGCAAGTAGTTATCTGCATAAATCTTATTCTCCTAGATTCATACAACTAACTAGAACTAAGGACAAAGGCATCGAAATCGATAGGAAAATCGGATTTATTCTCGTAATACATGCTGTATGTACCAGGCGATAACGTAATGGATGGAGTGCTAAAAGTTCCGTTGACACTAACCGGGACAAAGCTGCCGTTATTAGCTCCAAGTAATTTGCTGAAGCAAAAGTTATTATATGTAGAAAATAATCGTCAGTGCTTCGACGCGCCTGTTACATTTCCGTACATCACAATGGTCAGCACCATATCGAAAACTTCGGAAAACCGGTAGCGGCTCTCAGCTAGGTAATCCATATCGGTCAGCGATTCGATTGCTGCAAAGATGATATGTGCCACAACCCCTTGATCGATATTCTTTCGAAAATAACCTTGCTCAGCACCGTCCTCTAATACCTTCACCAAATGATTAATGATGACGTGCTTGCGCAAATTCTGAAATTTCTCAAATAAAACGGGCACGCTGTGCTTTATATCCTCGATCGCAGATCGCTCAATACCGTTCAATCGCTCTACCATCAAGGTCATAAAGGTACGCAGCTTCTCTTCGGGTTCCTGCTTGCTCGCAAGCAGCTCATGAATGTCTGCCTCAATTTCTTGAAATAGCTTCTCGATCACGATTTCTAGCAAATCGTATTTCGAATCGAAATAGCGGTACAGCGTAGCCTTGCTCATCCCAATCCCCTGCACGAGATCGTCCACGGATAGATTGGAGTAACCGTGCCGAAAGAACTGGGATGAAGCATGCGTTAACAGTCTCGCTTCCGTCTTTTTGCTCATGTCAGGTTCCTCTTCTGAAATAATTATTGATCAAATGATATGAATTAATTTCATTCTAAACAAGGGCAGCAATTAACGCAATCGGAAGCAGGACGACATAAGGAATGATCAGGAGCAGGGTCACCTTCCAGCTCCCTGTCAATCTTCGCAGCAGGAGTGGTGCAAGTAACCAATACAACTGAGCGGTGTACAAGCCCGGAAAATATTCGCCGAAATAAAGGCTCCAAGTGGTGTGTGCGATGGCATTGCCGAGCGCTCCATAAGCTGTAAAGAACAAAACGGGAATAAGAAGAACGGGCTTACGCCGGACAAAGGCAAAGATAGCGGCAAGAGCGAAGCAGGAATAGGAGATCATGTTCAATACAACAAAAAATTGCGCGGTATAGGGTTCTCCACCATAAATAAGAGGAAAGCGGGTTGAAAATCCGGTAGAGAATTCTTCGGAAAAATGGATGAACTGCCAAGCCAATACGCCGAAGTATATCGGCAGTATTTGCAAGGGTTCAATGAATTCGATTTTCCTCATGAATAACGTAATAAAAATCGAGTATGCAAACACGATCCCAAGGGCAAATGTGACGATCAGCTCATACCCTGAACTTAGATAGCAGAAGAGCACAAACAGGATAGCAGACAGAAATGTAGCGACTACGAAGTCTTTTTTCTGAATCCAAACCATGCAAATCCCTCCCTATTTTGAAACTTTTGATACAAATTTAGTTTCATATTATCATTTTAGACCGCAGAAAATGAGCTGTCAATTGTATCTTACCAGTGTAATTCAGCATTTTTGTCCTAGACAATAACGCTAAATTAATGAGATTTTGTATTTACAATATTGGGACGATGGATTGCAGGTTGTAACACAATAGAAATTAATACAAATCTTTTCTGTTTAATGCTTTAGATTTTATCTACAATGGAGCTATTCATAGAATAATACCAACTAATTCAACTAAAAGGAGTCGCACATGAAACATACTTTAAAATATGGAAGTGCTTTTCTATCACTTTTACTTATGTTCGTTTTCTGTAGCCATCAACTAGCATTGGCTGGAGAAGTAAAATACAAATATGATCCAACGGGGAAAGTAAAACTGGTTAAACATGGAGATCACCAGTATGAGTATCATTACGACGGCAACGGAAATTTGTTAAGAAAAATAAAACAAACAGAAGTTAATTTGTTGGAAAATGGAGATTTTGAATATTACTCAGGTAGCTTGGGACTAGCGGATAGTTGGGGAAACTATGAGCAAGACGGTGTTATCGGAACCTATGGGATTGAGGAGAACAAAGCAATGGCTGGCAAGCGTGCTCAAAGGATGGACGCCTCCTCTTTAAACGGCAAAAGCATGAGCCTCATGCAGACAGTAGCTGTCGAGCAAGGCAAAAATTACGTTCTCCATAGCCATATTAAAGTCGAAAAGATTTCCAATGCTAAAGTGAATCTAACTCTTGGGTTTTACGATGCCAATGGTAAAGTCGTTGGGTGGCCCGCTAGCGGCAGTATTACCCATGATACGAAAGGCGAGTTCTTCGTTCTATCTACGAACGGTGTCGTTCCTCAGGGAGCCGTTAGAGCTGCCGTTCAAGTCAACATCATTGGCTCGAATGGCACAGGCTCAGCTTCGGTCGTTGTCGACGGCATGCATTTTACATATTCAACCGAACCTAATCTCTTGGCCAATAGCGGATTTGAGAGCTACACAGGTTCAACTGGATTGGCAGATGGCTGGTGGAATTTTGCGGAAGACGGAGTTGTCGGAACCTACGGGATTGAGGAGATCAACGTAATGGCTGGCAAGCGTGCTCAAAGGATGGATGCCTCCTCTTTAAACGGCAAAAGCATGAGCCTCATGCAGACAGTAGCTGTCGAGCAAGGCAAAAATTACGTTCTCCATAGCCATATTAAAGTCGAAAAGATTTCTAATGCTAAAGTGAATCTAACTCTTGGGTTTTACGATGCCAATGGTAAAGTCGTTGGGTGGCCCGCTAGTGGTAGTATTAACGATGATACGAAAGGTGAGTACTTCGTTCTGTCTACGAACGGAGACGTTCCTCAGGGAGCCGTCAGAGCTGCTGTTCAAGTTAACATCATTGGTGTGAATGGCAAAGGCTCAGCTTCGGTCGTAATAGATGAAATGAACCTAAAATATACAGGGGGAACATTCTTATCAAGGAAGTGACAACTTCCCTGCGACAAAAAAATACAGAGAAGGATGACCAACAATACTATGGTCATCCTTCTCTGCACTTATTTATATCGAGTCAAAGAGACTATTTATCTGTTATGCTAATTTGAACGTTCACGCCGCATCAAATTTCCATTGGCATCATAAAAATATTTAATCTCAACATTACCTGGTAAATAAACTCGGCCTAATCGTCCATTTGCATCATACTGATACTCATCTTTTTTTATCATAATATCATCCAGGGATAACGCCCCTCCGTTATGGATTCCCCATATTAGAAAATAGTTTTCTTCATCTCCTGTTTTAAAGGTGATTGTCTTGGTTCCCGACTTACCTGATTGTCCTGTCCATTCCGTCCACCCTTTATCGCTTATATCACCTGAGCCTACTCCCCTGGCCGTAAAATAAAAGTAACCATTTTTTCCTTGTACAGGCTCTACAATGCTCTTATAAGAAAACGTCACCGCATAGGTTGTGTTCTTTTCAAAATGTACTTTATTCGCGTTGGTATAAATCGCATCTTTCCACTCTTCTTTTGGGGAGGATTCTACGTACACAGAGTGTTTTCCCGTGATGATTTGCTGCGGGTCGCTTGTTATCCTGCCGGCTCCCGCTATGTAATTTGTTTGGTTCAGGTCTCCTCTCTCGAACGACTCACTCAACTTCTGAATACTTATATCATCTAGGGATAACGACCCTCCGTTATGGATTCCCCATATAAGAAAATAGTTTTCTTCCTCGCCCGTTTTAAAGGTGATCGTCTTTGTGCCCATCTTGCCCGCTTGTCCTGTCCATTCCGTCCACCCTTTATCGCTTTTATAATCCGAGCCTACTCCTCTTGCCGTAAAATAAAAGTAACCATTATTCACTTGTACAGGCTCTACTATGCTCTTATAAGAAAACGTCACCGCATAGGTTGTATTTCTTTCAATATGTACGTTCGTATAAATCGCATCTTTCCACTCTTCTTTTGGAGAGGATTCCACATACACAGAATGCTTTCCCGTGATGATTTGCTGCGGGTCGCTTGTTATCCTGCCGGCTCCCGCTACGTAATTTGTTTGGTTCAGGTCTCCTCTCTCGAACGACTCACTTAACTTCTGAACACTTATATCATCCAGGGATAACGCCCCTCCGTTATGGATCCCCCATATTAGAAAATAGTTTCCTTCATCTCCTGTTTTAAAGGTGATCGTCTTTGTGCCTGTCTTGCCTGCTTGTCCTGTCCATTCTGTCCACCCTTTATCGCTTCTATAATCCGAGCCTACTCCCCTGGCCGTGAAATAAAAGTAACCATTATTATCTGCCACTGCTTCTGCTACGTTCTTATAAGAAAACGTTACCGCGTAGGTTGTGTTCTTTTCAAAATGTATTTTATTCGAATTACTATAAATCGCATCTTTCCACTCTTCCTTCGGGGAAGATTCTACGTACACAGAGTATTTTCCCGTGATGATTTGCTGCGGGTCGCTTGTTATCTTGCCGGCTCCCGCTATGTAATTTGTTTGGTTCAGGTCTCCTCTTTCAAACGACTCTATGACGTAGCTAAAATCGTTTAATTCACGAGACATGCTAGCCATCACATAACTATCCAATGAAATTGTAAAGTAGATCATGCTGATAAGAAAAAGATAAGTTACTCTTTTTATGCATTCATTCATTTTGCGATTCCCTTTCTTTTCTTTACTGTATGGTAATACTATCGTGCTAATTTTTACCTTGAAGCATAACTTCCCTGACGCGTTATCTTCTCAGCTTGCCGGTCGAATCATGGACATACGCTACTGTGATGCTGCCGTTTCCTTCTACTTTTCCTTCAGCTACGATCTTCGCTCTGTAGTCATAGTAGTATCGGGTCGTTACGCCACCTTCGGTGCGCTCTATCATCAGGTTGTCGCCGTTGTATCGATAGCTGATGGCTTTGCCGTCTTCCGTTGTCACTTGGGTCAGGCGGCTGCGGCTTGCGATGCGTAGCTGGCTCCAGTGAAGTTCGGTAGTTGATCGCTTTGCAAAGTGTTACGGTTATCCCGCTGATGTAACTCTACACACATGAGAGCCTACATCAAAAAGAAACCTTGACAGGCACATGGCCAATCAAGGCTGTTGAATTTACTTGGATTTCAAAATACTAAATGAGTTCTTTATCCTTCCTCGTTAAACGCTTGAAGTATCTCTTCATTCGATTTTTCAATTTCTGCGATTACCTTATTGATGTATTCAATATCGAGCGAAGTTTCTCCACCTCCAGTTATATATAACAACTTTAACCAGAAGGCATTTTCTTCCGAGTAACTTTTGATTGCTTCATAAATATTTTCTTCCGTCAAACTTTTAACGATTATTTTTGGATGAGATGCAGGAATGTATCCCAGGTAATTATTTTCCATATATTCCATAATATTTATTGGCGTTGTTACTACCACACTATAACTAATTCCATCTTCCAACTTTACAAAAACGTCAATATTATCATTAAAAATATCTTTAACCTCGCTTAACGGAACTGGATAAATTATGCTTTTTATTTCCATATTGGTCTCCTAAATTATTTATAGAGTTTTGTCAGTACATCAATTACTGCCTGTTCATTATGCTTATTTGCCTTAGCTAGAATTACCATTTCACCCTTTTCCATTCTAAAGAAAACTCTTGCCCCTTCTTCCCCTCGTAAATAACTAATATTTTTAAATAAATTTTTTGTTCCGGTTCGTAGACCTGGATTTTTATTACCAGCTAAAAATTTTGCAATTAGATCATTTGCCTCTTTTTGTACTTTGGGATCTTTGCCCATCTTTTCAGCTGCCTTAACGAGACTTGGAGTTCTATTAATCACACTCCTTACCCCTTTTATAGGTCCTCCAACAGTACTTAACATTGCAAAAGATACATTTTCAAGAGATTCCGCCAATTCAAACATCTTTTGTAAGTTTCCTTCAGCCCATTGTGCATTGCCTAAAGTGTTTGCTTTCTTTTCATAGTATGTTCCAGTAGCCAAACTAAATAGGTATTTAAAACTTTTGTTGTTGTTGGCTATATTTCCTGGCAATCCAGATACCTCACTCCCCAAGATAGATCTAATTTCCCAGTATACTTGTGAATTTACACCTTCGGCCCTAGCTATTTGAAGATACGTATTCAATTGGATATTATCTATCGCATGTCCAGTCGAATCTCTATATATAAGTGGATTATTATGCACATACGTATATAAGTTCAAGCTTAGTGGACTTCCCAGTTCCCCTTCATACGTATCCTAGTTAATAAAGCGTACTATATTCAATTGAAGGACGTTCGACATAAAGGGGGGGGATACTATGTGCGCACAACCGTATAAGAAAAATATCATACGGGGTTGATGAGGGTTAGGTTCTTTCAGGACATGCTGCCCGTTACATTCACTGGGTGGGTGGGTAAAAGAAAGACCTTGAGGATTGCCACCCTCAAGGTCAACATTACTAGGGTTTGATGAATCTCATCTTTTCTTTAGACCAGACTTTAATAATAACCCCATCATTCCTAACTAACTGATAGTTCTCCCATTCTTTGATAATATACTTCCAAAGATTATGTTGAAGAATTTCCTCTACAGATAAATCTATCGCATGCCTATCCACTTCAATTTTTAAGACTTTTTCGGTATTAATATCCTCGTACTTTTCGTACTCATTGAGGCACTCTGAACATCTAAAATGAATATTATTGCTTACACTATTTCTTTTAACCTCAATCCATCCTTGATTACATGTATCGCACCAGTCAACCTTATGTTTATACTTATCCACTAGCTAACATGCAACTCCTTAAAATAATTAAATGTGACAATACTTCATTTTGGGAACGCAGCAATTATTCGATTGTCAGAAGCATTATTTACAAAAATTCTAACGTTGTTCAAAGTACTTCCATCGCCAAATTTCCCGCCCGCAATTCCTGAATTATTATAAACAACTTCATAATACCAATTCTTTTGATTAGAGTCATATTGGGCTCGAATTTTTTTATCTTTTATTTTTGTCCATGCGCCTTCAACAATCTCTACAGCATCACCAGAAAAAATGCCATGCGATGGTTTTGTTAAGTCGTTAATTTCATGTTTTCTAACATGGGCTTCTGCCTTACTCCAGTCTAAGCAACCACCGATGTTATGCACCCAAATGCCTAAACTGCTTACAAAGTATGTGTGGAATTCAGCTACAGTAAAATTATAAACCTTTACTTTTGTATCGTGATGTACAATTTCGATATTGTCAATTTTTAGATGATTTCCGTTGCTTTGTACTAGTTCATCGCCCGCCTTAAGATCAACAGCGAGTACCCATCCTTTACTTTCAACCCAGAATGGATGATTATCGGTGGTTTCAATAACTTGGTTACCCACCGAACTTATAAGTAGTATCTTTCTCGTTGCGATGGAGGGCAGTAACTTCCTTGTAAGCCTGTTCGCCAGTTTCTTCATTCTTGGAAAGAACCTTATCTCCGACTTCAATGTCTTCGATATTCTTTTCCCCTTCGTCTGTTAATACCTTTGTCCCTGCTGTAAAACAATTACACTTTGCAAGTGATTTCGCAGCTTTACTACCCTTAAATACAAGTTTTTCTGCTTTCAACAGTTTTCCCCAAGGCACAAAAGAAGCTACAGTCAAGGCTTTTTCATTCAGAGAGCCATCAGGATTCAAAAGCGTATTTACATCATCAAGTATTAAAAAATTGGCTCCTTCAACTGCTATCGCCTTACCTGCCTTAACTTGTGCATCTAGATTGATTTGCAATTTCCCATATCAACCGCGCAAGTTAAAGACGGAGAGATTGGGTAAACAAAATTACCCGTAGGGTCTGAATGAATTAATGGATTATTGTAAACATACGTATACAAATTCAAACTCAGCGGACTTTTAATATCTCCTTCATACGTATCCTAGTTAATAAAGCGTACTATATTCAATAAAAAGGACGGTAACCGTTTTCCAATCACCGCCCAACATTAGTATATCAACTTGCTTGTTTAATGGGTACTTCTGGAATCGTGTAAACTGCTTTAGTCTTCATTAAGCAATAGATGACATTAACCAGTTTACGCATAATGCACACAATAGCTTGCTGCTTAGTCTTTCCTGCCGCCATTTTCTGCTCATAGTAAAAGTAGAAGTAAGGATTACGCGGCTCTCGTTTCCCACGTGTGACTGCTATCTGTCGAATAGCAAGAGCTTTAATGATATCGTGTAGTTCACGATTGCCTTGCTTGCTCTTATAGTTTCGATGCTTGTCTCCTGATCCAACAGGAATCGGTGCAATCCCCGCGAATCGCGCAAGTTTGTCTGGAGTAGAGAAACGATGAATATCACCTATCTCTGCTACCAATTCTGCCGCTGTTACAACATCTATCCCTGTCATAGATTCCAGTTGAAAGCCCAGTTCCTTCATAACATCTTCAATCTCTTGTTCGATCCGAGTCAACTCTTTCTTATAAAAACGGATACTCCGTACCAGTCGTTTCACGATGAAATCCCGTTTATCTTGAAAATCCCGATATGTATCTCCGTCCTCAGTAATAAGATGGAGTATTTGTTCTGCTTTCTTGATCGATAAACCATTATTGCTTAACTTTCGAAGATACTTCGCCAGTTCCTCCACCCCGACACCTGATAAATGCCTTGACGAGGGGTACTTGTGCCAGAAAGCTAACGCTGTCTTTCCATCTATCTCAGAAAAGAACTTCTTATAGCTTGGGTAATGGTATCCAAGCTGCTGATGAAGACGTTTCACTATTCCTGACAGGTTTTTAGCTTGCCATTTACGCTGAGTCACTAGCTGACATATTGCCCAATATAAATCTACAGGCTTGGCATCTGGTAAATTCGGCAGTTCATCTCTTAATACCTTAGCCACACATTCCGCATCCCATGAATCAGGTTTCTGAACGGTAACATGGCTCTTACGCCTTGCATTTGCTAGTTTGGCATTGACCTCTTTCACTCAACACCCTTTTTCATTCAGGTAAACAGCTAACGCTCTGCCGTATCCGCCCACATCTTCCAAACCATATACAACTGATAGCCCGTTCTTCGTATATTTTTTTAGTTTCTTCTCAAGCTGCGAAAATGCGGAAGGCTTGTTATCAAACTTGATTTCATCTAGCTTCTGATTCCAACAATCGATGATAACCGCTGTGTGATGCTGTTTATGAAGGTCTACGCCCACGTAAATAAGCTTATCTGGCTGTATCATTACTCTGTTCGCTCCTTATATCAATTGAATTTTATTGAATGGTTACAGATAGGTTAGAACTGCATATGACCAAGTAAGCAATACATAAAGTTACTGTATGCACAAGTTCCAACCCATGGGTAACCACCCAATTTGGATGGTTTATAGCATGTCTGTAAATCAGGTCGCATCCTCAGTTCGAGCGGACAAGCCGCAAAGATACGCTAGCGAATTCTGATTCCTTCTATGCTTCGTTAAATGATTGCTTGGTGCAGCCCTACAGCTTCAATTTCTCCGTAACGGTACATACCTTGATACAATTCCTTGCGGTCTAATATCCGTTTCACTTGTACTTTCGTAAAACATTTACCTTGTTGCGTGGTGTAGCCTTCTAAATTCAATTGTGATGCTAATTCAGACAGTGACCAAGATTCATACTGCTCTCGCAAGTCGAAGAGTCTTCTAACAACCTGGGCCTGCTTGTCATGGACTTCTATACTTTTATGTCCTTTACGAGCTTTGTAACCATATGCCGCCCGTCCTCCTGCATATCCTCCTTGCTGTGCTTTCTTATTACGTCCTCTACTTAGCTTTAGAGCTATTTCAAGTCGTTGATATTGGTCAAGTAATTCCATTAACCCATTTATCAGAAAATCATTTGGATCTTTCTTATGTATAGAATAAGTCGGCTGCTCAATGCTCTTCACATCTACGCCAAACTTCTTGAACTCCCGATGAACCAACACTTTTACAATGTCAGACCGCCATAAACGGCTTGTATTCAGGACAACCACAGCGTCATAGGTTTCGGTGGCTAAGGCAGATAACATGCTCTGAAAGCCAATTCTGTCCACTTCAAGAGCATCCTCGTCCACCTTCGCCCCACTGATACCTTCATCCGTAAAGATGTCCTGCAAGTTCCATCCTTGCTCCTGACAATATGAGCGGATTTCATCTTGTTGGTACGTTAAACTGTAGCCATCCTTGGCTTGACCGCTTGTTGAAACCCTGACGTAACCGATGACATTCATGCTGTTTCCCCCTCGTCCGTTACGATAATTCAGATTTATGTTACGCATAAGAGTTATACCCCTAAGCGTACATAGATAATTATATTACTCTTAACCGTATAGTTCAATGTTATTTCGCCAAGAATGTGTTATAGTACGTTTAAAAGTAATATGAGTTCGGGTGAGGTCACAATGAAAATAAAAATACGACTAAAAGAAATTCTTGAAGAACGGGGGATGTCCCAACGACAACTCTCTATGCTTATGAATATCCGTCACGCAACTATCAACCATCTTTGCTCTAATAACGTGGACAGAGTTTATATTCGGACATTGGAGCAAATCTGCGAAGCGTTAAACATCACTGTTGACCAACTGATTGTTTCGATAGAAGATGATGAAGATACCGCCCCTAAAGTTGATTCTCTATAGTCGGGTATAGTCCAGTCTGGCTTATAGAACCACCCTATACAAGCGATTACACAAAAGGTGTCACTTTGCCAGTAAAAACGCCTACACAAGGCTTCTGTGCGTTCTGACAACGTAAAGCGAAGAGTGCCGCCCGACAGGGCATGGTTGAGCGGTGGAACTCTTATTTTATTTTCATGAATAAAGACAGTCATTATCCTCTCTATCTTTATCCTTCAAAAATAAGAATTTCTCCCGAAACTTGCAGACCGCCAAGGGCGTCTGCTGATTCTTCTTTTATTGATTATTCTGTTGGTTCTTCTTTGTTGATTATTGTTTATGATTATTATTAGTGAGACTATCTGACGCTTCATAACAGACCTTATGTCTATCATCCAGACTCCCTGTCTTTCTTAACCGACTCTACGTCTGAATCATGGACAAATTTTCTATATCACCCTTTTTGCATCCTTCAACAGACCATATGACGGTTATTTGGACAGAGAGTCTGATGAAATGACAGACTATTCATTTATCCGCTCATATCAGACGGAAAACGCTTGGTCATCTCAGCTTTTAGGAACTGAGCATAGCTGTCTAGAATCTCTTTCTCAGCGAATTTGTCAATGGGCAGTCTTCTTTCATGGAGTCTTTGAAGTTGGTCAATAAACGACTTGTATTCGTCACATTTGACCAGTCCCTGAATCCAAAGCGTCAACTCCCGCTCATTCACTTGCTTTCGAACGCTCCCAATTAACTCATGAGTCTTTTCCGACATAAGTAGATACGGGTGGCAATGCTGATAATTTGGCAGGGAATACGTGTTATTCTTACCCTGACTGACCAGAATCAGCTTCTTATTTGCCAATTCCTTGATATGGCGTTCTACTGACTTTGAACTACATCCGACATTTCTAGCGATCATCTCGATGGTCGGATAGCATTGACTTTTGTCGTCCGATATGCTGTTAGGTCAATCAGAATCAACTTTTCATACTGTGTTAAACCGTATCACCGATGGATTTTGTGCGGTACTTTGGTAAACCCCTTATGCTGTGATGTAAACTGACTCTCTTGGCTCACCTTGTCCATGTATTCATTTGCAGCTTGACGATTCTGAATTAGAAAGAAATCCTTCATTCCCGTTACCTTCCTTCTCGTAGTTTAGTTACGCCTGCGGCGGATGTGAAGTTTAGGAAGGCGGCTAGCCTGAACATTACCTTTCCTGTATATGTAGACTAGTCGTCACCAGATTGCTCTTACACTATAATCTTCGAGGTATATAGACAGTTAGTTGTGGACTAAAATGAGACTTATTCTGTTTAACCACACACTTTAAAAGTCGGGATATGTATCCATATAGTTGCGAATATTCTTTCCCCCTCTTGCTAGTGTAAGAGATTTGTTGCGATTATTTGCATTTTCTTGGAATATCAGAAAAAACGGAAGAAAACGAAGATAAGGTATTTGGAGCAAAACACGGTGGTATCTGATGATTTCGGGATTATGACAATGAAGGAGGTTTTCCATAAAGGGGGATATTATCTTTATACGTGCGTACAACTATATTCGAAATATATCCTACGGGGTTGATAAGGGTTAGGTTCTTTCGTGACATGCCGCCCGATTCATTCGACACTGGGTGGGGCATCCACCAAAGAAAAAACCTTGAAGGGACTAAAAATCCCAACAAGGTTTTATAATTTCCATCAATTTCAATGCCTCATGTTGCTCACTATCTATCGACTTTTTATCGCCACTAATTTAACTTATACATGCTGATTAACTATCAACGCCACCAAATGATAGAATGTGAATTTGCAACCCTAATTCAAGTTCTGCAATCAACTTAAGAATTTCCGGTGATATATCTATTCCTATCTGGGCGTAATCTGATCTTAAATAGCAATTCAGGGACACATCATACCTACTTTTTAATAAACTCAATTCATGTCTTACATTGGATAGTTGTCCTGCTATACTCTCTAATGCTTTGTTAAGCGGACAAGTACTGGTTATTTGAATCTCAAATATCCAAACATCATAAAGTGCCTTTCTCTTACTTGTAATAAAATCCCCGTTTCTGACAACAGATGTTGGTGTCAGATTTAGCTTACCTAATAAGTCAAAATCAAGGTTTGTAGAACTAATATTTAATGAACAACTACCTGTAATACTCATATAACCTCCACAGATTCTACTTTTTCGTCATGTTTTTTAATTCATTGGCAAAATCGAGAAGATCATCCCAACTAAAATTATCGTTTGCTTTCATATTAAATTCTTTCTTTAGTTGATGAATGTACTCGCCAAACTTATTCCTATCTACACCTACTTTCTTCGCAGCATCATTAACCATCTTTAAGTCCTTTTTAGCTGCAAACCTCTGTAAATCCAACTTAAGTAAATACTCTGTAGTCTGATCAACACTTTTCTTACCCATTGTCTTTGCAGCTAACTTAGCTACACCTTTGTAAGCAAGTGCAAAAGTACCATCAAAAACATAAAATAGTGGATCATCTAGTAATGGCACTTCTTTAGCATTACCAAATAATAGCTCATTGTACATATCTTTCGTTATAGATTTATAGACTATTCCGTCTTTAAAGAAGTTTGTTCTGTCTACCCTAGATTCATAATTCAGTCTAAGATAATTTGCTGCATCATGGGAAGATTGCATCATAAGCAGGTTCTTTTCTTTCTGCCCAACAGAAAAGATAGATTGATACCTAAGTAGCGCTTCTTTATCTCCAACAGAAAACTCAATATGACCTGTTGGGTCGAGATATTTTAAAGGGTTATTTTTTACATACGTATACAAATTCAAACTTAGCGGATCATTGATTTCCCCTTCATACGTATCCTCATTAATAAACCGTCCTACACTTGGATCATACCATCTTGCGCGCAAATATTGCAGATTCGTTGCTGCATCCCAGTATTCGCCCGAGTAGCGGAAAATGTTCGGAACTTGTTCCTCTTGAACCAAGGGATTGCCCCAGATATCGTACGTATAGCGGTTCAGTACATTTCCTTGCGCATCCCGGATTTCGGTAATGTCGCCGTGTCCGTTGGATATATAGTACTGCATACCTTGTCCTGGAACCTGACGGGCCAGCAGCTTGCCATTCGAATCATGGATATAGGATGCTGTAATCGTGACGCTGCCGTTCGCTTCTACCTTGCCTTCCGCTACAATCTTCGCTCTATCATCATAGTAGTAACGGGTCGTTACGCCACCTTCGGTGCGTTCTACCATCAGGCTGTCCCCATTATAGCGGTAGCTGACAGCCTTACCGTCTTCTGTTGTTACTTTGACTAAGCGATTGCGGCTATCGTAGGTGTAGTTAGCCCCCTTGATATCCGGTACCTGATCGCTTTGCAGCGTGCTGCGGTTATCCCGTTGATCGTACGTATATGCCTCATTGAATTGGCTTGATGTCTTGATTCGATTCAGCTTATCGTAGCTAAATTGATATCCTGCTCCATTATCGTTTTTAGCGGTGATATTTCGGTTGTTATCATAGGTATAGCTGTAGTTTCCCAACAGCGCTTCTCCTTGCTTCTGTTGGATGCCAGCTAGATTGTACCCATCATAATTGTATACTTCACTGAGTCCATTCGATGCACTTAGTTTAGCAAGTTTCTTCGATTTCTGATTATAATCATACGTAAATTCGGATAACGTCGCGCCATTGCCAAGCGCCCCCAGCTTCGTCGGAACACCAGCCTCATAGAGATAATCGATAGTAGAGGTCATAGCAAGGTTCGATGCTTTAATGGTTTGCTCCGTTCTTAATTGACGAGTTTCGTAATCAAAACTCAGCTCAGTTTGATCTGGATATTGAATCGATTTCAGTTCACCTGTTGGAAAATATCCATACGTTGTCGTCCCTGTTCCATCGGTCATCGACAATCGTTTGCCTGAGGCATCGTAGCTGTACGATATTGTTTCGTCAGCAGCTTTGGCTTCTGTCAGCAAATCAAGATGATTATATACAAAGGTTTGAGACTGCCCGTTCTTATCAATCGTTCGGGAGACGTTACTATTTGCATCATAGTACACTTTCTTGCTTTGCTTGTTCGGATCGGTCTGCTGGATCAATCGTCCTATCTCGTCATATCGTTTCTGAACCGTGTTGCCGTCTGGATATTTGACTTCGACCATATTTCCGGACAGATCATATTGATAACGGGTTGTCTTTCCCTCGCTATCCGTTACAGCTAGCAATCTCCCCAAGACATCGTACTCATACTTGGTCACATTCTGATTCGCGTCTGTGGAACTCGTGACATTCCCTGCATAATCATACTCGTAACGCGCCAACACCACATTTCCAGATGGCTTTAGCTCTTCCTTCAATGTCACTCTGCCTAGAATATCGTACGATTCTTTAATCGGATTGTTTGTTCCGTCTATCACGGTTTTGGTATTTGCGCCGTCATCATACTGATAACGCGTAGCAGCAAAATACCCCGGTTGTTCAACTATGACACGTCCCCAGGCATCATATTCATATTGGGTGGCCGAACCGTTGAAGTCTCCCTTAGAAATCAAATCGCCATATTCGTTGTAACGATGCTCTGCCGTCCCTCGCCCATTCGTTTCCTTGATCAATCGTCCGAAAGGATCAAAGAATCGCTCCGTTTGTTGTCCGGCCGCATCCGTGACTACAATACGGTTGTTCTCGTCGTCATATTCAATCTTGGTTTGCGACCCGTCAGCATTAGTTACCGCAGTTACACGATTCAAATCATCATACGTATAGGTGATGGCCTGTCCTTTTCCATCCACATATTGATACAGCATACCAGTCTCGGGAATATATCTGGCATCTCTCGTCAACTCTCCGGACGCGCCATCCGCATCCGTCACCGTTACCGATTGCTTATTCGGGAACATATAGTTATGGATTTCATTGAATTCCTGCCGAATGACGGTATCCTTCGCGTTATCGCCTTTGATTTGAATTGTCGTCGGATTGCCATGCACGTCGCGCTCATAGCGAACTTGATTCAATAACCGTCCCTGACCGTCTTGCAGCGTAGCCTGCTGAAGACCACCATGCTCGGTTTCATATTCATACTTAGCGATCAGGTTGGACTGAGGCCCAACAGGCGTAGTCATTTTCGTTAATTTTCGAGCCTGGGCTTGAGGGATATACTCATATTCATAATAACTGGTTCCTTGAAGCGGTTTAGTCTCCTCAATGATATTTCCGTATTCATCATATTTATAACTTGTCGTTCTCGTAGAAGATCCCGAAGCTCCGTAATTGGTTTCCGAAATGCTAAGGGGCTTGGAATGCATCAATTCCCTTTTCGAATTTTTATTATATTCGTAGGTAACAGTCTTGCGTTCGTTGCTTCCTTTTGCTGTCGTTTCGCTTCTATTATGATAAAGAATCGGCGGATCTAGCGGAAACGTATAGTAGCTCCCTTCATTTAGGTCTTCATATCTTTCTCTATAACTAACATTATAGTTATGATTAGTGATGGTACGGCCATCATCCACGCTAACATCATAGGTAACATTTCCGAATATCTTTCCAAAATCTTTTGGAAAAGTAACGGTTTGCCGATCAGAGACGACGGTAGCGCCTGTATTCGTGCTATACAGTAGTTTGCGTTCATTATATATGACCTGGTATTCTATCGCGTAAAAACCTAGTTTACGGAGTACGGTTGAACTAGTGAACTTAGACTGTGCTTTGGTCGGATGTTCAATCATCCCCAGCGTTACCCAATCGGTTTTTCCCCAATAGAACATTTGTTCGTTGAAATTTTCCTCTTTGTTAAACACACTGTATGTCGGAACAATGTTGGATGGCATATATCGACGAATATCGTAATAATAAGTTGTTTCTCGGTCAACCGGATCGATAACCTTTTTTAATACATATTCATCATTAAAATTAAAAGATATCTTTTCTTTGATATATTTAACAACTTGATCCTTTGTTTGATTCGTCGCAGGATCTGTATAATATACCCTTGCTTCTACATCATTACCGTTGTCTCGAATGGAGAGAACATTGTATTTTGTACTTTTCTTCCCCTCTTTGGTAGAAGCAACAACCATAATTAGTTTCATGCCTCTATGGTAAAAGTCGAGAATGTTATCATATTCGTCTTTTATCTGCAGAAGCAGGCCGCCTTCGTCAAAATAGTAATCCAATCCCTGCTTGTAATCGGTAAGAACATATCTAGCATCTTTCGGCTCGTCAGACCCTTTCGATTCGCCGTAATGCGGGCCAAAACTCAAATCTCTAAAGGGATACCCCACCAGATCATATCCGTCTATCGCAAATGTTCCACGCTGGGGCAGATAAAGGAATTTTTGATCCTCAGCTACTTTAAGATAAGGAATATCCCACATCCATCCTTTCCCCAGCGAAGAACGATAATCTTCTTCCGACTTGCGGGGCAACTGTTTATGACTTTCCTCATTGTAATAAATATCATCTTTACCGCGCGAACTATCGTACACACGACGCAATTCGAAGTTCAAACCATTCGGTCCTGGAAGAATAAGATCAGTTTGCTCTACATGCAGAGAACCGTCGACTGTCGAAATGTTCTCGCCAACGCTCCCGACTGAATACGGTGCGTGATCGAACTTCAGCTCTTTTTGCTTCAATGCAAAGCTATCATAGTTCGAAGAAGAAGACAGGGATCGCTTGGAGCGACGAAATTTAGGAATCTCATACACAGAGTCTGTAACGCTTGGTTTCTTAACATTCCCGTCACTCTCTACTTTCGACAAATGATCATACACACTTGTCGTTACCGTAGCCGTATTATACACGCTTGTCGTTACTGCAATCTGTTGCGCAACACCAGGATACAAGCGGTTCATATACTGCTCGTACGATCCTCCGCGCTGCTTCTCCAGCAGCCCCTCATAGATATGGTGCAGCAGGTATCCTTTGGATATTTCACCGTAAACCCAGTCACCATCAACTTGAAATTTCTCAGCTACTGAGGAAATTGTAATAATATCTTGCGGATCTAGATCCTTAGGCTGTTGGCTGTACACTGCATCCGTAACTGAAAGATTAGACAGCTCAGCATCGGATGACATCACTTCTTGTGCAGAAGTAAGTGGTATGCTCGTAAACGCTAAAATAAATGTTAAAATTAGTGATATGTACTTTTTCACGCTTTTTCTCCTGTTCAATTAAGTATTTTGCTTATATGTATCAAAAAACACCTCAATTAGATGAATAGAGATTACATCATTCACTTTCTCTTTTCACGCCTAATTAAGTTGCCATTTGCATCATAGTAATGATAAATGATTCTACCATCCGGAGATGTTATCGTTTCCATCTTGTTGCTGGCATCGTATGAATATATCGTCGCATGTGCTTCAGTATCATAATGAATGGATATCGTCCAATTCGTACTATCGCATTGATTAGTACCGTTCGTATTAATTACAAAATATAAAACCCCGCCTTCGCTTATCGGCAGTACGATATCATGATCCACTCCAGCATCATTGTTATAATCCAGCTTCGCCTGCCAAACGGGAGTGAAGCCGTTGAAAATGGTTGCTTTGACACCATCGCCACATGCTGTATTACTTTTGGCTGCATGTCCGCTCACACGCACCGAACCTGACTTTGGAGCCACCCATTTTCGGACGGAATCAGACTTATCGGGATGCTGCATATTATGTGTAATGATCGAAAACGGATATTTTCCTCTCCACAGTTTTTCGCTAGAGTCCCATTCCATATCCTCATATTTGGAGTCTTCCAATTCTTGATAATACCAATTAGACTGCCCTTGTGCCGGACTAAATCCAGAAACGGATGAGTAAGTTAGATCAGCATTTGGTACCATATAAGTGATTCGCGGATCCCATGATGTACCGTCACAATCCGCATTGTCATTCGAAGCTACTAGAAAACGCAACTTATCATCTGCATGAACAGTCACATCATGTTGGACTTGGAGGCCTTCTGCATCATCAAATCGAACAGGCGCCGACCATACGACTTTGTTGTTTTTCTGAATGGATGTAATGATTCCATTTCCGCACTTCGTGTTCTCCTTGGCCACCTTTCCCGAAATTCGGATCAGTCCGGATTCCGGTGCGGTCCAAGTTCGTACAGAGCTTAGATCGGTTGGATGATGAAAAGAACGGCCTATGAGCGAATATCGATTTTCCCCCTTCCACACCTCCTCCTTCCCATCCCAATTTAGAAAGGAAAAAGTCCCCTCCTTACCCTCTTCATAATACCAATTGTTCTGTCCTTGAACGCCACTAAATCCTTCAGACGCAGAATAGGCTAATGAAGTGTTCGCGTCTAGATAAGTGATGCTTGGATCCCAATAGGTACCGTCACAATAATTGTTCTGTTCTCCCTTATTCACGATAAAGTAAAGTGCTTCACCAGAGTTAATGTGCGTCTCATAGTTTGTAGTTACCCCGTCGATGTCGTTATACTCGATATAGGTCGTCCAAAGTAATCTCGTATTTTTCCGAATCTCTACTCTTACGCCATCCCCACATCCGGGATTACTCTTTGCTACGCGTCCATTTATACGAATTAATCCACTTTTGGGCGCTACCCATTTCCTTGCAACATCCGTTTCATCCGGATGATGGATGCCTGCCGCAATGATGGTAAAGGGATGACTCCCCCTCCATAATTGTTCTGACTCATTCCACTTCAAATTAACGTATTCTTCCCCATTCCATTCTTGATAGAACCATTGATTCTCCCCTTGAATGGAACTGTAGTCTTTACTAGATACATATGTATTTTTGTATTGTTGAGCAAATAGGCTGTTCTCGCTATAGATAAAAATAAGAATGAAGAATGCAAGCATTACCGTAATTTTGATAAATGCTCCTTTTGATCGCAAAATATCTGACCCCCCTTTTTTAAACGATTAATACCTGATTCTAAAGGAACTTTACTATTAATTTTCATAGCTTCATATAATAGCATTATTTTCCCTACTGCACATTTATTATTTATTAGCATTAATTTGTATAAAATGGATATTCAATGGCTCTTTTATCTCTTTATATCATCAACTCACGTTATGTTTTAGCAGTATATAGGTAACTATTCTTTCACTATCTTTCTCCGCACCTGATTGCCATTAGCATCATACTCAATTTCAACTATCTTTCCATTTGGATAAATGATTCGCTTCACTTCATTACTTTGATTATATTCATAACGGATAAAACTAAGATTTCCTTCACTGTTAAGCAGATGTAGCTTTGTGTGATCTATGTCCAAATAAGCCCCAACTTCGCCACCAACTCCAAATCGGATACGAATGGATGCAACATTCGGCTGAACAACAAACCGAGTATAATGTGCTTTCCAATTCCAAGCTCCATTTCCATATACGTTATGAATTTCCCCTACGTTATTCCCCTGTGCGTCTGCTTGGATAATACTCATCTCAACTCGTCCCAAAGGCAAAGCATACCTTAAATAAGTGCTGAGTTCATACGCAGATCCCCCAAGGACGGGAATAGAATCCGATAAAGCATACATAAAGGATTCCTTATCGTCTAATCCATTGAATAAACGATAATGATATTTTCCATCTATAGGTTCATATGGGGCTATTGTAGCAAATGGATTTGTGCTGGTACCGTTCCTCCATACTGTCTCCCAAAAATCAGGTAGATTGTTAGAATTCTCGTCTTTCTCATATCCCTCGTTAATATCAAGCTGAGTTAACTCTACCTTATCAACATCCAAATAAGCACCGACTTCGCCACCAACTCCAAATCGGATGCGAATAAACTTGGTGTCTGGATTTAGAACAAAGCTATTGTTTTTTTCATTCCATTTCCATCCGCCGTTATTGTAGGTGTAATGAATTTCCCCATTGTTATTCCCTTGTGCGTCTCCTTGGATAATACTCATCTCAGCTCGTCCCACAGGCAAAGTATATCTTAGAAATGCTTTAATTGTATAAGCTGATCCACCCGTAACAGGAATCTGATCAGATAGCACATACTGATAAGATTGTGCATCGTCGTCCCCATTGTATAACCTATAATGAAGTTTACCCTGTACTGGTTCGTATGGAGCTAATACTGCGTAAGAATTCGAACTTTCCCCGTTTCGCCAAACAACTTCCCAAAAATCAGGCAACTGATTATGGTTGGAATCCCTCTCGAAATCACCATTTATGTCAACCATATTAGAATATGAACTACTGTTTACCTGATTAGCAACAGTCCCCAAAGCCATTGCAACTTTTGTACTTTCATACGTACCTCGTTCAAAGTTTTCTTGATTTACAAGCACTTTCTCTGTGAGACTAGCACTAGCGGTGCTTGAAATCAGAAAGGAACTTAACATTATCGTCACTATACCCATTAAATAACTTTTTTTAAAAGCTAATTTCACAACATTTCCCCCTTCTCTTTCCGAAGTATTTAGTATATAGTCTATAAGGCCTATTTAACAGTTATTATTTCCCACAATAGAAAAAGAAAATGGAACGCATTCGACTCGACTCTTTCCAATAGTCATATTAAAATTTACAATGAATTTACTTACTAACTATATAGGGGGTTCTAATGTTCTGATGATTAAAGTGTCTAAAATGGCTATCGCTTTTCTCTTATTATTTGCTTGTCTTATTCCAAATGCGATGGCGGACAATGGACAGAGGCGTTTGTTGAGTAATACGTTCGAAAGCCACGATAATGATAGCCTTGGAATGGTAACAGCATATAGTGCCAATGTCGGAGGTTATTATTCAACAATTCCTCCTGAGGCCTCTACTGTGAATGGCGAACTGGGGATCCAGCCTCATAGTGGAGTTGGATATTACCGCGTCGCTGGTCAAGACAAGAGCAATTCGGAGAACAGCTTCATTTACTTCAAGCTATATACGAATTTGAACTTAAGTATCCACGAAGGAATGAAATTATCCTATTGGGTCTATCACTACCAGTATACACAAAGTAAAAGAATGGCGATTGATCTCGTGTTCGAAGATGGGTCTACTTTGCGAGATAGCGGCATTACAGATACAAGAGGGCAGCGAATGCACCCTGCATATCGGAATGATCCATTAAATCAGTGGGTTCAAGTCGAGGTCGATTTATCTCCACACACAGGAAAAACAATTAAGGAAGTACTTGTCGCCTATGACGACCACGAGGCTTCGGAGACCGGGTATTTCAGAAGCTACTTTGACGATCTCAGCATCGCACCTTCCCAAGATTTAAGCGCCCAGATCGTCTCGAATACCATTCCAGATTCGATGCTACCAGGCTCTACGCATGAGGTATCGGTTACGGTCAAAAATACAGGAAAAAGAGAATGGTCGGAAGCAACCGCCGTTCGCCTCGGAGCCGTTGACGATAGTGATCCATTTGCCATTGGCAGACACGTCATTCCTAACGGTGGCACCGTAAAATACGGTGATACCGTGACGTTTACCTTCAATATGGTCGCTCCGGCATATGAAGGAGTATTGATCACCGACTGGCGAATGGTTCAGGATGGTGTCGCATGGTTTGGCGATATGATTAAAAAGGAAGTCAAAGTAGCTCATATCCCTAAGCCCTCTATTGCAAATCATTATTATACATATAACTCGGCAAATCAGCTGCTAGATGCACTGCATACAGATTACCGAATCGAATATGTCTATGACATCAATGGGAACATGCTTAAAAAAATGAAAACAAATAACCTGCTTCCGAACGCAAGCTTCGAGCAGGGAACTTATTTCTGGAATTTCAGCCCGACTATGGCCATCTCAGCACATTTGTCGCATGAAGGCTCACATAGCATTCGCTTTTATTCGGATACGCCCATACGTGGTACTTCAAGCGACAGCTACTTCATTCCGGTTAAACCAGATACGGAGTACGAGCTGCGAGCTAACATTTACAACAACTTGAAGCAGGGTAGCTTCTATGTGGACACCTATGAATTCGACAATCAAAACATCGGTGTATATGATGGGGATGCAGCATTGGTTCACCAACAAGGACAATGGGGACAAGCTTCTGTTAAGATTCACACGAAGCCGAATACGACGAAAATAATTGTACGAGTTGTTGCCGATTCGGGTGCCGTCGGAGAGGCTTTTGCCGATTCGATTTCACTTGTTAAGAAGTAATCTTGAATAACAGTATTGTCACAAAAACATGAAGAAGGATGGTACACGACCATCCTTCTTTTTCTTGATTTTATTGCAATGCTTATCTTCCATATATCTCTTGTTTTTACTTTATGCGTTGAAAAATGACGGAGTCTACAGTTACTTTCCCGGAGGCTTTGTCTTCTGATGCTAAGAGATTAAAATGGACTCTAGCTCGCACCGTATGAGCTGGTGGCTTTACTTGTACCTGAACACTCTTCCAGCTCGTATTGTCACTGTACTCGAATGGCGTTTCATTTCCTATAAAATTATTATTAACGTCAAAATAGTGCATGATGACCTGAAACTTAGCCTTACTTAGATTTGTAATTGCAATTTGACTGCCTAATGTATAAGGCTGACCACCTGTTACGGCTACGTCTTGGAAAAACGTATGCATTCCATCTTTAGGTATATTAGAGATGCTCATTTGCTGTGCATGCTTACCACTGGACACAGGCGAAGTTACTACCCGATAGTTTGCCTTTACCCCTGCAGATTCCCAATTGTCCCAGCCATCTGCGACCCCACTCGTTCTTGTATTCGTCTCAAATCCGGGGTTGATTAGTAAATTGCTCCGCTCCCCTTTTTGGAATGTCACGGAGTCCACCTTTACGATTCCTGATGCATTGTTGTCAACCGCTAGAACATTAAAATGAACTCTGGCTCGTACTGCCTTGGCTACGGGACGCACTTGTTCATTAATGCTTAACCAGCCCGTGTTCCCACTATATTCAAATGGCGTCTCATTCCCTATAAAATTATTGTTGATGTCAAAATAATGCATAATGACCTGAACTTTGGCTTTGCTTAGATTTTCTGTCGCAATTTGACCACTTAAGGTGTAAGGTTGGCCACCTGTTACGGCTACGTCTTGGAAGATCGTATGCATTCCATCTTTAGGTATATTAGATATAACCATTTGCTGCGCTTGTTTCCCACTTGACACCTGGGAGGTAACTACTCGGTAATTGGCTGGTACCCCTGCAGATTCCCAATTGCCCCAGCCATCTGCGACCCCACTCGTTCTTGTATTTGTCTCAAATCCGGGATTGATGAGTAAATTGCTCCGCTCCCCTTTTTGGAATGTCACGGAGTCCACCGTTAGGGTTCCTGATCCATCGTTGTCTAAGGCTATAATAGTAAAATGAAGTCTGGCTCGCACTGTCTTGGCCACAGGTCGCACCTGTTCATTTATACTCAGCCAGCTTGCATTTCCTCCATATTCAAATACCGTCTCGCTTCCGATGAAACTATTGTTATTATCAAAATAATGCATGTTAACGATTAATTTTGCTTTGTTTAAGTTAGCTATTGTAATCTGGCTGCTTAATGAATAGAGTTGACCATCACTTACTGATATGTCTTGAAAAAAGTTAGCCCCCCCATCTTTCGGCATATTGGAAATTTTCATTTGCTGAGCATGCTTACCACTGGATACGGGAGCAGTGACAACTTGGTAATTGGCTTTTACTCCTGCAGATTTCCAATCTCCCCAGTTATCTGCGACTCCATTCTTTCCCGTATAGATTTCAAATCCGGAGTTCATCAGCATATTAATATTTTTATGTAGTAGATTCCCATTCACGTCATATTGATATTCTACAACGGTTCCATCCGCTAGCTTCGTATTTACTAGCCGCCCGGAACTATCATAAACATTTACTGCCGTTTTCTCTGCGGCAAATCCTTTAGTTTGACTGATTGTTAGCAATGTAAGACTTATTAGAACTAGCACGAGCATGAATTTCGATGGTCTAAAACTACTCATATTCTACATTCCCCTTTTCCCAATTGTAAAACCGATATAGTATTCGTAGTCCTCTAAGCATCATATTCTTGATGAAATAACTTTTGAATAATACTTAATAAATTCGGTTCCCCCTGTTTAATTACAATACACCAAAATAAATTGTCATTTTTAATGGCTTTCATTATATCCTCTATTTGTATAGTGAAGAACCATATTATGCTTAGTGCTGTCTTATTTGGTTGACCACAGTATGGTATTATCTCTCTCAGTTATTAAAGATTCAAGAACAAAAACAACCAATTTAAGAGTTACCATAGCAAAGAGGCCCACGAGTCCATGAGCCTTCTTTGTTCCTATAATTTAGTTGTTCTGCACATCAAGTACACTGGAGTCCATATCCCATTATTCCATATCTATAACCCTTAATATATTTCCGTTCTTATCGTAACGATAGTATTTGTTCCTGCCATCAGCCCCGATCCACTGCATCAAGCGACCATTTTTATTATACACGTATTCATCCAAAACCCTTGTTTTGTTTACTTTAATGCTTTTCAATTCAACAGGATGTTTTCCATACCAGTAAACTCTGAATTCCAGTGCGTGCCCCGGATGTTCATTTCTGAATTGAACATTTAAATCTTGAAAATGATTGATAATAAACTGCTCTTGATATACATCCTTCTGCTGAATAATCTCTCCTGTATCAGCATCGTATATGTCAAGCCTTACGACAGGATCTTTGCTATCACTGCTATTCTTTAATTTCATCGACCAAGTGCTTATCCATGTCCCGATTTCCATACCTTTTTCATAGGGCCCGAAACTCATATATCCTGATTGATCCTGTTGAGGCTCCACAACCCATGCATTCTCAATAAGCTTTCCTGTTCTATGCCCCATTGCCGGATCAGACATATTCCACACTTTCCCGAATGAACTTGGATACGTTCCCTTCATTTGAAGGTTCCTCATTTTGATAAATGCATTGCCATACCAATAGGTCCGGAACTCCAATCGGTGACTCGGGTTTACTTGGACGAATCTCAAATTAAAACTTTTATATTCATACGGACGCTCAAATTCTTGCCGTCCGATCTCACGGAAGGATAGGATCTCATCGGCATCAACATCAAACACCTCTAAACGAACTACTTTTGCGTTATCTGCCGAATGATTGTCGATCATTAATGGCCAATTGATTTCCCATGACCCCACAGGCATATCCTTCACGTAAGGTCCAAAAGTCAGAAATCCTTCGCTGTCTTGCTGCGTATTCGCTGACCAGCCCTCTTCATCCAATCTACCAGTTCCGTGCCCAATCACAGGCTCTGATAAACTCCATGTTTTCTTATAGACTATATTTGTAGATTTGCCTATGGATATATCTTTGGCCGTAACCTTGGCTACCCCGTACCAGTAAATCCGGAACTCTAATCGGCAATCCGTTGATATATTGTCAAATGGAATTTCGAAATACTGCGTTACATTAGAATAGAGGAATTGCTGCCTCGTCACTTCCCGTGACGATAAAATCTCATCTGCATCGGGATCATAGACTTCCAAGCGAACTATTTTCGCATTATCCGCAGAGTTGTTATCGATTATCAATGGGAAGCTTACCTTCCATGCTCCTAGGGGGAGATTCTTCACATAAGGTCCAAAGCTTAAAAAACCTTCCTTATCCTGCTGCATATTGGCTGACCAACCCTCTCCATCTGCTCTGCCAATTCTGTGACCGAGTGCAGGATCGGACATCTTCCATGATTTTATAAAATCCAATTTTGCTGCTTGATGGACAGCCACATGATTCACTTGAAGTGTGGTTTCTCCATACCAGAAAACCCTAAATTCCAATCGTTGTTTTGGTTTTGTTTTCATAAACTTCAAGTAAAAATCCTGATAGCCATGAGATTTAGAAAATTGATAGCCTGTAAGCTCTTGAAAAGCCAATACCTCATTAGAATCAGGATCATAAACTTCCAACCGAGCAATTTTAGAGGAAGCATTTATACTACTGGACACCTTCATAGACCACGTTGCAGTCCATTCTCCTATATCGAGATCATCTACATAAGGTCCAAAAACTAAAAATCCGGGCTTATCTTCTGGAGGTATGGCTATCCAATCATCTCCTTGTGCTTTACCCGTACGATGTCCGATATTCGGAGAAAGCATTCCCCATTTTCTAACCTTATCACTCGTTGAACCTAACTCAATATTTAGTTTAGAAGACTCTTTGGCATCTGCTGAATGCTGTATTAGCGAAGCCAGCGCGACCAACAAACAAATACAAACAATACATTTTACGATCATATGAATATGACGCAGCATTAATAGCAACCATCCTTATTTGTGATTTAATTAAACTTCTACTCTCAACTCTACAGGGCAGCCAAGAAAGTAAAAGAGCCATCTTCCTGCTAGATTATCGGAATAGCTGTCTACGTAAGTAGCGGAAGAATTCGTAAAAACAGCATACAAAAAATACATGCTCCAACCATTAATATGTAATCAAGTTTTGGGGCACACTATTCCCTGAAGATGCTGTCATTTATTTTGGGGCCAAGATTGAGCTTTCCGAATCTCAATCAACCCGTGATTCCTTGCCTGAAATCACCTTATACATGTTAGCCTGCACTTCAGATGGTGAAAGCCTGTAATTCCAAATTCTCATCTCACCAAGCTTGCCGCTAAATCGATATAGACTCTTATCGCTGTTTTCTGATATGAACGCTGACGTCGTCGCTGCAACAGAATAGGACGTATTTCCTTTAACTGCGGCTAAATTTTGCTTACTCCGTTAATGTATAATCATTATCAACCGCGTTAGGTATACCGTTATAGAAAGTTGCAGCTACGTGCACCTAACGATTACGTAATGTGGCCGAAGATATGCCTATAATGTTGCTTTCACCAGTGTTAAAATATCCGTCTGCAAACCAAAGTGCATAATGGGTATTCCATGAAAACGGCATGACAGAATTAGTTCCATCCCATTTCATCCAAAACTCCACCGTATTTTTAGCACCTGATGTTTGGTATACAGATCAATTCTGCATCATGCTCTGATCACTCCCCTTAAAATGGAGAGTAGATAACTTATGCGTTATGTTCCCGTTGTTGTCATAAACGAAGTCTATACTTTGTCCAGCAGTGGATTGAGCATCATTTAACCGTCCAGCCCCATCATATGAATACTTACTTTCAACATTTGCAGCAGAAGCTTGGACGTTACCAATCTGTAATACCATACCGCAAATAAATAAGATTGCACACATCATCAAAATGATGCGTTTATTCTGCCTTGCTAACCAATTCATTCTTATTCTCACCTTTCTAATCCAACCTCCCAAGCTATTTATTGCTACTCTATTACGTATCACCATATTGCACCAGTTAATATATGTTATTTCAAACGTATATACAAAGACTCCTATCAACAATCGAATTCGCGCTCTCTCTTTGGAGTTTAATTAGTAATGGTTGATTCCGGCAACAACCATTACCAGATTGTCTGCTCACTATAGTAGTCGGACTATGTACCCCTTAAGTTGCGATATTCTCTTTCTCGCCCTCCTATCAACTTGGAAGGACTGTTCGTTTCGATTTTATTTACAATCTCAATTTATTTCGGAGAAAATGTGAAATAGCGAAGGTATGGTATTTACATCAAAACACGGTGGCATCTGGTGATTTTGGAGTTATGACAATGAAAGAGGTTTGTCATAAAGGGGGATATTATTAAACACTTTATACGTGCGTACAACCATATTGGAAAAATATCATACGGTTCTTTCGGGACATGCCGCCCAATTCATTCGGCAGGGGATGGGGGTAAAAGAAAGACCTTGAAGGCGTTCCCCCTCAAGGTCTATAAATATCTATTGGCTTACTTTTTCGAGCATTGACTGTAATTGAACTAATCTTTGGCTCATACTTATGAAAGGGTTTATTTGGGCTAAGTCTGAAATAAATTTCTTCGTATTAATAATCACCTCTTCGATAAACTCCTCCCTTTTGACTGTAATGTCTCTCCATTCGGGATAAACTCGATTCTCTAAAGGCTTGGTAATGACATACTCACTAATGAAGCTGTCCGACTGAATCACACTCACAAGCAAGTCATTATCAGCAGAAATAAACTCAAGCCATGTATTGTAAGATTCTGTGTCCTTTATCGCTACATACTTCGTATCATCTATTAGCAGACATACTTCTAATAAATTTGATAACCAAGTTGAAATAATGTCAAAACCCTCTTCACCCTCTGCCAGTTCCCTATCATGGCAATAACCATAATCAACTGAATGTAGGTTTAACTGAAAGAAGCCCTCAATTCCCCCTTCCTTTTCAATTTGCTCTAAGTTCATTTTTTTCCAGTGACTCTCATCAACAATAATTCGGTATTTTATCTCAAACAAATTTGATTACCTCCCGAAATCAGCCGGAGTTAACTTATGTTGACCAAATGCTGTATCAAATTTCCCATCCTTGAAGAAAATTTGAATGGTCTCACCCTTATATGAGTAATTATAGTAACCATTTGTGAATCCCTTACTAATTGCTTCATTCGCGCCGTTTTGAACACCAGTTATAATATCTTCCTTAGTCCAACTAGCGTTAAAGAATGAGTTTTTATTCAACTTTGCTGCTAGTGCTTTATCCGAAAGATGCGGTACTTGGTTGGCAAAATCGCTCGCAATATGCTTTCCGATGTGTTGGATATTATTACTACTTAAAGTAAAACCACAATTAATGTTATGAACCCAAATCCCTAAACTGCTTACAAAGTAAGTATGGAAATCAGCAACTGTAAAGTTGTACACCTTTACTTTTTCATCATGATGTACAATTTCAATGTTTTCAATCTTTAGATGGTTTCCGTTACTTTGTACTAATTCATCTCCCACCTTCAAATCAATAGCAAGAACCCAACCCTTGCCTTCAACCCAAAATGGGTGATTATTAGTTGTCTCAATTAATTGATTGCCCACCGACAGCTTGTAGGTAGTATCTTTCTCGTTACGATGAAGGGCAACAACTTCCTTGTAAGCCTGTTCACCTGTCTCTTCATCCTTGGCGAGAACCTTATCTCCGACTTCAATGTCTTCGATATTCTTCTCCCCTTCGTCTGTTAATACCTTCGTCCCTGCAGTAAAGCAATTGCACTTTGCAAGTGCTTTTGTAACTTTACTAACTTTGGTTCCTGCTTTAATTATTTTTGCCGGAGGAAATAATCCCAACAACACAAGTCCCTTATCTGCTAATGAGCTATTAGGATCCAACATGGTATTTACATCATCTAGTACAAAGAAATTAGCGCCTTCAACTGCCAATGTTTTACCTGCTTCGGCCTGTGCTTTTAGAATCGTCTTGCATTGCCCCGGACTCGCTGCACACGTCATTGCAGGTGTTGGTGCCATCGGTATCCCAATATGTCCACTCGGATCTACGTATTTCAACGGATTATTCGATACATACGTATACAAATTCAAACTCAGCGGATTCTTGATTTCCCCTTCATACGTATCCTCATTAATAAACCGCCCTACACTTGGATCATACCATCTTGCGCGCAAATATTGCAGATTCGTTGCTGCGTCCCAATATTCGCCCGAGTAACGGAAAATGTTCGGAACCTGTTCCTCTTGTACCAATGGATTGCCCCAGATATCGTACGTATAGCGGTTCAATACATTGCCTTGTGCATCCCGAATCTCCGTAATGTCGCCGTGTCCGTTGGATACGTAATATTGCATACCTTGTCCTGGAACCTGACGAGCCAGTAGCTTGCCGTAATCGTCATGGACATACGATGCTGTAATCGTGATGCTGCCGTTCCCTTCCACCTTGCCTTCGGCTACGATTTTCGCCCGATCATCGTAGTAGTAACGGGTCGTTACGCCGCCTTCGGCGCGCTCCACCATCAGGTTATCCCCGTTGTAGCGGTAGCTGACAGCTTTGCCATCTTCTGTTGTCACTTGGGTCAGACGGTTGCGGCTGTCGTAAGTATAGCTTGCCCCCTTGATGTTCGGTACCTGATCGCTTTGCAGGGTGCTGCGGTTATCCCGCTGGTCATACGAATATGCCTCATTGAACTGACTTGATGTCTTGATTCGGTTCAGCGGATCGTAGCTGAACTGGAAGAACGCCCCGTTATCATTCTTCGCTATGATGTTGCGATTGTTATCATAGGTATAGCTGTAGTTTCCAAACAACGCATCTCCTTGCTTCTGCTGGATGCCCGTCCTGTTCATTCCATCATAGGAATAGACTTCATTCAGTCCGCTCGAAGACTTCAAATCAGCAATCCGATAGGAGTCATCATACGAATATTCAAATCGAGCCAGCTCTCCTCCGGTGCCATCCATTACTCTCATGCTCCTTGGCACTGAAATCGAGAAAAGTCGCTCCGTCTGACTTGCTAGGCGGTAGGCGCCCGACGCTATAGCTTGCTCTTCGCGCAATCCCCGCTTCTCATAATTGAATGACAACACCGTCTTGTCCGGATACGTAATGGATTCGAGTTCGCCCGATGGGTAATACGCATAGCTTGTTGTCCCTGTCTGATCCGTCATTGTCGTCCGTTTGCCTGTCGCGTCATAGCTATACGAAACTCTTTCGTCCGGCGCTACGACGGCCGTCAGGAAGCCCCGGCTATTGTATTCGAACTGTTGGATCTGTCCCTTCCGATCAATGCTTTTGATCACGCTGCCGTTGCCGTCATAATAGAAGCGTTTGCCTTGCTTGTTCGGATCGGTTTGCTCCAGCAGACGGCCGATGCCGTCATACCGCTTCTGCACGGTATTTCCGTCCGCATACTTGACTTCGACCATATCACCCGACAGATTATACCGATACCGCGTCGTCTTCCCTTCAGCATCCGTAACGGCGATCAATCGTCCCAGTACATCATACTCGTATTTCGTCACATTATGGTTTCCGTCGTAAGCTACCTTAACGTTCCCCGCATAGTCATATTCATAGCGAGCTAACAAAACTTCTTGACCCGACGACTTGATTTCTTCCTTCTTGATGACTCTACCCATAATGTCGTACGTTTCACGCATTCCATTATTTTCTCCGTCGAAGGTTGTCTTGGTGTTTGCCGCATCGTTATAGACAACGCGGTTCGATCTGGAACCAAATTTCTCCTTAATAATCCGATCCCAGGCGTCATACTCGTATTGAATCACGGATCCGTTAAAGTCCCCTTTGCGAATCAGCCGGCCGTTCTCATCATACGTGTGCTGAGCCATGCCTCGCCCATTCGTTTCAGCAATCAGGTTGCCGAGCGGATCGAAATGTTTCTCGATTTGCAGCCCGTTCGGATTGGTAATGAACATCTTATTGTTCTGATCATCATATACGACGGTCGTCTTCGTTCCGTCGGGATGAATTTCGGCGGTAATTCGTCCCAGCTTGTCATACGTATAGGAGGTCTGGTTTCCGTTACCGTCTGTATATTTCGTTGGAAGCCCGCTCTCCGGAATATATTCCATCTGACTTTTGACGAGTTCATTCTTGCCCTCTACGTTCTTTACCTCTACGGCTTGTTCGCTTAGATACATGCTCTTGAATTTAGGGCTGAAGTCTTGATAAATAGTCGTTTCCCCGACATCTCCCTTAATCCGAATCTTAATCGGGTTGCCGGCATAGTCATACTCATAGTTCAATTGTTGGACAATTTCGCCTCGATCATTTTTGGAAACGGCCTGCTTCAATCCCCCGCGATATCGATCGTATTCATATTCAGAGCTCAGCGTCATTCCCTGATCCATCGGCACACTACTACTCTTCATGCGGAACAGCTTATTCTCTACTACGTCTCTGTACTCATAACGGCTTGTTATGCCGATCGGATTCGTTTCCGAAGTCAGTTGTCCCCAATAATCATACTCACGCGTAGTAATACGAGGCGCAGATGCATATCCCTCTTGATAATGCGTCTCTTCAATCCGGGTCGGATTCGGATTCCTTCGGAATCTGTCATATGCATAATTGAACACCTGTCTATCATTTGTCTGTAGATCCTTAACTTCCGTTTTTGTGTTATAGATTGCCGAAGGTTTATCGTACGCAACAAACTGCTTCTCGTACGTATAGGTTGTCGTTTTGTATTTATCGTACACATCCACAGAAAACCTAAAATCCTGCTCGATGTACTTTCCTCCATCACCAATCCCCGCTCTATCTTTCACGTTACTATGATCCATTGTATATTTAAGGGTCATTTCATTCTTTTGTGTATATTGGGATGAACTATAGTAACTGCGGCGAGATTTATATCGCACCACACGTTCCTCCGCGAAATCTCCGATTTTCCGTTTAATCGTGCCATCAAATCCGTATTCCGTAATGGCTTTGGTCGGATGCTCTATTACGCCAAGTGCGATAACCTCGTTCTCTCCCCAATTTACCCTGTATGCTTCAGATCCTTCAGGTATTTCTGAATACGAGCTGACTAAATTAAAAAATAAGGGCTTCCATACGCCATAATCATACTTGGTCGAGCGACCCATTGGATCGATCACTTCTGTTAAAATATCCTGCTCCCGGTACAGATAATCGTTCTTTATTTTTTTGACTCTTTCTTTCTTATAGATCACCCTTCGATCTCCGCTTTGAATAGTAACTGTATGATTTCCGTTGTAGGAAATATTCATTTCATTCTTGCCTTGATAGTCTCTGGTCGAGCTTTTGATCTGATGCAGAACCCACCCTATGTCCGGCTGATACTTATATGAGAATTGAATGTAGTTTCCATCTGTGTCTTCGATGAAGATGAGATTGCCTATATGATTAAAATATTGGCTGACTCCCGTCGTCTTATTGAGGAGCTCATAAGAGGCTCGCTCATCGGACTGCAATAACTTATTTGACTCCATAAAGACCAAATCGCCGAGCGGATACCCTACCAAACGGTCACCTTCCAGCCCATATGTACCGACGCCCGAAATATAAATGTAGCCATAATTGTTAACCCACTTTAGATACGAGATATCCCAAATCCACCCCTTACCGAGATGAAAAATTTCTTCCTCCTTGGTCTCCCGCGTTCTGTTTCTACCGTTTTCATTCACATAGATATCGTCTTTCGCCAAGGAACTGTCGTAAATTCTCCGCAGCGCAAAATCCATGCCGTTCGGTCCCGGCATAACCATATCCGTTACTTCCACACGCAAAGAGCCGTCTACAGGCGAGATATGGTCGCTAACGGATCCGACGGAGTAAGGTGCTTGATCCAGCCGGATTGGTCGATTGCGGAGCGCTTTCTCATCGTATAGATTATTGCTAAGGAAGGCTAACGATCGCTTCTCACGTAATCCATACACTTGATCCGTCACCGACGGGCTCTCTTTCCCATAGACCTGTTCCGTTACGCTGGCTTGGTATACAGCCTCTGATACACTCTTCATTTGTTCTTGATGCTCGATTATCGGATCTGGAGCAGGCTTCGGATAGGTGCTGGTCATGAATTGCTCGTAGTCTTTTCCCTGCTGCTTTGCTTTTAACCCTTGATAGATTTGATGAAGCTCATAGCCCTTGAACAGTTCCTCTGTCACCAAATCCCTAGTCACGCCAAAGGTTTCAGTTAAGGAGGTAATCGTAATAAGCTCGTTTGGGTTTAAATCCGTGAATGTTGCGTGCGGATCATATACGCTATCATACACACTTGTAGTTACCGATGGATGATTTTCCTTGTTTGGAATATCAATCGATAACCTATCTTCTGCCGATATCAATGGTATGCTGGTGAACAATAAAGCAAATGCGAGAATAATTGACAACCATTTTTTCAAAATGTATCTCTCCTTATCAATTCTAAAATGGACTCGTACAATTGCGGCTTCTTCTGGCGGATTAAATTGTCCATGCAATCTAGTCCAGTCTATAGATTTATTAACATAGGCAGGTGTATTCGCCCCAATTAATCTATAATTTTGATCAAATAATGAATAGCTACGTAGAAGCCCGCGTTGTTCATTCGCTCGATTAACAATCTACCACTCACACTATATTTTTGGTTCGGGACAACTCGAACATCTTGATAAATATTCATAGAATCAAGTGAAATTTTCTGAGCATCGATTTTTTGAGCGTATTGTCCTGAAGATACCGAACTCTGCGTTACACGATAAGTTCCAACGGCTCCTTCCGACCTCCAATACTACCAACCAGATGCAACTTCCCCATTTCCGGCTGCCTCAAAGTCCCCGTTCCTAAATAAATTAGGATCTACAATTCTTCTGACAACGTCTCCATTCTTATCATAGATATACTTCACACGCATACCGCCAGAATCATTTACTGAATCTAACTGATTAGAAGTGTTAAACGTATATTGCTGTGAGGATAAAGCTTGGGCATTATGCGCAAATATCAGCAAGCACATACCTAGCGCATAAAAAAGTGAGGCTACGATTTTATTGTTCATCCATTCACCCCCTTATCTAATTTTGTTAATACACATAGATTAAATTGGAGCCGATGGCTGGCGTTTTGTACATTTCACTTTCAATTTCGATTGGATTTAATGCCCGATTCCAGACTTTCAACTCTGCTATATTTCCGTGAAATTGATATTGGGTATCATTATTCCAACCAGAGAAGTAAGCACTATCTGCAACATTTCTATTAGAGGCAGTCCCTATCTTCGCAAGAGTCTGTCTAACGCCATTGATGTACAACTCATTTTTGTATATATCTCCATTCGTGAATATTGCAGATACGTGAACCCACTTATTTACTAGCGGATCAGATGAGGTTCCATACAAGTCTCCATTGCCTGTATTGAAGCCAAATAATCGATCATTAAAGTACAAATCGTAAGAACTATTCGCCCAGCTAAAAGGCATTTCGATTTGGTTCCCATCCCACTTCATCCAAAATTGAACAGTTGTCTGGACATCAGGATTCGAATCCGCTTGAATGCCCGATAATTTCATTTGTTGAGATCCATTGAATTTCAATGATTGAACTGGTTCATCTCTTAGCTTCCACTCTCCAACCAAATCAGCTAATGCTACAGGATTTTTCGAAAACACACTGCTAGAAATTTCGGTTTGAGTTAGCTCCCGTTTCCAGATTTTAAGATCTGAGATTTGGCCTTTGAAGCGGTAATCTTCACTCTTTGCCCAACCTGAAATATTCGCAGTTTCCGACACCGATTTAATCAGTGATTGGCTGCCGTAGTGTTGCAACGTTTGCTTTGTTCCATTTACATAGATTTCACTTTTTGTAATGTCCCCGTTGTGAAAAATTGCTGTAACTTGAACCCACTTATTTGCGATACTTTCGGCTGGAAATCCAAATATGTCCCCGTTCTCCGTATTGAAACCAAACACATTACTATTAAGCCAAAGTGTATACCCAGAATGCCAGCTAAATGGCATCATATTGTCTTGACCTGTCCAGTACATCCAAAATTGAACGGTTGTCTTCGCATTATTAGCACTGCTAACTCCCTTGGCATTGATTGCAACTTTTTCTTTTCCTGTAAACGTCTTTTTCTCGGTGGGAATATAGCCACTTTCTGCAACATTTACAGCAGATTTTCGAATCAAGTTCCCATTTGCGTCATATTCATAAATGACATTGTTCCCTGCATAACTCGTACCCGCTGACAGCATTGTTACAAGAAATATTAGTAGTGATGATAGTATCTTTTTCATATGATTCCTTCCTCATCCAAATCTCATTGTTTAGTACTGCGTATACGATTACCGTTTTGATCGAAATCATATATAAAAATACTTATGAGTACTCAATCTATTACCTGAACATGCACCCATGCTACAGCCATCATATTCCCGTATTGATCAACCGTGTAGACATGCGTTATGTATGTACCTGATTCATTATTATGCTTGCCGAAAGGAATTCGGATTTTCCATACACCCGGTTTTACTTTTTCTCCTTTAATCCATGGACTTTCAAGATCATCTTGTCCATTGTGATCCGTCCATGTTGGAAATCTGACGTCATTAATGCTATTAGGGATTCCTTCTACTAAAATTTCATATGCACCGTCGCTTTTCTTTACTTCTTGTGGGGCCTTTAATTGAACGTTATTACCGCGAACCGTAACGATAAAACCATCTACAAACTTCCCATCCGCATAGACATGGGTAATATAGCTTCCCGCCTCCTGATTATGCTCACTATAGAGTACTGTTGCTTTCCATACTCCATTCGCTACTTCACTTCCCTCAATCCACTTCAAATCATCCTGACCGTTGTGATCAGTCCACGTTGGGAATTGAACCTTCGAAGTATTATGATCCAAACCATAGATGGTGATATCGTAGGACACACTTGATAGATTCGTCTCGATCGGATACTGAGTTCCACCCGTCACATCTACCAATGCTCCACCAAGCATCATGTTGTTTCCATATTTGTCGAAGCTATAGATATGTGTGATATACTTTCCTGTCTCATAATTATGCTTTTTGAACGGTATCGTTATTTTCCATGTACCGTTGCCTTGATTGACTCCTCTAATCCAAGGTTGCTCCAGATCGTCTTGGCCATTTGCCTCTGTCCAAGTTGGAAACCTAACTTCACTTACATTTTCGCCTATGCCATCTATGTAAATATCGTATGACTCGTCCTTCAATGATGCTTTTTGTGGACTGCGCACTTTCACGTTCATGCCCACATTAACGATTGTCGCTGCAACCATACGATCCCCATCATAAATATGAGTAATATAAGAGCCTGTTTCCATACCGTGATTTTTGAAAAATACAGTCGCCTTCCATACTCCGTCTGACACCTTCGTTCCCTTGATCCACTCCGTATCATCCTGGCCATTATGCTCTGTCCATGTAGGGAAATAGATCTGTTCAGCGTTACTTCGTATCCCTCTTATATAGATCTCATAGGAATGAGCCGATAAATTAATTGTCGGTTGTATCGACAGGTTTACTTTTTTCCGATTCGTTTGGTTTCCGTTAGAATCATAAATGTAAGACATATAAGTTCCGTCTGATAGAAAAGCAGCGATCAATTTTCCGTCAGAATCATATATGTAATCGTTCTTCTTCGCATCAGTCGACAAATTAATAAACACAAGCTGTGATTCCTGTTTCCCTTCTTGCGCAAGCGCTTTCTCACCTCTAAAAATGTTTGCCCCAACCATAAGAACAAACATTATGGTTATGCAGAAGAGTAGTTTCTTGGCATCCTTCACATATACCCCTACCTTATCTTTGATATATTCTATATTTACTATATCTACTGACCTACACAATTTTACAGACATTAATTTACATAATTATTAATTAGCGGGTATTATTTTGGAGTATTTTGCAACATCGTGTTTCTTTTTATCACCACTTGGAAGCGTTTCTATGTATACTATGCTCATATATTCATCATTGGAGGTTCAAAGTGAATGAAAAAACTGTTTTGCATATTACTTTTGCTATTTGGATGGGCTCCTGCAACAATTACTTCAGCCTTTGCTTCAGAGATAACAGAATTTGAATATGATGCCAATAACAAATTAGTGAAAACGATTTCTAACGAAACCCAAACAAAATATGAGTACGATAAGAACGGAAATATGATTGGCAAGAAAATAATTAAAAATGCAGTAACGATTCCTAAGAATCTAGTACGCAACCCTTATTTCAAGGAAACGATGGAAAACGGCGAGGCGAAAGATTGGAGAACAGAAACTTGGGGTGCAGCAAGCAGCAGCTTCTCTATTGTAAAGTTCGAAAATACAAATTTACAAAAAATAACTGGTGAGGGTATCGTCAACAACGGTATTGTTGCCGTTAGTCAGATCATCGATGTCGCCGCAGACAAAGAATTCGTTACAAATACTACATTAACAATAGAACAGTTAAATCATGCAAAGGTTCAATTGTACATAGACTTCATTGGAGCGGATGGATCCTATGTTGGAGCCAACGTCACGGAGTGGGATAAGCTTACAAATGGTGGATTCATCACTCTAACAAATCATGGCCGAGTTCCTGCTTCGGCCAAGAAAGCAATCGTGTACGCCTTGCTGCGTGCAACAAATGATGAGGGTTCAGGAATCATCAATGTAGATTAGATTCCATCCGTTTTGCATATAGCTCTGATCACAATCTAGTATCTAATCCCTCATTCCAATCTGAGGTTGGTTCTGAATTAGCAGATGATTGGAGAAAGATATGGAGTACCGGCAAATCAATCTTCGAAACCGCTCGATTTGAGAACAACCCTGTCCAGAAAATTTCTGCATCAGAAATGGGAGTCAATGACATGGTTGCTGTTAGTCAAACGATAAAAGTGGAGAAAAATCGTGACTTTACGATTAGCGGATTATTTCAAGTTGAGCAATTGAAAGGCAGCAAGGTTCAATTATATTTGGACTTTAAAGATGATAAAGACCAATTTATAGGCGCCAATATTACAGAGTATGAATATCCAACACATGGACAATTTATCGTTCTTTCCAATTCAGGGACAACCCCTGCAAATGCAGAGAAGTTAGTCGTTTATGCAATCATACGAAGTTTGACAAATCAGTCATCCGGCAGCATGTATGTCGACTCCATTCACTTCCAATACTCAAGTGAACGAAATTTATTATCTAATCCTGAATTTATGATTTATCCCGATCAAGATGAAGTCGGCGATGCTTGGAATAAGGGCGGTTGGTTGCATGAGCAAAGTAATTATCAAATCAAACGTAGCAATCAACAGCATATGCAAAGTATTTCGGGATCTGGAATTCAAACAAATGGTGCACTAACCATCTTTCAAAATGTAAAGGTCAATCCAGCGAGGAGTTTTGAAGTAAGTGGAGCTATTCATGTAAAACAATCGGAACGCGCTAAAGTTCAATTATATATCGATTTTATGGATGTTAATAACCAATTTATCGGGGCAAACATTACGGAACAATCTCAACCGACTACAGATTTTGTAACGTTGCGAAATAACGGGCAAGTCCCTCAAGGTGCTGTACGTGCTCTTGTATACGTAATTATAAGAGGAACCGATAATCAGGCTTCTGGCAGTATAGACATTAAAAAGCTAGTATTCAAATACAACTAGCTATATTCTTTATTTAAATAAGAGAAGTCCAGCCTAAATGGTCGGACTTCTCTTTTGAATTTACTCCATCCACTTCCTAATTAGATTCCCGTTCTTATCATACTGAAAATGCAATTGCTTACCATCCACAAGTGTTAATCGTTGCAGTTTACCAGAAGAATCATACTGATATTGAACATTGCCTCTCCACTTTTGAAAAGCACCAAATCGGTCGCCCCTCGAGAGTGACACCCACCATTCTCCGTTGTCGAAGTACACAATGGAATCGGCTTTGCCATCTCCGTTCACATCTCCTACAAATTGCTGGCTTGATCCTTCTCCATAACCTGCTATCCATCTTGTATAGGCATCAAAACCACTTCCATTTGAGAGTGACACCCACCATTCTCCGTTGTCGAAATACACAATAGTATCGGCTTTGCCATCTCCGTTCACATCTCCTACCAGCTGTTTAGTAGAACCAATTCCATGGCCTTCTATCCAGTTCGAATAAGCTTCGAACTTATTCCCGGTTGACAGCGACACTATCCACTCCCCGTTGCCATTATAAACGATAGAGTCCTCCTTTTTGTCCCCATTCACATCAGCAAAAAAAGACATACCGAGAGATGCATCTCTACTCCCTATGGGCATTCCGTATGCTACGGGATAAAATGCACTGTTATACAAAATACTTATAAAAATAAATAATTCAGGTAACCGTGTCACTCGCATTTTAACTGATCTCCTTTATGTTCTCGAACAACCAGATTATTTTTTGGATATTTTTATATCATCTATTGAAATCTCTCCACCATGTCGAATCCCCCAAATTAAATAATAATCACTGTGAGAGCCTGTAGTAAACGTAATGGTCTTGGTTCTAACAATGCCTGGTTCTTCGTTCCATGTTGTAAATGCCTTGTCATCTGCATAAGACTTGTATGCAGCCCTCGCCAGAAAATAAAAATACCCATCCTTATTTTCAATCTTATTTATTATCTTGTATGAGAATGAGATGGAATAGGTCGTATTAGGGTGAAACGCTACTTTGTTTAAATCTGTATGTAAGAACTCGTTCCATTCCTCATTTGGTGTGGAGATGCCAAGCCCTGAATATTTGCCTGTTATTACTTTAGCTGGATCGTTGGTTATTCTTCCTATATTTCTATATCCCGCAACAAAATCAGAAGCTAAAAAAGTCCCGCTCTCAAAAGAGTTGTTAAGCTTAGTTATTGTGATATCATCAATCGCAATGGCTCCACCGAAGCGTTGTCCCCATATCAGATAATATTGTTCGAAAGGCCCTGTAGTAAAGGTGATTGTTGTTTCTTCCACATCTCCTACTTGTCCTTTCCATGTGGTAAAAGATTTATCATTCGCATAATCTTGACCGAAGGCTCGAGCTAAAAAATAAAAATATCCTTCCTTATCCGGCAAATCAATAATTTTATATTTGAATGTAACGGAATAGGTCGTATTCGGCTCAAAATATGCTTTTTTAAAATCTGAATGCAAGAATTCATTCCACTCTTCGCTTCTAGGGGCTCTGCCGAGAATCGATTTACCACCTGATATTACTTGATTAGGATCTGTTGTTACTGTTGCTCCTAGAGGTCCTCCAGTTTTATAAGTTGTATCTTCTAGTTTATCTCCTTCGAATGATTCTGTTTCTTTTTTAATTCTTATATTATCTATCGTTATTGCCCCACCGAATCTTTGACCCCATATTAAATAGTAGTCATCAACAGAGGCAGTAGTAAACGTAATTGTTGTCGTATTGATGGTTCCGTTATCATAATCTTGCAGTTTGGTGAACGCCTTATCATTGATAAAGTCCATATTGGCGCTTCTCACTAAAAAATAAAAATATCCATCCTTCTCAGGCTTGGACATTATTTTATATTTAAAAGTAATAGAGTACGTTGTATTAGGTTCAAATTTAATTTTACTCCGATCAGAATGCAGGAATTCATTCCAATCTACCGAGCCATCTGCGGTTCCGTATGCAGAGTATGCTCCTTCAATCGTGTAGTTTGCATTATTGGTGATTTTTTGTCCTATGTAATCTGAATTCTGATATGATCCGTGTTCAAATCTTTCAATATCATTAAGCTCGATATGTTTGTTTACCATATTTCCATTTGCATCGTAAAAAAACCTTTCTATGAGATCCATGCCCCATTTTCGAAAAGGCATTTCAATGATTCGGTTATTTGAGTCATAAATATAATTTGCTTGTCCATTCTTCAGGCGAGGATCTGGAACAATTCTTGTCGAATCCATTGCAAATACGGCTATCCCGTCAACACTTAATAATTGTGAAAGTAACATTATCCCCATAATGAGTACGATACATTTTTTCCCCATTGATACCTCTCCTCAAATACAATTGATTATGTTCTAGTAGATGTGTTATCACGACTCGATTAATAGTAATTATCCTAACGTACTAGGTTGTTTAGTAATAAGTCCCCCTTTCAAACAAGAAAAAAAGGCATAGCATCAGGTACAATGCAATGCCTTAGCGTTCATTTGGACGCGGTATTGCTATAGCCATTAATTTCATGTTCATTATAGATTACATCTTTCCTTAACGTAAGTACCATTGTTTTTAAAATAAACCTGTCGATAACTACACCAGCTCCCTCAGCCAATAAGACAAGAACTCCCGAATACGTTCATCCCTCTCAGATTGCAGCACTCGCCGGAACATCCAGCGTACCCGCTCTCTTACCGTCCTATCCCGCTTCGCACACAACCCTAGTAAATCGATACAATGCAGCCGCTCAGCCGCGCGCCCATTCTCAAGCAGGTGGGCATATACAGCAGTTCCTCGGGCAACTTCCCGCTTGCAAGCATCTGCCAGACGCGGATTTCCGTACTCCAACTCAAGATCTGCTGGCTCGCCGGAAGCAATGAGAACAAGCAGCTCCAACATGTACGGGCGTGCCGTATCCGTCGTATTCTGAATCATGCTTAGCAAGCAAATGGCCGTCGGTACAGCCACCTCGTACAGGGCGCCCTGCACAACCACAATTGATTCTATCGATACACTGGCCAGCTCCGCTTCAGCTATTGTCGAAGCATCCTTCAACTGAAGGAGAGCCTCAGGCAGCCGTTCCGTTGCTTCTGCCCCCCGATATGTCGTCCAAGGTATGCGAATGATATCCCATGTCATCGTTCAGCCCTCCTTCATGGATGCCATCTCACCTATGATTAACATATTAGAGCTGCCTCCGAATCAGAAGCATATCTGCGTAATCGAAGGATGCCCCTAAGCGATAACAGATACCCTATTGTACTTCCCACCTCTCATCGCGCATGGGAAATCGATACTCCCGTGAGTAAACCATCATTATATCTAAGCGCAAGTGCAAGTTGCCACCCACTACCGAATATATTTAGTTGCATACACACGAATCGATTCATGCGCATCGATCAATCATACATGGAGGCGAAGGCCATGAACGTCATGAGAGCTTTAGGGTATGAGGAAACCGATCGTCTGCTCATCATTAATGCCGACGACTTCGGTATGTGTCATGCAACGAACATGGGGATTATGCAGCTGCTTGAGGAGGGATCGATTTGTTCCACCTCCATCATGATGCCATGCGGCTGGGCCAAGGAAGCAGCGAAGTGGAGTGCCGCTCATCCAGAGCTGGACATCGGGGTACACCTCACCTTCACGAGCGAGTGGGAAGGGTATAAATGGTCGGCGATGAACCGATCACGAGACATCTCCACCCTGCTCACCGAGGAGGGCTGCTTCCCTGAGGATTGTCTGACCGTCGAGCATCTCGCCGATCCTGAGCAAATTCGCTGTGAAATGATTAGTCAAATTGAAGCGGCAAGACGCATCGGCATCAATATTACGCATGCGGATAACCACATGGGCAGCTTATACGGACTCGCGTCGGGACGGGATTTCCTTGACGTAGTATTTGATGTATGTGCAGCGTATGGACTGCCGTTCCGCATGCCAAGACGTATTGGCGGCATGAAGCTGAATCCAGAACTCGAGAAGATGGCGAAGAGGCGGATCGATCTGGCAGATGCCAAAGGGGTTGTCATACTTGATACACTGCTCGGGCTCCCTTATGAACGGATTCCAGGAGAGACATATGCTCAGGTCAAAGCCAAGGCGGAAGCACTCCTACGCGGTCTTCTTCCCGGTATTACCGAGATGTACCTCCACCCCTCCATCGTATCTGATGAATTAAAGGCCATTACTCCACATTGGGAGAAGCGCGGCATGGAATGGAGATTATTCCGCGATTCAGACATCAGGCGTGTCATAGCAGAAGAAGGTATTCAACTCATTCGTTGGCGGGATTTGCGGGATGTACAGCGCGGCCAGCTCCCACCGCTTATGTAGGAACAAGGAGGAGGGTCATACCATGAGCATTGCGATATCCCCTGCACGCAAAGCTGCCTTCGCTTCAGGAAATATATCTGCCAACTTATTGGCCCAAATGTTCGCAGCCTATATTGTCTATTATTACGTTGACATCCTTGGCGTCCGTCCAGGACTCATCGGCATTGCGATGGTGATCCACGGACTCGTCGGCGCCTTTCTCAATCCATTGTTCGGCTATATGTCCGATCGGTTTCGTACGAGATGGGGCCGGCGCATTCCCTACATGGCATTTGGAGCGATACCGCTCGCGGCTGTATTTACACTCATCTGGTTCCCGCTTGCTTCCGGTAACGGGCTGTTCTGGTACTTCCTCTTGCTCGTACTGCTGTATGATATTTTGTATGTGCTCGTCATCCTCAATTACTCAGCGCTGTTCCCGGAAATGTTCGTTACGATGAAGGAGCGAGCATCTGCCTCTTCGTGGAAGCAAATGTTCGGCATACTGGGGATGATTGGAGGGGTAGCAGCACCGCCGCTAGTCTATACCGAATACGGATGGGGGGCTATGGGGCTTACCTTCGGAATCATATCCGCTATTTTTCTGGCTGTGATGATCTGGGGCTCGAAGGAGAATGAGCAGGCATCTGCTCGCTCAATCGGGTTATGGAAGGCTATTGTGTATACGTTCTCTAACCGTTCTTTTGTCGCCTATGTACTGGGCGGTTTCTTCGTGCAATTGACCTTTGCTCTTCTGACCGCGGCGATTCCGTTCTTCACCAAATATGCACTGCACGCAAATGAAAGCGCCAACACAATTATGCTTGGGCTGGTCTTCGTTACTGCGATCCCGTTGGTGTACGTATGGGCGCATTGGACGAAACGCTACGGACCGCGCAAAACGATGATTGCTGCCATCGTATGCTATATGTTTGCCTTAGCTCCACTTCTGTTCGTCTCATCGGAACTCGGCGCCTATATAGCAGGCGCATTCATCGGGTTCAGCCTTGCTGGACTTATCATCCTACTCGACATTCTCCTCTCTGAGGTCATTGACGAGGACGAGCGCACGACAGGGGCACGACGCGAAGGTATGTATTTCGGCATGAATGGATTTATTATTCGGTTCGGCGTCTCCCTGCAAGCCATTATTATGAGCACCGTACTCGAATCCAGCGGCTATGTTGCCAATAGCGCGCAGCAGCCTGACGCAGCCATATTGGGGATTAGACTGATGCTGGCAGGCATCCCAATCGTTGCACTCGTATTCGCCATCATTTGCTTTGTTATCTATCCGATTCGCAGCTCGCCGCAACGGGATGGATCTTAGCAATTTACACTTTAGACTCTTAGCTTTGCTTTTCGCTCAGCACTCAGCACTCAGCACTCAGCACTCAGCACTTTGCTCCTTGCTCTTTGCTACTTGCTACTTACTCTTTGCGCTCTTACTCTTGCCAGTAGTTCTCCCTAGTGTTTCCTTACCGAATCAACCGCCGAAACGCTTCGTCAGCTTGTCCATATGGGCTTGTGCAATCTCACTCAAGTCGATGTCATACTTCTCCGACAGCACAATGACATTCGCCAGCACATCACCGAGCTCTTCCACCAGTTCTTGACGCAGTTCATCGCGGCTGCGCTCCCCTTCATCTGGACGGTCACGGCCAATTTCCAGCGCCCGAACAACACGTGCAACCTCTCCCACTTCCTCCATGAGGAAGCCGACGCGAATAAAGGAATTATATTGCGACCATTCCCGCTTCTGATAAAATTGCTGCACCCACTGTTGAAATGGTTTCATCTCCATTGTAAATTAACTTCCTTTCCTAACCAATGATGTCTATACTTAATGAAGTATACCAGATGAGGAGGCATTACTCGTGAAAAGATTATGTGTGTATTCCGGATCCAACTTGGGGACGCACCCCAACTTCGCCTCTAGCGCGCAAGCTCTAGGCCGTGTACTTGCTGAGAAGAACATTGAACTTGTATACGGTGGCTCCAAAGTCGGTCTCATGGGCGAAGTAGCTAATGAAGTGCTGCGCCTTGGCGGCAGAGTAACAGGCGTTATGCCGCGCGGATTGTTCCGAGGTGAAGTTGTACATACCAACTTGACTGAGCTCATTGAAGTAAAAGATATGCATGAACGCAAAAAAACAATGATCGATCTGTCTGACGGATTTATCTCGCTGCCAGGCGGATTCGGAACATTTGAAGAGCTGTTCGAGGTCATTAGCTGGGCGCAAATCGGCATTCATCAGAAGCCAATTGGCGTACTGAATGTGGAAGGCTATTTCACACCTATGCTGGAAATGGTTCGGCACTCCATCCAAGCAGGATTTGTTAAGCAAGAGCATGAATTGCTCATCCTTGCTTCTGCTGACCCTGCAGAGCTCGTTGAGAAACTGCTTCAATATACACCGCCGGTATTCGGCAACAAATGGAGCCAGCTGGATTCTGAATCCGATAAATAGCTTCTGACTTTTCAACCTTGTCTAACATGATATACGCGAAAAATAGGTAACGCATCAACTCGTACAACTCATCATCCATGTTCATCTGTGGAAGCTCCAACGCGAGCTCCTCCACAGATCGGATGTGGTTCCCCCGTTTTCTTCCTGATGCATGCTCGAAGTCAACTAATTACTGTATCCGCCTATCCTCCCAATCACCCCATCCTAACTTTCAGTATTTTTATTTCTCTATTTTTGCTTATTTTTTCTTCTCACTTCTAACTTTCTAACTTCCTCCTTTCCCATCTAAATTTCATTCCTACCTGCTTTTTTCAATGACATCTTTATCTTGGGAACTCCATTCATTTGAGTTATACTCAAGTAAGAGTGTAAAAACACGGTTTTCGGTTGGTAGTCCGAACGTTCCGGCATGAAAATGTTCGGGATCAGTAACCTTCCCCCCTTGGGATGTCCCTCACTCTTTATGACAAAGGGGGAATGGAATGTGAAGTTAACCGTATTTTTTGAAGGACCGTTCTGGATAGGTGTCGTGGAAGACACGGAGCATGGAAGACTGAAGGCTTGTCGCCACGTATTTGGCTCGGAGCCGAAAGACACTGAAGTGCTTAAATTCGTGGATTCACTCATGATGCCTCTCATAGAACGGGTTACGCAAGGATCCGAGAACGCCCAAGAACCGCTGCGCCGTATCAATCCGAAGCGGCTGGCAAGACGTGCCGCAATGGAAATGAAGCAGCGCGGCATATCGACGCAATCCCAGGAAGCACTGCGTCTTGACTACGAGAGCAGAAAGAAGGAGCGCGTATGCCGCTCTCGGGAAGAACGCGAAGCCTTGCAGGAGAAAAAACGGAGCATTCGCATTCACAAGCGGAAAGAAAAGCATAGAGGCAGATAATCTGCTGCTTGACGCAATCGCCCCGCGCAGCACTACTGTGCCGGGGCGATTGTTGTTCATGAATGCAACGTGTCAGAAGAAAATAAAATTGATGAGGGAGGACTCCGGTTCTCCTTTTTTTTCGTGAAATTCGCAAAAAATCTTTCTTGCTACGATGAGAAGTTGCAAGTGAGAGCCTCGTCTATATCTATAAACAGACAACGACGAAGGAGGAGAGCCATGGGCTGCACCGAGCCAGACAAAGACATCATCGAGCAAATTCTTGCAGGCAGGCAGGACTTATAAGCGATTCTAGTCAACAAGTACAAACAGCGAATGTACGGCTTGCTACGAGGGATGGGAGCGACTCATGAAGATGCCCAGGATATTGCGCAGGAGGCATTTATTAAGGCATACCGCAAGCTGGCGGATCATGATCGAAGCAGAAGCTTCGCGTCATGGTTATATACCATTGTTGTTCGTACCTATCAGGATCGATTTAAACGCAAGCAGATTGCAGTGGTCGAATGGGAACAAGAAAAACCAACCTATTTTTTCATTCAATATCTTCAAGCATAAAAAAATCGGGTCAGGCATACACCGTGTCGAATCGCATGGTGTTGCCTAACCCGATTTTACATTTACGATTACAATATATGTTCATTTATTCATTAGTTATATACAACGTAATTCCACCCGCGAGAATCCAGCCGCATCCCCGTTCAGTACCTCTTTATCTTATCCTTACGAGATAAACCGAACCGAAATCCGCTTACATCTCAACCTTCCTAGACGATTAGGCATGTTGTTTTGCAGGGCGGCGCTCCAGCTGAGTTCTCAGCTCATCCAACTGTGCCAACAGCTGCTGCGAGATCTCATTCATTCGCCGATAGGATGCTGTCGCTGCATCGCGGTTGCCATTATCCATCTGACGAGCAGCTTCACCTGCCAAGCGATGAAGCATCTCATGCTGCCCCACCGTATCCTTGAACAGCGGAAGATGGGCCACTGGCGAATCGCTTCGCTGCTGCTCTGCTGCAATCCATTTGCCAAGCCGGCATTGATGGAAGTCCTCCATGACAGCAGGATCACTCTCATCGAAGCCGAGAAGCCGATTATACGTGCACCATTTCCATAGTAGATGATCGGTCTTCATAATTCGAATCCATTGTGCATCATCGATATGACGGAACCATTCAAGCGATTGCTTGCGCAATGTCTCAACCGATTGGCTTGTTGTATAGAGATGCTGACCGGTAGCCTTGGCCATAGACATCATTTCTTCTGTATTCTTCACAATGCCGGTCATGCTGGCAGTAATTTCTGTTGTAGCATCCGCTTGTTGTTCGACAATAGAAGCGATTGCATCCTCCGAAGAACCTACCTCTTCGACCGACTGCATCATACGATCCAACTGCTCGAAAGCGCTTTTATTTTTATGATGCTGGATATCCATTTGCTCCGACATATCCCGAGTCCGCGCTTGCACTGCTGTAGCCATGCCTTGAATGCTCTCAATGACATCATACACATCATGAACGGCATGCTTTGTTTGATCAGATAGTTTGCGTACTTCCCCAGCCACAACAGCGAAGCCGCGTCCTTCTTCCCCAGCACGTGCTGCTTCGATCGAAGCGTTCAGCGCGAGCAGTTGCGTCTCTCCAGCGACCGTGTCGATTAACTGCACGACGTCCGTTAACTTTTGCATGGAACGCTGTAATTGGTCAAAGCGAGTGCGTGTATCTAAGAACAAATCATTCATCTTCTCGAAGCCTTCGATCGTCTCTTCAACAATCTTCCGATTCTCCTGAAGCGCCGCAATCATATTCACCGTATTCGTTGCAGAATCTGCCGTCTGCACGGACACCTCTTCGATGGAAGCTGTCAATTGCTCGGTAGCAGCCTGAATGTCCAAAACATCTTGAAGGGATCGCTCAGCAGCGATCAACAGTGTGTGCAGTCCATCAGACTGAATTAACATTTCCATAATGTCACTATTGTTGTCCATCAGGCGATATTCCGTTGCAGACTGATAGGATTCCAATACAATTTGGGCATCCAGCATCACAATCCGGTGAAGCGCCATTAAGATCGAAGATGCATCATTTGAACGGAAATCATTCACGATGATGGGAACCAAGTACTCATATACGCGCAAGAACGAGGCAATGAACCATTCCGGCTCTAATTGTATGCGGCTGTGCACCTGCCCAATTCGCTCTCTCATTCGCACGTATTCTGCATCAAATGCAACCTGAGGGATCGATTGCAAATAGGCGATAAACGTTCCCTTGAGCCTTGCCCTAGTACTGTGCTGATCAATCATTCGCTTCATTTCTGGCAATCCGAACAGTAAATCATAGTGGCGGTCTGTGATCGCTTCTGCGTACTTTTCCATGTAGGGAGCCAAACGACGCAGACATTCGGCATCTTTCGATGTGATTTGTAAGAAATTCATCTTTGTTCGTAGGGAATCCAATACAACATTATCGGATTCGGTTATCGAGTGAGGTAACATCGGTTTTCGGAGAATCACCGAATTCATCCCTTTCTCTCTCTAGTGGTTGTTGATGTTTCCATAATTAATAGAATGCATATCCCCCTAAGTAATAGTACCATATCATTGATCATGACAAAACTGTAAGCTAACGTAAGTCAAATCAATAGATATGCTCCCTATAAATCTACTACAATGGAGTTAACATACAATTATGAACAACCTTACCTATTTATCGGCGGAAGGAGGGCCACCTATGAGCAACACATCGCGATTCCAACCGCGTCCAACACGATGGAAACTAGCTGTTACCTTGCTTGTCATCTGCCTGATGGCGCAGCTGCTAGCTGGGTGTGCGTTGGGCGGCAAGAGTGAGGGCAAGGCGAAGAAGGAGAATGCCTCCACCTCACCGATTCAGTATCAGATAAATGCCAATTGGAATGAGCAGACTCGAACGATACAATCGGAGGCCGTCGTTACGATTCGCAACGTATTCAATCGCAACCTTAAAGAGCTAGTCTTCCATTGGTTCGCCGACAGCTACCGCAAGCCAGAGACGATGCCTGTTCAGTTCAAGCAGCGCAACGAACAAATTCGCAATCAATCTCCTCAGGATGATGCCCATAACAGCCATAGCATCGATGATCGGTTCTTCGGGGGAATAACGACGAAGAAAGTAACGACTTTAGAGGGCAAAGCACTGCAATTTAAGCATGCAAACCAATCGATGACGGTTACGCTTAACAAGGGGCTTGCTCCTAATGAGACCGTATCGATTCGCATTCATTATGAAGTCCAAGTCCCGTATGGCGCACAGCGGTTATCCTATACAGATGATTATGTTGGCGGTACTTACTGGACGCCGCAGCTAGCCGTCTTCGATTCGATTCAAGGAGGTTGGAACCGGGTTCCGAACAATCCGAAATATAAGAGTGATTTCTTCTATGCTGCGGATTACGATGTAAGCTTGAATATGCCTGCATCATGGAATGTGGCGATGACGGGCAGCTTGATTGACCAGCGTGTGGAGAATGAGAGGAAGATTGTTCATTCAAACGTGCAGAATGTCCGTCATTTCGGCTTCTACGCAAGCCCGAAATATATAGAGACGAAGGTCGATCTGCCTAGTGGCGGACAACTGTCTGTATTCACCTTCGAGCAGCCGGACGAGGAACAGATGAAGAAATATACAGCAGCGCTGCAGGATGCAATCGGATTCTATTCCGATAAGATTGGAATGCTGCCAATCAAGCATTGGAAATTCGCCGAAGCCCCATTCCCCGAAATGACGGACAGCTTGAACGAAGTAATCTTGTTCAACCGTCTCGGTGCAGCGGGTAATGAGCAAGGTGTGCTGTCACAGGATGTGCTGCGATCGATTGCCAAGCAATGGTTCTCACTTGCGATCGGACATAATGCGCTTACTGAAGGATTTTTGGAAGAGGGATTATCTGAATTCGCAGCGCAATACTATCGTCACGAACAGGAGGGAGCACCTTGGGCGATGTCGATATGGAACGGACAGTATCCGAATCTATCATCGCTGGATGCATGGACGGATCCAGATGCAGGAGCCCTCGTCATCCCATCCGAGCAATGGCCAGCCGTACTGTTCCAGAAGCAGGTAACGACTCCCGCGTTCCATGTCGGCCAATATTCTGAGCTGCTCTACCGCGTCAAGGGCGCTGCTCTAATGGTGCAATGGGTGCAGAAGGCTGGCACCGAAGCACTGGACATCGTCTGGCACAAGTATTTCCAACGCTACAACGGACGGATGGCTACCATAGACGGATTTACGAATCTGATTGGCAGCACACTTGGAGATGCAAGAAAGTCAAACATGCAGGAACTGCTGTCAATGACAAATCCGAAGCCGCTTGCGTAAGTGTTTATCGAAGAATGATGGTAGAACACTCTGAAATCATCCTTATCCTATCAATGAATTTAAGGGGCAGCAAATGCTGCCCCTTTTGCATGCTTATTGGTCGTCTGGGACTTGGACTCAACTGCTTGGATTGCCCCTCCGTCATCCTGCATTCATAAGCGGATATTCTGTTCTATCTCCGAAGCTGGGCCTCTCGTCCAAGCTCTACATGACCGCTTGCGAGCCACTCTTGCTCAAGTCTGTACAATTCCGTGCACATCCGATGAACGACCTGACCATCCACACGACCGCTTTGTGCAGCCATTAAGAACACGTTCTTCAACTTATCCGCCCTGCGGGCAATGTCTCGGAGCTGCCGTACCCAAGGATGTTCACTTGACACCAAGGTCTCTACGAAGCAAGAGTAAGCATAACGGGAACCTGCTAGAAATTTGAACGCATGAGAATGACAGTCGTACAGCTCCGTCCATTCTGGGAAGAATTCCGGCTCCGGCTGATTCACCGTCCGGCAGATCATGTCATAGAACGTTGCATCGTCATGAAGCCCTCGCTGCCGCTCTAGGAAACGCTCCATGATCTGCCCCTTACCCGCTGAGTCATTCCGCTCGGGCCGACGTACAAGGAATACCTGTCTATCTTCTAGATGTACATACGGACTATCTACCATTCGACGGAAATCAGTCTCAGATACGAATCCTTCGAATTCGGGATAAGTATCACGCACCCAGTAACCCGCCCCGGCTGTGCAATCGGCCAGCTCAGAGTCTAGGCTAGACGTGCTGGATAGACCCTGAACCCACACCGAATGCACCGATTCTGGATGCCCGTAGAATCCTGGCTTCACATATGGCGACTCACCGCATACGATCCAGAGAAAGGCCGCTTGTTCTGAATAGTCGACGTCTTGCAAAATGGTATCAGCATCTTCATATGTCGCATACTGCACTTCATCATAGGCGACTCCGATTAGCCCCAGTTCGGACGGAACAAGGCACGGGGATTCATACAGCCATGGAAGCTTCTTATTTACATATAAGTGCTCATAAACCGAGCACGTGCTCTCCCACGCATTGTAATACAACAGCTCAACAGGAACTCCCCACTCCTGAAGCGCGATCGATACTTGAACATTCCGACAATCGAGAAAGCCTTGTTCATAGCGCTGTCTTTCTTTCACTTGCATCTGTGCCCGTTCTTGTTCTTGTTCTTGTTCAGACATTCGAATTCACCATCCTTCAGTACTTCCGTCCCTTATGTCCTCCCTATCCTCCATATAATTCCTTTCCTCATCTAGCTTCCAGCGCTGCTATATCCAACTACAGCCCGCTTCCAGCACCATCTCGTTATGAGAAGCAGCAGGAGCGGTGCTGCAATAGCCCACACAATATCCCATGCGGCCAGCTCATGAAGCACAAACTTCGGAGCATAGTTGCTAATTAGAAAAATCGGAATCACGTACACGCCGATACGCTGCAGCCAACGTGGGAAAATATCTAAAGGCATATTGTTCGCGTCCCAAATCGAATGGGCAATCTCGGTCACTGCACCAGTCTGAACGAAACGAAACGCAAGCAGCGCAGGCAGCAGCATGATGCCATACGTGACAAGCAGCGCAGATAACAGCAAGGCGAAGAAGCCGAAGATATTGCCATCCAGCGGCAGATTCGCGCGATGCCAGCCGATGCCGATCATAACCGCACCGGCGATGACATTCGGGATAGGCAGACCAATATCGACATAGCGCAACGACACAAGAAATTGCAGCGATATCGGCTTCGTCAACATCAGATCAAGCGTCCCGTCGCGCACATATTGCTGCAGTCGAATGAAATTCACATAGAACAGTCCCATGTAGAGCCCTGTCATCATCGTATAAGTGCCAATGAACAGCAGAATATGATCTGGCGTCAAGCTTCCGATATGCAGATCGGTCTGATACACAATTAGGATATATAATGCCTTGGCACAGAGGAAGGCGATCTCCACAGCAATGCCCATCCAGAAGTTGAACCGATACTCCATGCTTGCAGCGAGGCAATTTTTCACGAACACACCGTATAAACGCAAGTAACTTCTCGCACCGTCAGCCCAAGAACGACACGAAGATAACGAGTACCAGCTTGTTCTCATCCCCTCTTCAACCTCCCAGCCCGATGTACCGCTTAAGCCCAGCTCTCCAAGCGAGATGTGCTGCTCCGGCAAGCAGAGCGATCCAGCCGCACTGGATAAGCAGTCCCGTCAACGCTTCTCCCTCGCTCAATCGACCGTTCAGCACATTGACCGGGAAGTAAATGGTGTACTTGAACGGGAGCAAATTGAACCATCCATTAAGCGTATCACCGAATACCTCAAGCGGTACGATGCCGCCACTTAGAATTTGTACAAGTAGACCTGTGATCACGAAGAAGTACGAGATCTCTGCAAGACGAAACGCTAAGGCGCATATGGCGTAGGAGAGTAGAAACTGTACAGCTGCCGCAAGCAAAAGCGCAGCAGCAAATAAGGCGATGCGGCTTGAAGACAGCACAGCATGACCATAACGGGAAGCGGCGAACAGTACGGCTGCAACTAAGCCGAGCAGGATACTGTCCGTTACGACGCGGCTTCCTGCATAAGCTGATACCCGATACCAGAAGTAACTAATGGGGCGAATTAAGTAAGCGTTCAGCCCGCCGCACTTAATGTCTTCGGCGATTGTGTGTTCCAGCTGTGTCATGACGAACTTCGCAATAAGACCGGATAGAATCGTATACATGATCATTTGTCCGTAGTCATATCCGTAAAGTGTGTGCTGCTCCGAATTGCGGTACACCGCGCTCCATATCAGAGACTGAATGCCGATCGGAAAGAAGAGACTGATAAGTCCAATCACGAATTGGAACCTATATTCGAGCGATGATTGAAACCCGATCCCGAAGGCTGCAGCATACTTGCCGCCCTTTCGTCGATTGGATGCAGATTCCGCCCTATTGTAGGCTCGATGATTAGGGCCATCCTCATTAGGTGTATCCTGCCTATGTTCATCCTGATTACGGTTATCCTTCTGCTGCATGTCGTTCTGCTCCGGAAGCTTCCCCATCCGTCTCTTCCCCTTCTCGTTCTGCACATTTTGCTTCATATAGTTGTTCGATGACTTCCTCGATTGGAACGTCCTCGACCGTCCAATCCTCAACGAGATCATGATCCAGCAGCAATCTTGCCAGCGGCTTCACCTCATCCGCTGCCACTTCCAATTCAGCCGACATTCCTTGATGCTCCCGCACCACGGCAAGAAGACGAACAAGGTCTTGCAGCTGCTCAGGCGGAACGAATGCAGTAAATCGTACTTTCATTCGCTTGCGCCGTCCGAATGATCCGCTCATCCGCGCAAGCGCCCCGTCATAGGCAATTTCTCCGCTATGAATCACGAGCGCCCTGCTGCATACATGCTCGATGTCACGCATGTAATGGCTTGTTAAGAGGATTGTCGCTTTCTTCTCCTCCTTGTAGGCCTTTAGGAACTGGCGAACATTTTGTTGTGCCGCAAAATCGAGGCCGAGCGTAGGTTCGTCAAGAAACAGCAATTGGGGGCGATGAATCAGCGCTGCAATCATCTCCATTTTCATCCGTTCACCTAGCGATAATCGCCGCACCTGCACACCCAGCAAATGCGCAACGTCTAGCATTTCAGCAAGCTCATCCAGCGTTTTGCGGTACTCCAGATCGTCCACGCCATAGATGCATTTGTTCAAATAAATCGATTCATTCGCCGGCAAATCCCACCATAGCTGACTCTTCTGCCCCATGACAATCGCGAAGCGGCGCTTAAACGCTTGCTGGCGCTCCCACGGCACGTAGCCGAGTACACGTGCTTCCCCATCCGTTGGGTGCAAGATACCAGACAACATCTTCAACGTAGTGGTCTTGCCCGCCCCATTCGGACCAATGAATCCGACCGCTTCTCCCTGCTCAATCTCAAATGAGATAGAAGAAACGGCATGACGGTACAATTGTTCCCGATGAAATAAATTCCGAATGGAATGTGTCAGGCCACTCTGCTTGCGGTAATAGGCGAATGTCTTGCTTAGTCCTCTGACCGTAATCGCACTCATGGGAGTCCTTCCCCTTCCCGTCAGCGTTTAAGCGCCATTATTATACAGGAGCACGCACTTCGAACATACCGGCGTTAATCCACAGGACAATACTTCGCGCTGCTTGTTGTAGCTCTCTCCGTGGAAGACTTCTTTCAAACTAGAATCCCGCAAGTCCGCATTTGTGAATTCCGGGAAGAACTTGCATGGATTCACCTTGCCGTTAGGCAGCACATCCATGCGCGTAGATAAGGCCAGACATTCCTTCCGGCGCATGCCCGGACGCTCGGTGCCGAGAATGAACTCACGCACCTCGTCAGCTTCTAATGCAGGTTGAAAACGAATGCGATTATTCCAGACGCGTGTACGCAATTTCTCCATCTCCGCAAGCAGCGGCTCTAAGTTCTCCGGCGACAAATGATACGTGAACGAATGCCAGCTCTTCTTCATCGGATCGTGGGCCGCTTCCAGCCACCCGAAATGCTCGGCAAAGTACGTATCCATTCGCTCTGCAACAGCCTCCGGAATATACCATGGGAAAACAAAATAGACAGAATTGACCCCCACTTCTTCGAAATATTCCATGAACTCATATAGTCGAGTTACCATCGCGTCATTGATCGTCAGGCTGATCGATACATCCCCCTTGAACTCACCCGAGCGCTTCTTATCCAGCAACAGCTGTATAGCCGCCGTTACCTTCTGGAAGATCCCTCGTCCGCGAATCGCATCATTCTCCTCCTCGAATCCTTCCAGACTAGCCAGCAGTGTGACACCCTCCGGCAGCTTGAGCAGCGAATCCAACTTCTGCTCGACCAGCACCGCATTTGTGCAGATCGTCGCAATTCGAGGATCTGCCGCCAGCAGCTCGCACAGTTCATCCAGCTTCGAGTACATGAGCGGCTCGCCGCCCCACAGGAACATGCGCGAGCGGTAAGGTCTCGTTTCTTCAAATATTTTCTCGACTAACGAGAATTCGATTTCTCTCCGTGCTTCCTGACGCTCGAATTCATGATGGTAACCGTCGGGATTCCACTCGAAGCAGTGCTTGCAGCGCAAGTTGCAGCCATTGTTCAATTTAATGCCGATATCCCTTGGCAGATCGAAGGCAAAGGATGGATCCTCCTTCAGACCCCGGCTACCTGTGCTCATATTGTGAAGCGTCTGCTTCAAAGAACGGAACTCTGTCCGTGTTAACGTCGCACTTGTCTTCGGCTGCGTCATGAATACATCCCTCCGAAATCAGATAGTGAAAGCGTTTGGCTTTTTAAATTACAGTGCAGCTCATACAGCATTTCCCAAGAACAATCCGCCTCTAGCCAGCGGTCATAGGAAATGCCGAAGCCGAGCTCTTCCCATAGCTCTGCATTTGCCCGTTCATGTTCGCCAAATGGCTCAAGGAATATCAGCGGGGTTGCAGATGATAGCGAATCGATAAGTGTTCCGCCACCAGGCTTGCTGACGATGGCCAAGCTGTTTCGAATTACCTCATACAGCAGCGGCCCGTTCGTGCCCCGTTCGTAGGTGAGCGGTTCATTCCGTTTCCATTCAGCCATTGGCGGATAAGCTGTATCAATTTGATTGGATAGATTGGTTAGAGTGGTTTGAGTGGTTTGAGCAGCCTGCATAGTCTGATCATACGACAGTGATTCCTCCAGCCACGGGTGCCAATTCGGATCGGTCATATAGATTCGGTCGCACGGCAGCGCATCTAGCACTTCCTCTGAATGGTATGCCACGATGGCAAGTGAGTAATAGCGCTGGATATTCGCAATCTTGCTCCGATAAGTACCGATCCCCCAGCCACCTCCGTGAACGACAATTCGTCTCTCGCGCTCTGGATAGGGAACGAAATCTGCATCCGACATGGTCAACTTGGCATAAAGTTCGCTTGTACCCTCTCTCCCCAGTCTGTACAGCCAATGATGGCGATAGCGGGGATATACATCTTCATATGGACGATAGGACGGCGTATCCACTGTATCCAGTCGTAAGAACTCTGCGCGTATTGGCTCAGGATGCATCATCTTCTCATATCGCTGCAGAACTGGTATCCAGAAGCCTGTCACAGCAAGGAAGGCCGACCTTCCTTCATCTCTCCATCGCTGAAGCAGATTGGCTACGGCCCCTTCATCCAGTGTCAGACCAATATCTCGCGCCATTCGGGTTCCCATCTTAGCTGCCTCGAAGCTATTGTGAAAAAGCTGCTTCGTGCGAATCATGTTGCGGCGTGTCTCCTCAGGGAAGAGGCGCTCCAGCACTTCAGCTTCTGCTGGAATCCCGCGCCGTCTAAGTTGCTCTACAAGTCGAATCCCTGGTACATAAGCACCGAGTGAATTTCCCGAGGTAAGAATGGTAATGGGTGAAGTATTTAGCAGTGTGAACACCTACTTTGCGATCGATGCTGTTCCATCTTATCTATGAATAAATCCGGTAGCCGAATGCCAAAAGCGCTTGATGAAGCTGATTGCCTAACGCCTCACTCCCGGCAGCGTTATCCGCAACAAGTGACACATACCAGCGTCCTGAGCGGTTATGAACAGTTGGTGAGAAGAGAGTGTTCGCAGACAACGGCATCACGCCCGTGCGACGTTCCGGTGTGTATAACAGTTCAATTTCATCCAATTGCATCAACAATTGCTCGAATTGAGTGCTGGAGCTAGACAAATCTTGATCGGCGGTTCCTGCGGTTCTTGCGTCTTCTTCTACCATGCTTGCAGGCCGCATTGTCGATTTCTGCTCCCGTTCAGGGAGCCCAAGCTGGAGACATGTCAAGAAACTGCGCTTCCCCCAGCGTTCCAAGTGGGCGTCTAGGCAATGGTTCAGCATTCCCATGGAATGTCGAGCGTTAATCTCCACTACTGGATACACTTCACCGTTTTCCAGCAGCATAGAGTCAATGCATACGGGCCCGTAATAACCGTCAATATACATCTGAGCGGCCAAACGTTCCATATGTTCGAAGTAACCCGCCTCTGCCAATCGATTCATTAGATGTGTATCCGCTGCATATGAACCGCCATAATTCAGCTGTCTATTCACCATTCGCTGTACCCCGAGCAGTTCCGTCCATCCGTTCGATGCGATATGCAATTGGCAGGAGAAGTCCGCCTGCTTATTCAGCCAAGGTTCAACGATCAACTGTACCTGCTTGCCTGCCCGCTCTTGAGCACGTAGATAATCAGTAAGGCGAGTAAGAAGTGCCGAAGCGTCGACGACTAGATTCCCGCTGCCTGATACCCCGTAGGGATCCTTCAAGATGAGCTTGCCGTGACGGTTAAGCAATTCAGCGCCGATTTGCTGCACGGTATCCGCTCCCTCTGCAAGTCTGCCTGGAGGGTTCAAATCTAACTGCTGTGCAAGACGAAGCGAATATGCCTTCGAATTCACCTGTTTAACGGCTTCCGCATCAGGAATTGCGCCGTCCAGGCCATACTTTTGAACAAACGCCTCCGCAGAGGGAATAACCGCGTAAGCAGCAAGGGGGAGTTCCCGCATCAATCGCTTCCATTTCGGCTCTGTGCATTGCTCCGATACGAGTTGGAATACATCCTTATTTCTCTGCTCGTTCCCGTTCGTCTGAGCGTTGCTGCATGTCAACGAGCGGAAGTAAAATCCTGCATCATGCAAATAGGCAGCTTGCGCCGCATTCCGTGGATGACGGGTCACGGCGAGGCCATCTTCTCCGCACAATGGGAACAGCAGCTCGTCCATATAATCGGCAGCAGCGTGCTCTTGTACTGGCCGAAGCGATGGCAGCTTCGCCAGCTCGGAAGGGCGCCAATAGGCTTCCGCATCGAACATGCCCATGACAAGGCGCGGCCCATCATAGAGTGGCATAGATCTTAGCAGCAGTTCCTCCGGCAGAGGACTACGCATGCAGCTGCACCTCGGCGCCGAGTGATTCGAGAAACCCTAAGAACGCTCGAGTCGTCTGCAAATGCTCGTAATCGAATCGTTCAAAGTCCATTTGCACGTTGAACTGCTCCTCCACCTTCAACATAAGCTGAATCAGTTGAAGAGAATCGAGGCCAACCTCATCGACCAGGTTCGTCTCAGGAGTAAGCTTTATCTCCCAAGAAGCATCTTCTTTCACTTCGCCCACCATGCGTGCCAACTTGTCGATCGCGTGCACATTACCACTCCTATTCTCTGTACAAAATATCGAACTACCCTTCTTACCTTATGTAAAAGCACACATGAAATATGTCAGTCTATTTTTATGACATCGCTTTCATTTCATATTTTTACAGACTACCTTCCTATAAACGAAAGATCGCCCCATGATAGACAAAAGAAAAAAGAGACAGAAGCCGCATAACTTGCGACATCTGTCCCTTCTGAAACTCAAACTATTATCTATAACGCTTAATGAAATCCACAGCCTTGCGGATGTCTACTTCAGGTGTTTCGCCTGCTTCACGCTCAATCGTCAAATAGCCTTTGTAGCCGATATCAACGAGCGCTTGGAAGTAAGCGTCGAAGTCTACCTTGCCTTCGCCAAGCGGAAGCTCTTCAAATGGACCGCTCGTTGCCATTTCCGCAATCTTCTCATGCGACATTGGCTCGAAGCCCAGCATGCCGTATACGGTACGCGGGTCAACCTCACGCAATCTCACGCCATCCTTCACGTGTGTGTGGACGATGTAATCCTTCAGCGTATGTACGCCTTGAACCGGATCATCCCCTGTAACCATGACCATATTCGCAGGGTCGAAGTTGACAGCTACTCCTTTGCCGGACAATGTATCGAGGAAAGACTTCAAATGTGCCGCAGGCTCTGGTCCCGTCTCAATAGCGAAGTGTGCGCCAAGGCTGTTCGCATATTGGCTCAACTCCTCACAAGACTGCTGCATCGCTTCGAAAATATAATTCTGCTCATGCGGCACGATACCGATATGCGTCGTTACCACATTGGTTCCCAGATCAAGTGCCAAGTCCAGAATACGCTTGGACTTCTCCACCTTATCCGGATTCGCCTCCTTGTCTTGGAAGCCGTGTCCGCCCAAGTCACCGCACAGTGCAGATACGTGCAGACCGAGTGATTCGATATAGCTGCGCATTTCTTTGCGCGCTTGAGGCGATAGGTTTGCCGGATCCATTTCTCCGCTAACCGCATAGATTTGGACACCGTCTGCGCCCACTTCCTTAGCTTTCACCAACGCTTCCCGCACAGGAATGCGGAAGCTGTCTGTAATGACTCCGATAGGGTTCGTAATTATCGTCATGAAATTTCACTCCTTCAATTATAGTGGTAGTGCATCGATAGAAGCTTCAATTAGGAATAAACAACTTCTGTCCCTTTGGTGCTAGACTCGTAAATGCCGCACAAAATCTTCATCATTTCTACGCCATCTTCTGCAGGGCAGATCGTCTCTGTGCGACCTTGCACGCAATCGATGAAATGATCGACTTCGCCTTGGAAGCCATTGTTGAAATCAAATGTCAGATGATCAATTTGCGGCGTCATGTTTAAGATCGTGTTATGCTTCTCGCCAATGATCTTCAATTCAGGCTCTACTTCAGCGCCACCCTTGTCGCCGAACAATTTCACATACATATCATCCTTCTGCACATGAAGCGAGAAGCTGCAGTCCACCGCAAGGGATGCACCATTTTCAAAGCGGATAAGCGCATTTGCCATATCCTCAACCGTGTTCACCTTACCACCATCATAATCCGCTGCCTTATAGAAGTCCAAGTGCTCGATGTGGTTGCGATTGCCAAGCTTATAATACGCATTGCCGCTAACTGATTTCACCTTCGGCTTGCCCATCAAGTACCAGCACAGGTCGATTACGTGAACGCCGATATCGATCAATGGGCCGCCGCCGGAACGTTCCTTATCGCTGAACCAGCCGCCTGGGTTGCCAAGACGGCGAATGCAGGATGCCTTCGCATAATAAATCTCGCCAAGCTCGCCTTCGTCAATGAATTTTTTCAATACACGTGTATTCGTGCCATAACGGCGCACATAACCGATTTGCAGCGTCTTGCCGCTCTTCTTCTGTGCTTCTTGTACCGCAAGCGCTTCCTCAACTGTCATGCAAAGCGGCTTCTCTACAAGTACATGCTTGCCTGCTTCGAGCGCTGCAATCGCAATTGGTGCATGGGAATTATTCCATGTACAGATGCTTACTGCATCAATATCTGGATTTTGAAGCAATTCATGATAATCCGTATATACGATCGCATCTGGAGCTTCGTACTTGACTGCCTTCTCCTTCGCGCGTTCCGCATTCAAATCGCACACAGCGATAATTTCCGCTTCACTATTGTTCTTATAGCCATTAAAGTGCATTTCCGAGATCGAACCTGTACCAATAACCGCAACTTTTACTTTACTCATCGATTAGTCCTCCTAATTTTGATCTGTATGTTTCATCCAGAATGATCTGTCGAATTTATACTTCTTCCCAAATGCGGCGAGCATTGTCCATCGCAATCTTCGTGCCTTTAAGGCAGTCTTCCATCCCTTCGAATTCAATGCTGACATAGCCGTCAAATCCAGATGCCTTCACCGCGCGAACGATATCGTAGATTGGCAAGTCTCCTTGACCCACGATTGCACCGCGCAAATAATTGCCATGCAGAGAGCGGAACCAGCCTTGGCCAGGATTGCGATCGGCTGGACGAATATAGAAGTCCTTGAAGTGAACCATCGACGCCAATTCAAGGTTGTTCTTCACGGCAATGAGTGGATTCTCGTCTACACATACGAAGTTGCCTACATCAATGGTCGTTCTGTAGTTGTCGCGATCTACGGCAAGCACGAGACGCTTCACACGCTCGCTAGCTTGCGTATAGAACCCGTGATTCTCCACGCTTGTGACAATGTCATACTGGGCAGCATAATCTGCAATTTCCCGGCATGCTTCGACAAGCTGAGGGAAATCCTGCTCGAAATAAGCAGCACCTGTCTGTTCAAGCGGACGCGATGCCACATCATGACGCATGAACATCACACCAAGGCGATTCGCAACATCAACATGCGACTTCACACGCTCGATTTCACGCTTCAATCCCTCTTCGTCATGACCTGCAAAGTTCGCTCCAATGCAATAATTGGACAACTCAAGCCCAATTCGTTCTGCTGTTGTACGAATCTCTTCTACACGCTCTGGATGGTTGACCAGATCCAAATCCAAATCCACGATTTCTGCGTGATCCGCGCCATTCTCCTTCATCCATTCCAATGCTCCGGATATACTTAGACGTTTGTCCTGCAATGCAGCATACAAACTATAAATGCTAACTCCTAATTTCACAGCAGCCCACTCCATTTCGTCGTTGTGTTCGGTTAAATTTTCAATTCTCCACTTATTTGCAAGCGGTTACAACGAATACTAACTGTCTCCACTACATTATAAAAAAGTTTGTACGCCGCACATTGCACTATAGTCCACAAATATTGGACTTTCTTTCACAGATGCAGTTGAGGATGTGAGATACTCCCATTTGTTTCTCTAATACAGGAATATACAGGGGAAAGGAGACAGAGATGCGGCATCGGCTTTGGCTAGCAATTGCTTCTGCCCAAGACGTTTGTCTCATTTTACAGAATATTTTTGTTTATGTCGGATTCACCACGAACAGAGGCCTTCTAATAAAATAGAAGGCCTCTTCACATGGCGTTATCTCATTATTCAGATGGATACTCAATCGAGATGCCCTCGACATGCTTGCGGGACATGATCTTCTTTTTCTTGCGATTCTCCTTCGTCTCGAACACAATGTCCATGTCATAGTCCTCCGGGTACAAATCCCGCTTCTCAATGTACAGCGTTAGGCGTTTCTTGTTGATTTTCACCTTCTGGCGCTGGATAAGTACCCCTACATTCCCGCGTAAGTCTTCTTCTTCATACACGATGCCCGTACGCTTCAAATATGCAATGTGGACACAGTCCCCTTTTTGCAGCTTAGCGGGAGGGTTCTTGCTGTTATCGGAATCCTTAGAATCCTTAGAGCTCATAGACTCCTTAGCACACTTTGTGGGTGTTACATGCCTTTCCTCTTCCCTGCTCACAGGAAGATTTGCACTGCCATTCCTCTGGACGAGGTTTACTGTCTCAACAGCCCTAGCTTCATCCTCATTTCCAGCATCATTCCGGTCTGAATCCTGCTCTTCCCTGGAAATAGAGATATCTCCGTTGGGAGCTTCAGCCTCAGAAATTGCGGACTTCCCATCTGATGCAGCAGCAGCATTCTCAGCTCGGAAGGTTCCTGCACTAAGCGATTCTGTAACATGCTGTGAACGGCTAATAATATCGGCTGACAGACCCAGCTTCGCAGCAATAAGGAAGGCATAGCTGCTTCCAGCTTCCCCAATGCGCAGCTGATATCGCGGCTGCAGGGTGTCTGCATCGAATTCCATCCTTGCATTTTCAAAGCCCGCCGTAGCAGTTGCGAAATGCTTGATTTCATTGAAGTGCGTTGTGGCAAGTACAATTGATCCTCTTCTCCGCAGCTCCTCCAATATGGAGATCGACAGACCAACCCCTTCACCAGGATCGGTACCGGACGCCATTTCGTCAAATAATACAAGCGTGGACGCATCGGCTTCCTCAAGAATATGAATCACATTCGTAACATGGGCCGAGAATGTACTTAGCGACTGTTCCATGCTCTGACCGTCTCCGATATCTACACATACGTTGCGAAATACGGAGAACAGACTGTTCTCTTGGGCCGGCACCAGCAATCCAGATTGCGCCATAAGCGTAAGCAGTCCCACTGTTTTCAAGGCAACCGTCTTGCCGCCCGTATTCGGCCCCGTAATAATCAGGCAAGAGTAGCCACGACCGATTCGAAATGTAAGAGGCACCGTATGCGCGCCTAGCAGTGGATGCTTCGCATTACGAATGTCAATGATGCCGCAATCATTCAACTGTACCGGTCGACCATCTATCGCACGGCTGTATTTCGCGCGCGCGAATAGGTAGTCATATACCCCAACGGTATCCACATTTATCTCAATCTCAGGTGCCGATCTTTCCAGCAATTCGGTTAAATGACTCAACACCTTCATTTCCTCTTGCGACTCTGCAATCCGCCACTGGGCGAGATCATGCTGAAGATGGGCAATTTCTGTCGGCTCCATATACACGGTTTGACCACTTGCTGATTCATCCAATACGGTGCCATGGAACTGCTTGCGCAGCTCCTTCTTAATGGGCAGCACATATCTGCCCCCGCGCATCCCTACCAGATGCTCCTGCATCAGTGTTCTATGTTTATTCATGAGACTATCAAGTCTTTGCTTGATGCGGCTCTCCACCTGCATAACCTTCCGTCGGACTCTGCTTAGCTCCCTGCTCGCTTCATCTGCAATTCGACCATGTCGAATGCAGCGCCCAATCTCATCCCTTACGCTCTCCAGTTCATACATCGATGCAGCATACTGACTTACTGTAGGCGCAATTGCATACTTCGCGCGCATATACTTCTTCAATTGAGTGCAGCTGCGTAGAAAGACAGCCACATTCGTGAAATCATCTTCCGAGAATACGTAACCTGTATTCACGAGTGAGATAATATGCTCAATCCCTTGTAAGGTCGGCAGCGGTACACTCGCCCCCTGCTTCAGCATATCACTTGCCTCCGTCACTTCTGCCATCGCTCTTCGTACCTCATCGATATTCGTGAGCGGACACATCTTCTCGACGTGGCTTTTTCCCGCATAAGAAACCGCATATTCCGATACTTTTTCTTTAACCTTATGATAATCCAGTCTTTGCAGCATTGTTTCGTTCATGCCTCTTGATTCTCCTTTGATTGTTGTAGGAGAGCAGCCGCATATTATACCTCACGGAAAGAGGGATTCTGTTCACGGAAAACAGCAGCATGTATCGTTCATGCCGGGTATCGTCTGTATAACGCAAAAAAGGCAGAGCATGCGTATGTGCATACTCTGCCTATATATTCCTTGTTCTCATCAGTAACTGTCCCAGGCCATGTTTGAGTGCCCCTATGGTGGAATGCACACAATTCACGGTGATTACAAAAAAACGTGCTGCATACAGCACGGATCCGGGCAGCAAGAGAATGGAATGCTGGCGTAGATTTGCTTATCCGCTGTTCTTAACTCGTTTCCGGAGGACTAATAACAGCATGCTCAAATAAACGTCTCGCTGGACGTTCGTTCTCAGGGATGTTCCTATGACGAAATTCGAACATACACCTGCAGCAAAACCGTTGCCTCACTATGGAATTGACTAGTTAAGAACGCTCACCAACATTAAAATCTCCCCTTGCTTCATAATATCTCTTAGTATACAGAATCTTCAAATGCATCGTCAAGCAGCAGGCTTACGACAATGGACCCGCAAGTGCCTGCTTCTTATATTTCGAGGGCGACATGCCGGTATGACGCTTGAACATGCGTGAGAAATAGGCCAAATCATTGAATCCAGTGCCGAAGCAGATTTCAGTGACAGACTTATCCGTCGCGACGAGCCAATGCGCTGCCTTACTCACACGCAAGTCGATCAGATAGTCGTTGAATGTTTTGCCTGTAAATCGTTTGAATAAGTAACAGAAATACGTTTTGGAAATGTTGAATTGCCTGCACAGACGCTCAAGCCTAAGCTCCTCGGCAAAATGCTCATGAATATAGTCCATCACAGCCTTTATCAACTCTCGGTACTTCTCAACACGCTCGTCCTCTTCACTCGGCTTATCTGCCAACTTGGAATATTCACGAATGATGACAGAGAGAAGCTTCAGTAAATTTGCTTTGAGCACCAACTCGTAAAATCGCTTTGCCCCCCGGTACTCTTCCAACATTTCCGTAAGCAAACGACCGACTTCCATATCGATCTCTCCGGTCAAGGCTACCTTTGGCGTCACGTGCTTCTCATCGATCAGAAACTGCTCCAAATAAGAAAAATCAAAGCATTCTCCGCTCCATTCCGATTGCTCAAATCGTTCGTTGATAAAATGAGGCAGGAACTCACATCCGATCACTTCCATTCCTTGATCAGGAATCATATCGACCCGATGTACGGCATAGGGCGGAATGACGAATATATTTCCCTTCACCATGTTATAAGTCCGATGATTAATGGAATGCTTGAACTCCCCTCGAACAACATACCAAATCTGTATATAGTCGTGGGTATGATCCCAGATACTCCCCGATGTATGATCAAGCTTATACATTTTGCAGGGCAAATGAGCTTTCATCTGCTGCTCGGAATGAAAGACAATGACATCACTCGGCAAGTCAACGCCGACACCCTCCAGCTTCTTATTCTTATCCCCCATGTGCATCACCTATCACATCATAAAATGTGCTGACATGTACATTCCCAATTCATATCGATGGAGCATTTTCGCAATATGTATTTCAATAAAAAGCATGATATTCTCTATCATTTGGTCTTAAATAGTTTCGTCAGTCAAAAGCAAAAAACCTCTTCTCTTAGATAAGGTTTTTTGCTTTTGTATGTTATTACATTTTGATATGTTTATTGAGTTTTTGAATTAATTTTTTTGTCTTTTCCTCAATAAATGCTTCTGCTTTATTACTGTCATTATCAAACAAATCCACAGCTTTTTTAATAATTTTATCAACTTGATTTTCATTCACTAGATGTATCGCACTCTTCCCCATCTTAGAAGCCGAAATCAATGATAAATAAGCCATTAAGTCCATTACTTCTCGTTTTGTCATTTTGACCATTCAACATCCCTTATTAAATATCTTTATTAATTTGAGCTTAGATTCATCTCAATAGCAGGTATTTTGCGGAGTTGTTCATATGTAATCTCCTTAGTTCTTACTTTAGGACATATTTCTATAACCGCCTTAGCAATGGCTTTTGTTGCAGGGTAATAAATTTTATCATTGGTTTCAATAATTTCATTAACACTCGATGTCAGTACAACGTTTTTGGATCCCGAATTAAGAATGGCAATAAACCATTCATCACGGTAATTAGCGTCAATGATTCCTGATAGGACTGATAAGGAACAACTCGAGGCATTATTATTTTCTTTCAATACAAGTCTATACTTATTCAATAAAGAAGATGCGATTCCTGTAGGCAAAAATACGACTTCGTTCGGCTGAATGCTCACAGGATCTTCAACTGATTTTCCTTTTGGATTCAACACTGCATTTTTAATATCTACATAAATATCATAGCTCGCATCGGCATTCATGGAACTGGGCAAGACTGCCGTTTCTCTCACTTTGGCAAACAATACTGTATCACATGGCTTCTTATTACGAGTTGTCCGCTTATCCTTATCAACATCCCATACGTTTACGTACATTGTTTTGTATTCATTGTTTATTTTTTCTTCAATCACTAGCTCATATTTCTTTGCAGAAGGATTAATATTAAGTTCTTTCACAACCCCGAATCTTTTTTCTTTTTTCATCCACACAGTCTCACCAATTTTGTAATAGCGCTTTTTATCATACTCCACAACATTCACCTCTGTACTTTTTATAGTTTTTGATGATTAATAATCATTTCTTCTTTGATTAAACGGAGAGAAGCGTCGTTCTTCTTGTCCATCTATCATTACTGAACCCAAAAATAACTCTTTAGGTTGTACCCAATATCTTCCTTGAGCATCAACATAAAGGGCAAGTAATTCATCCGAATCCACATGAAAGGCGCCTTTATAAAGAAATACATTTACATGTTTCCCTGATTCAGTATGTATGGCCTCAAAGTATTTTTCCGCTTGCTTGTGGCTAATACCCGATTTCACAATACCGAGCAAATAACATTCATAACCTTCATAATGTCGATAAAACATAACATAGCCCTCCCTTTTCCTAATAAGTGTTTATGCCTTTGCTGAAGACGTAACATATTCATTCATTCGTCGTTTAATAATTCGTGCATGTACATCATTAAAAATGACCGCAATTAGAACCTTTACGTTGTGATCATCATCCTTCAAGAATAAGTTAAAACTATTTGTACCTTCTTCCAATTCATATTTGATCATGTTCGTCACCTCCATCCTTCAAACTATAATTTAGTACTTTATTTTGTTTTTGATTGTAAATAGATTATATTCCCTACTAGATTTTCCGTCAATAGCTTTTTGTATCGGTTTTGATCCGATACATTTAGGTCGTATTTTTATCCATCATCGATTTGCCTCTCATTTAATTTTTTTAGTCTTATATAATCGCTCTTTTCATTTGATCTTTATAATCCTTATTTATATGTAATTGCTCAATTAGGGTCACAATCTCTTTTACATTAAAGTCATTTCTATATGTAACAACTGCATCGTACAGTTGTTTTAAATTTATTTTCTGGTTATCAATCCAGTGAAGAACCTGTTCTATTTCCTTATTATTTTCTATATTAGCAAATAATCTGTTTATCAATGTAATTTTTTCTATTTTTAACTTACATTCTTTATATAGTTTTTCAAATTCGTGATATTCTTTATAGGATGATTTTTCTTTTATATATATAATGAATTTATGAACAATCATTGGTTTTGTCATATCACTACCGGATAGGAATATAAAATTATAAAATTGCTGTAATGTTGCTTCATCGACAATGACTAATTTTAGGTCGTCTAACATTTTTCCTTTAAATCCCATTCCGAATTCTAACTCACGCAAAATAATGCTGTCATAGTTATCCACTATTTCTCCCCCATTACAATGATGTTTACAGTAAAATAAGAACATATGTTTGTATTTTTATATTCCAATTATATCCCATTCAATACTTACCGTCAAATTTTTGTAGGAAATTATAGCTTCTCATTTAGCAGTTTTTTCATCTATGTTTAAGAAATAGACGCACTAAAAAACGCAATGGGATAACTTACTCCATTGCGTTCTTTATCTCGTCTATTTCGTGAGGATATAACGACCTAATCATTTCTATATTCAAAAAATCTCGAAGAGACCATTTATACTTCATATTATAAAAATCGCATATTTCTTCGATCTGCTTCCTTTCCAGTCTCCCATCCCTTTTTAAAATCTGTAATGCCAAGTATATCATACCGCTCCGTACAATATTTTTAGTAGTAAGAGCCTCACTGTACTCTTCTAATCCATCTACTTTTCTAATCGTTTCCAGTCTATTGTAAATCGTATAGAACTTGACTTTATCCCGATTCTCATCATTATTATTTATTGCACCTTTTAATATATAGGTTGAGCTCGGAAGTGGGATAGAGTCTCTGACTTTACTTGAAAAATCAATTCCCCCATTCGATTTATAATATAACTGCTCCTGATTCGTCAGTACCGCCATGCTAAAAATAAATGGATCCATCGGAGAAATAATTCGAGTGATATTTCCCTTTTCATCTCTTATATAAATTTTATTCTTATCAAAATCAAAGTCTGAAATTTGTAAATTTGTTAATTCCTTAACTTGCGTGCCTTGAATACCGTTCCATAATGCTTCAATAATAAAACTATCCTGTTTATTCACTAATGAATGGATAATTGCCTGCTTTTCATCATAACTTATATATTGTTTATATTCCTTTACGAAGGAATAAAAATATTCTTGTCTTCGTTTTAATGGATTAGTAAAATTTCTTGAGTAACTGTGATCCATCGCCCATTGTATGTAGGAAGATAGAACATTACAATACGTCCGAGCACTCTCTTTTGTTTTTGGTTTAAGCATATTTGCGATAAAATTTTCAATTTCATCATCACGAAAATCATATATATCCCGTTGGAGCTCTATTTCTGTATCCACTGCTTTTTTAAATAATCTTGAGTAAACTTCTCTTGTGTCTAAATTATCGAATTGCTCAAGATATTTCATTTTAATTTCTGCGTTATAAAAATCCATCTCTAACCTCCTTTATACATTTTATGCAATGGGCATCAACTAAATAAAGTACTACATATTTTTATTATATATGACACTTCAATAAAAAGAAAGGGTACTGAGCACCACCCCAATACCCTCCCATGCCAACTTTTTTCTACAGTAAATATCAAACGAAATCTATCTCTCACATTCTAATCCATTTCTACATTTTGTCAATAATCATATGCGAAGTGACCTGTCCAATTGTACGATTGCTTCCTCTACTTCCAAATTAGATTGAACAATAGATATAAATCGTTCTAAAGCTATTGACATTTCCGTAATTCTCTTCAGTACGTTTTCCTTTTTAGGTGCCCCTGCTTGACACGACTTCCCATATTCACTCTCTACGCGATAACATCTAACCAAAAAACTCCGAATAAACTCACCGTATAACTCCGGCTGCAAAAGCTGATTCATTGCTGCCTCTGCGCACCAAAAAATAATCGGTATGTGAGTCTTTTTCAGTGCTTTTTTTCTTTCATTTGAATCGAACGAAGCAAAAGCATCCGTAAGATACATTGAGATTTTCTGTATTTTTTCAACAATGTTTTGATCCAAAACCTTCTCTGTTTTCTTTAAGTCAAGAACATATTCTTCAATATTTTTTGCACCAAAGCCCTTTATTTTATCTATCCCATCTTCAAACAACATCAGGATTTGAAGTATCATTTCTTGATCTACAAACCGTACTCTAGCACGTTTGGATAAGCCTACATCCTCTTTGAAGAAGTGTAGGTTTGACAAATCATTAATAGACTTGATTAAATCGCTATGCTTCGCTCTTGTTAATTCTATTCTAGACAGTGGCGTGCCACTATTTTGCTTTACGAACATCTTATCGCGTTCTTCATCCGTCATATTTTCTATTTTGACGATAGTGATGGATTCATCTAATATTTCATCTTGCATCTCTTGAGGCAGATCTTTGAATTTACATCCTGCAATTTGATGTCCATATACATCCTCTGTATTTTTATGCAGTTTCCATGCACCGTCAATAAAACTCATTATCGTTGTTATCCGTTGTTTCCCATCCAAAAACCACTTTTTCCCGTCATCTGAATCCTGAATAAGCACGGGTGGAATATAATACCCATAAATCAACGAATGGATTAAGTCGCTCCGCTGATGATCATTCCAGGTTGCATTCCTTTGGATTGCCAGATCAAACCGAAGAACAATCTCATCATGTTGATTCTGACTGATCCATGACCGATCTCTTCTCCATTCTTTGTAGAGACTTCTGATCGTATAATTCCTTGTAGATTTTTCGATTCGCGTTTTTCTATAAAACCGCTCTGTATTCTGATAAGGTTGTTTACCTAATTCATTATTGTTGGAATCAGCTTGATTCATAACCTAACTATACTCCTTCTTTTCAGAGTTAGACATGTTCAAAGTAATAAGAAGCATAATGACCATGCAATATAGAGTATAAATCTACTGTATTGCTTAGTACTCATCACATTTTTCTAGAGCAACATTATATCATCATAAACCTCATTCATGTATTACTTCTTATTTAGAATCAACAAATATCAACTTCATATTGAATATTGATGCTTATTTATTTCTTTTGGTCACATACAACTCACCGGACAACTGGATGGTAAGGCTCACAATTTCAGCTACAATTTTGGAATTTGTTCTTTCTTTGAAAAATGGCGGAAGCCGATTATATATCATGCATACAATCTCTGGCTCCTTATTTTGAATTGTTTTAACAATCGACTTAATAACGATTTCAATTAATCTATTATATATCTTATTTCGCTTAATGGAAATAAGTGTAATAAACACCATTATGAATGCAACTAGAATATATTCCATTCGAGACTCCTTTTAACACGTTTATTTGATTTTGCGATATTCCATAATCATATACGCCCATACAGGGAGACTTTCTTCCACACGAGCTTTCCAATAGTCAGGACTAGAAAGAATTCCTTCCTTTGCTAGTCGGTCAATGGCTTTATGCGCTTCTGCTACTGCAAGTTTGTCCAATTTCTTCACACCTTTCGATTCTTCATCTGATTTATTCATTTGAGTGCATGACTTCAGTTCATTTTGAACATCTTGAATGAAATGTTCTTTACTAATTCCCATGAGCTTTAAAGCATTTTTAAAAGGATCCACTTTGCGTTCTGGATCCAGTTCATCATGTCCTGCTATATGTTTACTAGGATCGAGTTTGAATGTATGGCACAAATAGGCGTGATACCATACATACCGTTTGTAAGCTTCTAGATTATTAACGGCGCCTCGCTTATGCGAATAGCATAATTCAACTCCTATCGCAATATCGTTCGCGTCGCCCCCGTATAATTCGTTGTCCTTCTTTACGTTATATCTTACATGCCAAGCTTTTTCAGGCTTGGCCGTTGTAGCTGGTATACATTCGATAATTTGTTTATCGTCGATGAATGTATGGGCCGATGCGGACATTTCATTATGTGAGTTTTCATAATATCTTACATTGGCTGAAGCAGAGCTGCCATCATTTCCGGTATCATGGCTTACGATAAATCCAACATAGGGCATCGATAATCCTGGCCGTCTTTGTGTCTTAGGTGTAATGTATTGCTTAACAATTTCGTATTTCATTTTGAACATCATTTTTTCCCCCAATACTATCTACTTCTTATGGCAAGTTTTCTGTCTCCGTTTCAGAGAAGCTACTTTTTGATTTTTTTTTGCCGGGCGCGAACGCAAACGATTCCACACATTTAATACCTGTAAACGCACCCAGCTCATAAGCGAGCAGCATCAGCATATTGTCCGATATGTCCCCGATTTGCCAAGCTTGGTACAAAGCCATACTTAGTGTGCAAAAAAATCCGATAATAAGTGCTGAAACTTTGGTTTCATCCAACGATAATCCATCTTTAATCCATTTCATGTTGACCACCTCGAAAAGATTGTAGCTCTACACGCAAATCATCGACTTTTACTTGCAGTCTTTTATTTTCTAAAGTCAGTTCGAGATTTGTTTTGTGAAGCTGAGCGACTTCCTCGCTGAGTACTCGAATCTCTTCTCTTGCTTCCTCCAGATCAGTTTTATAGCTATTTATAATCTCTTTCAGCTCTAATCTAAAGGCTTTCTCATCCTCGCTTAGTGCCTTTCGGTCGCTAATCGTAACATCCTTGCGATTGGTACTCCTTGTTGCAACGAATGTAAATATAGCTGTTACTAATGCTGTAATAACCGGAATCAGTATTTGCAATGCCTCCACACATAACCACCCTCTTGCTTAATGCATCGTTTATCTTTCTAATTTATAAAGTGATAAGGACCCTAGAAATTCATCAAGAGAACATAAAAAAGAGGAGGATCGAAACCTCCTCTTTATCGTTTTAAGTTACTACTTCTTCATTTTAGATAATGAAATAATAGGCCCCACCTGTTTGAGATCTAATGCCAAAACTTGCATGCAAATCATTAACATCCCTTTGACGACAAGTAGTCTGAGACACAAGATCTTCGTCCGCTTGATATCTTCTAAATAGGTATCCGAACAGCTCTGGTCTGCTGCTCGTCATCTCAGCCTCAACTTCATGGATTGCTTTGATATCGATTGTGGCATCTATATCCTTGCACACATTGACCGTAAGAACTGAATCGATTATGGAATGACCTCTAACATCAATGCTGGAATTAAGATTGGTCACGATTTGAGCTAATACGGTTGCAACCAATTCAGGACTGCTTGAAGCTATGCTTGTCTCGATATCCTCATGCTCATAGACTTCCATATAGCTCTCTAAATCACTATCGCCCTTAATATAGATAAGCATCTCAGAACCCAACTCAGGTCTGTTGCTCCACATTACGGAAGATTTATCGTCATATTGTTCCGGCGTCGGTACACTTATAAACGCTGAAACATCATCATTTACTAAAGGTTTTGCCTGAATGATTCCTTCAAATAAGTCGTTGTAACTAAACACTTCCATTACTACACCGAGTTCAGGTTTGTTGGACTCCATTTGCGATTCTATATTTGCCCGTGGATCATCCTCGACAAAAGCCCTAGTCTGTAATGAAGCTTGGAGAAATGCATTTTTATCGACAATCATTTCAGAATGGAGCTCAGGTCTAGTCGCATCGATTTGAGTCTTTACGTCAGAAGATTGCAGTAACGATCTTACCGTTAAGCTTGCATCTCGATAGCTTTTAGCCGTTTTATATACAAACATAGAAGAATGGAGCTCCGGTCTTGATACATAGATATCAGCGTCATAGTCCATAAGCATCGGTACATCCGCCCGGTGTACATATAGGGAAGAATCCATCCAACTAAAACCGATATTGCTATTAACGTTGATCCTAGCATCCAGGTCGGCAAAACCACGTCCAATGACAAACATCTCAGCATCAAGCAAGTATCTAGTTGCCGTATAAGATTTAGATAAATCAATATATTGTACAAATAGTTTTGGCTGCTTATACCCTAACTCCCTAGTGAAAAACGTTACATACGAGTTCGCTTGCGATCTGATGCCTATACCATAATTCGGTTGTTCGTCGCGATACCATTTTAGTACAATATCAGTCATGTCTACTTCGATGTATCGCTCTTGTTTATTGTAAAGGAACTTGTTTGTTATCAGACCCAGGGGCATTGGAGCATTTGCTGCTGTGATACCGATTTCATTCCAGAACTCTTTATTTGTCGTAAATTCGAGATCTAGGCCTTCAACCTTATCATCAGCACAATATAGTCTTAGCGTGGCCTTTTCAATTAGTTTTTCTTTACCTAGAGCATACAAATCAAATTCGACAAATGACTCGAAGTTCTCAATATGTAAATAATCCCTCGTGTCCCTACCGACAAACATTTGTTTCTCAGTGCCCCAGTTTTGCGACTGATACCTTACACTATCCCTCGTAAAGGCATCCTTTACGGGAACTAGCTCTTGAATAATTCTAGGCGCCTCAAACAGTTCATAATCTCCGTACATTCGATTGTTGGGCGCTACTTCGATGACACTTTCCACGAAACTTCCGGCAATCGCCTCAATTGTGGATTCCTTATCACTGATCCCCTTATACATGATCATCACAAATGAATCTAACTCTGACTTGTTTTGTACACGGACTATGAGAGACGAGTTCAAATCATTATAGGCTTTCTTGTATACAAACATATAGGAATCCAAATCTATGCTCTTGCCTGTATACAGAACATATTTGCCGGCCATTGTATTGACTGGTTCATCGTAGTGTCTAACATACATGCTTGATTCTACATCATCATGCGCATAACCCACCCATAGGTTCGCATTAAAATCAACATATTCTTCATGCACTTGCCATCACTCCATTGTATTGGACTAAATTTTTTGGGCCCGTGCTCTAATTTCGAATTTCCCATTCGGAACTGAGTTTGCCGTTCGCTCTGTAGCTAATCGGGCAAAAAACTCCACGGATTGATTGTAGTCTAGTATTGTATTCCAATTCAGTACTTCTTCTGGCGTGAATGGGAACTGTTCCTTTGATAATTCGATTCTGACTCCGTTAGGTAAATCAGCATTAATTCCCTTCACCTCAATATTCGTAACCTTGTGGCCATACATGTTCGTAAGCGTAATCTTATTTTCATAAGAGATCTGTCCCGCAACGAGCGTACCCGCATTCCAGTATTTCAGGATTTCCCCGATATCTGTTGTGTAGTACTTTCCTAAGTTGTCGCTAAACATCAATCCTGCATAGGTTCCGATAAAGTGAGTCGTCCATGAGTCTACACTGCCCCAATAATCCTTAAACTCTACAATAAGCGTGTTCTTTTCACCAATTTTGACTTCTGTATTTTTAATATTAAGAGCTATTGCCTCTGGAGAACCATGTAGATTCGTAAACTCGCCTGAGAGCGGATAATAGGGTTTATCATTAAGGAATACACGATATTGAACAAGGCCCAAATCATAGTCACTTAATGTTCCTGATAGCTTGTTTCCGATAAATGAAAGGTTAATGGTTGAAGTTGTATTTAAGATATACAGAGCTAAGTCGCTAACACGCGCACCTTTCATGTACGTATTGATGCTTGCCTTTACGCTATCCACATCCACGGATCCTTTTTCGTTAAGCTTTGTATCAAACATAAATCCAATTTTAATAAATCCATAAATAGCCTTAGCTTTGAAATCTTCTGTTCTTAGAGATTCGAATTCCCAAGTTCGCATCCCATTTTTCTTTATATCATTTTCGTCTGTGATATCGAGACTCTTCCATTGCCCTTGACTATAGGATTCCCACTTCATGCCGTTGTCGAATGATACAAATAATCGAATGTTGTCTTTGTAATCTTTAGTTAGCTCTATTGAAATTTTTTCAACATCATCATTTATGGAGATGTTACCTAAAGGAATAGAAATTTGACTCAGTGGTGTGAATTGAGATCTCACCACACTTCTTGACGCATTCTTTGCAACATAAAGCATGTTATTGTCTTCGAACATATCGGAAAGTAAATCGTGTGTATATCTCAGAAGTTTAACCTTTGGGTTAATGGCAGAGAGCAACCCCCAATCTTCCTTCTTAATCTGGTTTAGATCACTTATTCCATGTTTATATACATACTCAGTATTAATTGGCTTTGAAAGTTCGATCCACCCACTGTCGCTTAGATGGAAGAGGTTAATTTTCCTTAAAGCGACTCCAAGTACAGCCCCATTGTTCTCATAAAATCTCCATCTGATTTTTTTATATTGGTTCGTATTTGGAAAATGATAGGTTCGAACTTCGTTTTTATTCCAATTCACTTCGTTTCTGCGTTTATCCAGCGTTATCCATCGTGAACCATTCCAAGCTTCCAAATCCCATGCTCTTGGTGACTCGCCTACGTCTTCTTCTCTGGATTGCAATGCGTAGGTATTAAATAAAGTTGGGCTAATAAAATCATAAGACAACCATGACCTTACCTGAGTTTTTGCCGTAACCCATGCTGTATTGTCTAATCCGTCAAACACGCGAAATGCTTCATATGCACCCTCATGGGGACTTGATATTGCAGTGCCATTTGAGTTGTTTGTTGTCATGACAGGTACTAAACTTGTGAGGTTTTTTGTTTTTTCAAACAAATCAAATGTTTTATATTTGTTGTCATGATGGATTAGAAATCTCTCGTTGCTTACCTCTTTTCCAATTACCTTTTCTAAATCTAAATATGCTATATTAGCATTATCTTTTGTGAATAACATGTAAGAGCCAATCGAACAACAACCTAAAATAACTGATTCATAATTGTAAAAAGTAAAATTCAAATTGGAGAACTCTTCAGCCCCAAAATTCTCATAGTCCGGTATTTTGGCATAATAAATATGTGCCGGAGAACTTCCCCTGTATACAGAAACAATAAAAAATTCATTTGTTATTGTAACTCCTAATGGATTACCATCTGTAGATAATGTAACAACAGCTAATTGCTTACCTGTTGTTGCATCGAAACAATACACGCTTTTTTTATGGTCTGCCATATATAATAGGTTGCGTTTTTCATCAATATGAAATGAAGATGCTCCATTATCCGAAATGTTGACTTCTGGCTTAACTAGTGCATTTAGTGTTTCGCCTGTGTGGATATCAACTTCTTTTATCATGTATGGATCATCAGACAATCTGACAAAAAGCTTCCTACCATCCGTGCCAAGACCGCTTCCCCATAGAGGATTCATCAGTTGGAGCTTTCTTTTTATAGTCAAGGAATAAAAGTCCAACACATACACGTAATTTTTCTTATCGTTAGGAGCAATAAATACCTCGTCCTTTATTCTCGTAATACCGCGACATTTTTCGGGCATTTCGATCCTAATATTCCCTTTAATCCCATCAAAGCTGTACGCGTATAATCCATTTCCCATCTTTAATCACACCCCTATGAGTTTACCTAAATAACTCCCTTGTATTCTTCAAATCTATTTCTAAGCTGTCTATATACAAACTATCCACCTTTTCAGAGGTTTCATTTGCGAACTGCTTTTCTTCTATTTTTTCTGCAATAGGGCTAACATCACTATACTCAAGCAGTTCAATGTCATTCCCTTGATAATCATCTATTGGGGAGTACTCTGTACCCAACTCAACTTCTGGCTTCCCATCCTCAGAATAGATACTTAATTCAACATTATTTTCAAAATAATCCGCTAATGATTTCTTTTCATTATCCTCAACAATAAAATCAACCACTTCCGCTAAAGGATTTTCTGTATACTTTAAGATTTCAAATTCATCACCTACCAAATTTGGAAGATATTCACCTTTTTCCATCTCTTTAATTAAGACTGGCTGACTTTGAGGAATCTCAGTGAATATTTTCACTTCAAAGTCACCATATAACTGACTTAATTCCGCTGCTGACAGGGCTTCTACTTCACTTTTAGACATTCCGTATTTTATGAAGTCCTTGTCTGTTATATCCCTGCCGATTGTCTCCCAACCTTCTTCGACAAATTTCATTAACCCAATGCGTTTAACACCTACCGAATAGTCGTATGGTGCAGTTTTATGATAGCCATCACCAAACTCAATTTTATAGAATTGAAACGTCGGTTTTACTTTTTTGAAATCTATATATCTAATGTGACTACCATTTGAAGAATTGTATCCATCTCGATTTACATCCACTGAGTTGTTATCACATTTGTAAATCTGTGTCCAGTTGTTGTTATCGTTGGAACCAAAAAAAGTCCAATACTGGATTCCAAAATTGACACTATCCGCAATTCGTAATGCTTCAAGCTCAAGTCTATCTATAGTCGTAGGTACTCCGAAGTCATATGTAATAAATCGTATTTGATTCTGACCATTTACACTCACCCAACCAGAATTGACTTCATTGTTAAAAACTTTCCACAAAGAATTAGGGTGATTTATATGTGTGTCACTACTATAAATATGTTTGCTACTTTCTTCTGCTTTTGAAAGATCAATATATTTTGGTAATTGGTATCTTTTATATTCACCCGATTCATCTATGAATAAAATTTTTTCAGTTTTTGTTTCGTATGTTTCAATTTCGAATTCAATCGGGTAGTGCATTTCCCATGTTGCATTAGCTGGATAATTATAAATATCAATACTACTACCATCCGTGATTGTTTCATAATTTACTTTGAGGCATCTTGAGTACACCCAAGGAACATAAGTTCTATACCAACCTCCTTCAGCTGGAACTTTAGTGTTTTGATCGAAGATGATTGCTAAAAATGTTTCTTTAGGACAAGTAATATCAATGCCCTCAAAATAATAAATGTCATCCCCATATTTGCCGTCATTAATCAGCTCTCTAGCTAAAAGAGTTTTATATTCTCTGTACCTATTTGTCTCTTGCAGGATAGCAATTTTCATCTTTGTTTGGACGTTTGGTAATCCTCTAAATTTAATTGATTTCAATCTGCATAAAGACAACTCATTAATTGGGACTTGGAGAAAGTACATTTCTGTCTCAGTGGTGGTTGTGTATACTTTTACAGGATGATCGAATCCATGCGAATAAACTTCTTGCTTCATTTATTCCACCTCATCTAACTTGATTTTTTGTATATTTTCTGTTGCTTTAAACGGATAACTAAAAGCTCTTCCTTCTCCCAACGCTTCATCTTTTTTACTCCAAACAAACTCTTTGATATAGGGCTTGTCGAATTCTATTTTTTGCCCTTTTTGCATCCCATATAGCATGTAATCATTAACGGATACTTTTTCGGGAAGTACTGCTATAACATTTTCATATTCCATTTTGGAAACGATATTCTTAAACCCTCTAGGCATAAATTTTGCCTCTGTAAGAAGCTTATTAGACGTAGCCCCGCCACAAAAAATTGGTATAACCGGTTTTGGCAACTCTCTTACTTTTACTTTCCCCATACTCTTCCCATCGACAATAACTTCGAAAATGTTGTTATCTAAATCCATTGCTATTCCAACTCTTCGAACACCATATACTGAGTTAGGTGCAATCATAGTTTTCTCACCAATTCTCTCTGCTCCATAAACGTATAGATCCTTGCCATAAAAATTAAATAGTATATTGTTCATTCCCGTTGCAACATAATTTTCAGCATGTTTAGCAACTAATCCAACATTGAAATCATAATCTCCATCTTTGATGAACTCCATGTATAACTTTCCACCATAATAATCATCACCAAATAAGATACACCCTCCATTTCGTAAATAAAGATGGAAGATCCCATATATCGATAACGAACCACGACTACTAGGTACAAGCTTGAATCGATTTCGTTTCTCATTAATATCGTCGAAACTGAAACCCACGAATGGAGTTTTAATTCGTTTTGTAATACCTACATGCTTACCATCGACTTTCCGCTTAATTAGACTCCGTTCATTTTCTATGTATTCATAGCACTGAAATTCTGCAATTGAATATTCTGATTTGCCATTCCAGTCGCCCTGCTTTTCATACATATAAAGGATGAGAGCTTTAAACTTTTTGTCATTTTTAAAAGTCCACTCTTTTCTTTCTTGTTCTCTCCATGTTTCATTTTTTACATCTAGCAATAAAGTACAACCAATCCACGATGGCTCTTCATCCACTTGTTTCAAGCCAAACGTATTCATGAGATTCAGTGTATCGTCAGGAACTCCATAGAGCCTAAAGCTCTTAGGAGACTTTGACGCATCAGAAGTAGAGGTCATTGATATCTTTCGGGGGAAATATTCTTCTGAAAATTGGAATTTAGCATGTACTTTTTTAAAAGTGCTATTTGCCCATGCGGTATTCATATCTCCATCACACATGTTAAATTCGTTGTATTCAGATTTTGAAGTATGAAAATATTCACTAGTGGCAATTTCGAATCCTTGTTTTATTCGATACATTTCATTAAATAATGGAAGTATTGGTACAAACATATTTACACCTCACTCAAGAGCATCACAATCAAATTGTGATGCTCTTTATTTCTTTATTTTTATTGTCAAACAATTTAGAAAATATATTCCCACTACCATATTTCGTTTTATCTTTTTGGACAACCTTCTTAAGCACATTACTTGTGCAATAGAATTCATCACTTTTCATTCCGTATCTTTTATAATCTTCTGGCGAAGAAATAGATACCTCCTTAAGAAATGACTGATATTCAATCAGTTTAATATCGTTTATCAGTACATATTCGCTATATAGATCTACAAATGTAATCCTATATGAGAAATAAAATGCGGCATTATCAAATTCCATTCGAATTTTACTGAAATTACATAAAAGTTCTGCTTTGTATTCAGATAGTTGGTTCCATTCTTTATTAATCTCGTCATATCCTTCAATTCTGATATGTGCATTCTTCTTTACCCCTGATGACTGTATTTCAACAGCGTTAATTAATCTAGGTTTTTTAAAGTCAACCTTAATGCTTGGGTGTGCAAACAGCGTATGGCTCCTATCAGCCGATTGATAAGCACAAGCAAAGTCATCTATTTTATTGTTTTTAAAAACATGTTCTATTGGATTTTCTGCTGAATACTCTTTATATGCATCAACACTGTTAATTTCATTATCAAATTCGTCCTCAAAAAATAGTGGAATTGCACTAACTTCCTTTTTTTCTATAGTGAAACTTTTAGTGACTCCATTCGCTTTCTTTTCGCTTAAAATGAAATACCTTTGTTCGACCGCGAGTTCAGGTGTAGGAATGGTAGTCAATCGAAGAGACCCTTTGTTGCTAAATTCATAATCACTCAGATTTATAATGTAGGTTCTCACCAGTTCATCATTTGTATTGTAAAATTCAGCTTTAATATTGGTATGAATAAGCCATAACGGGGCTGTATCTAATTCAAATTTGCTTATTGCTTGAGGTTCTTTAAACACGATTTGAAAGTTGCTTCTAGCGTCTTGTTTCGCAACATCCATTCGAAAATACCCATCATGTAATGCGTCATAAACTGACCCATCATAGCGCGCCATTGAATCTAAATATGCAAATTCAGTCTCAAACCTTGTATGACTACTATTTGTAATGACTTTTCCAAAATTAATTTTCCCTCCATCTTTATTGTAGAACCTTATTCTTTGCAAGCTTACTACACTTGAACTTTTAGTTGATAAATTGCTGAACTTAACTCTCTTTATAAGCACTATCAGACACCTACCTTATTGCAAATTCAATTTATACATTTTCTGTAATGTAGAGAAGTCTAGTTCCAACTTATATATACTTCCAGAACCAAGATTATTGCTGAACGTTGCGTCCATTTTATTAATCTTGTTTTTTCTATCTAATATCGATACATCAGATATGCCCTCACTTTTAATAATCTTTTGTGAAGGTATTGTTGTAGATAACGGTTTCCAAAATGGGTTTACTTTTTTATACTTTGTTGGATGGAGATTGAGATATTGTATCGCAACATTTTTAATATCACTATTATTTGAAATGAATACAAATTTGAACAATCTAAACTTTACATCTTTGCCTAACGTAAATGTCTTTCCTTCATTTTGTTTCCAATAAACTCCGCGCCGCTTTTCGATTAAAGTCCAATCATCACCTTTCAAAGAACCGTAAACATCCCAATCTCTTGGAGACGAGTATATGTCTTGTTTTACAGTTGCATTGGCTGCGGGAAGTGTGTTTTCACCAAAATTGTATTTCATCACATACCCACCAACCGTTTTATCGGTTCCTTCTCCTAAATCAATTGTAATTTCTACTCCTGTCTCACCATCAGATGATACCCAAGAATCAGAATTGTTATTAAATAGTTTCCAGACATTTGTTCCATTGCTGGCAGTGACCTTTATTTGGTGCTGTGTACTTGCCATCGTAGAACCATCATCTATGAATTCATCAATTAGTCCCGTAGGCTCAAGAACTTGTTCACTTCCTAAATCGTATGTTTTATATTGCCCACTTGCATTGAAGAAATATCGCTTTTCGCCTCTTTTATTCTTCGGCTTAAGGATAAGTTTAGGTCTGAACCCTACACCCGTTGTTACATCATTTTCATATCTTTTTTTCGCATCAACAACTGCGAAGGCGCTTGCATCTCCGTTACCTCCACCTCTTATAACCACACCTACTGATGCTCCATGTGCAGGTGTGTTAGTGAAGGATGGGTACTTCAAATTCCAAACTGAATTGTCTCCTATCTTGTCCATTACGCCATTCAAATCTGAATTGATATACTTATCCCACTCATTGTATTCTATAAATCCCTCATCTTTTTTGGCATTAGAAGTAATTGACGTTATTATAGGATTAAAGTCTTTAAGCTTGTCATTGGTTTTACGTGTTGCGATTTCGCACATTTCCAAGTAATTTAATTTAAGTGGATCTTTGGTCAGATTAGTATTAGCGAGTCCAAATCGCATTCTCCAAAATTGGTGCTTATATGGGTGTTCATGATTGAAGTTCAATACATGCCAAATGTTGGCGGCATTAGTCCCGATTTTTATATCTAACTCCTTAGCTAATCCCCAGTCGTTCCCATCATCCGAGTATTCTAAATATAACTTTTTTAAATTATATACTTCTGTCCAGTATCTATTTTCGAATACTATATTTACTCTTTGAATTGACACTGGATCTTTAAATTGATACCCTATCCACTCTTTATCAAAGTTTGCATCTCCAAAGCATAGTCCTGTAGCCCAATATGTACCTTTTACGGCTGTTTCACCAAAAGCCTTTTGGCCTCCGTACTGATCAATATTACTATTCAGACAAGACGACCAGATGGGTGTTCCGCCAACACACATATTTTCGTATAAAATAGTCTCATGCTCATAATAGGATGTGCCGACTTGCATCAACCCTCCTTTATCCCCCCTTGCGTCATAATTTATCCAAGGTGTTCGATAAGAAATGTTTCTATCAGCTATACAGATAATATCTCCATTATTCTTTATATCAACAACAATAAATCTAAAATATCCGTTAGCCGCAGCAGTCCAATCCTTGTTAATCTGCTTAGTTTCTACTTCGTAATCTGTTTTTACAGCTAAATTATTTAACACCCATCTGTACTTTATCTCGTTTTTATAATGGTTGTTTCCGTCTGGAACCGTAATCTCGTCAGCAATACTATCAAATCTAACATCCGTAGTATAAGAATTACACCAAAAATAATCCCCCACTTTAAGCGTCTGTAAATTATTATTCAAAGATAAAGACATATTAATTCACCTCGTAAAGATGTCTAAAATCAAAAACTGGTCTGAATCCATTTCTATTGTTCCCAGTTGATGCTCTTCTACTTACATCTTGAAGCTCAAACCCTGCCCCATTGTTATTCCCACCTCTTGCAACACATTGTGCAGGATCTAAATAATGTGTACTCTGCGTAATTGTTTTATATTTAAAATGATGCCATACATCATCATCACACGCCTCAATTTTTCCATTTAAATTGGAATTAACAATATACTTGTCATACTCATTATCATGCGGGTAAGCGCCTAATATTGCCTTATTCGTATCATTCTCTAACATCCCTTTGTCATTTATTTGACTAACTCCTCCTGTTAGGCATCTCATATATCCGTATACTCCATTTATAGTCATGGCTTTGCCTTGGATGTAATTGTTATCTTTTTTTTCCTTTAATTCATTGTAGGAAATGATTGTTTTAATCACTCTATCCGCAATAAGAAGACCTTCATCTGCCTTAATAAAATAAAAAATCCCTCGTGCGTTATTTATTTCTGCACCGCTATAATCAATCTCTGGAAGCGTCAAGTAGTTACTTCCAGCACCTCCCCATGGACTTACCCCGCCAGTGAACTCGAATGGATTGTTTGAATACTCATAAATTCTCATGGGAATGTAATCCCCTACCTCCATTTCTAGAATGAAGTCTCGCTCTACACCGGACGTTTTAGGCTTGGCCATCCACCTTCACCTCTCAATTTAATTGTAATTTTATTTATCTTGAATACACTCTTATTCGATCTATCCTCTTTATATTTTTCGCATATATCTTTGTTGACACGATATATCCCTTGTCCTTATAGCTATCATCTAAAGTCAAATCGTGCTGTTCCGTATAATCTACTTTTAGAAGCCCATTGTCTATTCTTGCGTACTCAGAATTATCGTAATCTATCATTCCATTAAATCCTTCAACTTCTGTCACTTTTCGGCTGCTGCTATCTGCTTGGATGATGACTTTAACTCTGACATATCGCGCTTTTGGACTAGCAATTGTACTATTCCCGCTAAGCTTTACATATGGACTCCACATGCGATTATCATGAGAAGTTTTAGTAAGAATTGTAACCTTGGCTCCATCAACAATTTCTTGAACGCTGACTAACTTATTAAATGCCGTATAATTATCAACTAAATCAATCACTTCTGACTCCCACTCGCCATTTTCAGCTAATGCATGAGTAAGTTTTTCAAAACCATTAAGCTCTGGAATCATACCGTTTGTAATAGACCAAACGCTTTCATCCCAATCTTTGAATACATTTGTATCTTTCAATTCTTTTTCGGTTTTTGCAGCGCCAGCGAAAGACGCTCCATTAAATAGTGGATGATTGTATGTATTGTAATCCGTGTTGTAATAGATATTGCTTCTTGCAGCATAACTATATCCAACAACCGCTGCTATTGTGTCACTTTTTCTGTTTCCTATTAAAGTCCCTTCAATGATAATGTTATTAAGTAGACCAGCTCGATATAACCCTGCGAGGATACCCATGTATCTTCCATCCTTACTATCGGTCGTATCAACATTCACATTAATGTACATATTTGATATGGCTCCCCCCGCCATATTCCCAATCACACCACAATAGACATTAGTGTTGCTTGTTTGTTTTGACTTAATATTTCCTGTTACTGCTACCCGGTCAATGTTCCCGTTATTGAATTGAGGGGTAATTACTCCTTGCCCTACCATAGAAGCTACAATATCTACATTCTCAATGTATACATTTTTTACAACACACTTATCGTTAAGTGAAGTAAACAATCCGGTAGATACGCCTTCTATCTTTTGAGTAAAGTTCAATATTTTAAATTCGTCTCCATCTAGAACACCATAAAAATCAAAGCCGTAGTATTTTCCTTCCTCAAAAAGTCCGACTTTAAAGTCGATATTTTTTGTTAGCTTATAATAGGCATATGGATTCTTCCGCATATTAAAAAAATCATATGCATCGCGGATCAGATAAGGATCTGCTTCTGTTCCTTGTCCTTTATGATCGGCAGCATCTGACTCTTTAATTTCATAAAGCCTTTTCAACTGTAATTTACCCTCATCAGCAAAAGTGTTTTTAAACGCACCTTTTTCAAGGTTAATAGGCATTCCGATCTCTTCGATCTTTTGTCCTGATTGCAAAGCAAACTCACCATCTACAAACCGAACGTTGCCCACTGTCTTTCCATTGTTTTTAGTCTTTGAGTAGTCCTTTACTTCGTCATTTTGAATGCTGCTCTTTTCAAATCTCCAGTAACCGACTAATCCTGTTTCAGAGCCTGTCAACACTTGAAAACGATCTGCACGAATTTGCGCCTCTAATCTTGCAAAATTCCAAAGTCGTACTTCATCCATTTTCCCTTTGTAGTCAACTCCAAATCGAAACTGGGTCGTTGTTGTTTCGAAAGGGGTCGTGTTTCCATATCCAAAGACTGACTCAACTTCTTGTTTGATTCCGTTTACATAAATTGTAATTCCTTTCATCAAACCACCGCCACTATACGTAACTGCGATATGATACCAATCGTTCCAGGATTGAATGACTTCATTTTTGGTTGCAATCATCTCACCACCAACACTAACTGCCACTTTTCCTCTTGTTGTTGGATCGTTATTCAGTGGATTAATGATAATTTCAAACTTTTTGACATTAGGATAGTCATCACCATATCGAACAGGAACCATCAATTTAGAACCGTTATCGTCTGGTTTCATCCAAAAATCAATCGATCTTGGCTTATCGCCTGTTGGAAGTCCAGCAGCGCCCATCTCTACATACTCGCCAGACGTTCCGCTAAAATGGATTGCGCCATCATTTTGAGTAGCCATGTATATTCACCTCAATTAATTAAAAATCAAGCTCTTCATTGTCCCTCCAAAGTTGTCAATTACTCCACCGCTCTTATGTTCAAAGACCACATAATTTACTTTCCCATCGTCATTTAACGCTCCACCTAGCATCACTTCGATAGGAATAGTTTGTTGCATAACTTTTTCCTTCAAAGCTTCAACAAGCGCCGAAGAATGTTTTTCGCGAAGGGTATGATATACGCCTTCCTCCAAAGTAATTGTGTATGAGCTGCCGTCAACATCGAAAGTTAATGTATCATTTGTGGCTTTCATAATTTTCACATCGCCTCTAATGTCCTTTGTCCCCCATAAGAACTCTGTCATACCTTTCATCTCCTTATTTCAATGTCCATGTAATATTCGTACTATGTCCCTTTTGCAAGGGTGATTCAATCTCTTCCACAACCAAGCCTCTGCGTTGAATTACGATTTTGCCATCGAGCTCCTGATCAGAAGCAATTTTGAAGGACATATACGCTTTATCTTGATAAGGAATGGATACAATCGCTTGAAAGTTAAATGTAATCCCATCCAAATCCAACTTCTTCTTATATCCGAAGTTATATTGCGTAATCCGGTTCGTAAACATTCCACAATCCGTTTGTTTTTGAAATGGATTCGCCTCACTAACCGCATCCTTATAAGAAATAATGTCGTTATAGAACAAAGATCTTCCATTCAATAGATACTCTTTGCCGTTTGCTACATAGGAAATTCTAAAATCTTGGCCGTTAATAGTAAAGACTCCATTCGCCGCTTCGAAGAATAGCTTGGAGCTATGGCCAATCAAGCCGAAACGAAGAAGCTTCATTCTATCAATACTATAGAAGCGATACGGATCCGATTCTTTTGTTTCAAGATCGTATTCACATAAGTGTGTCCCATCATAGTAGTCCGCCACCCAGATAAAATCCTGACTTAAAATCGGATGCGTGCCATTACTAGTCGAAAATATCATTACATATACCTCCACTATAATTTGCCTGTCAGATAAAGAAAAAAGGACAGGCTCTTTCGAGCCCGTCCTTCATCATCTTTATACAAATCGATAGGAAACGCGGATTTTAAAGTTCTGTTTGCCTGCACTTGCAGCCAGCGGAACCGCTGCCTGCAATGTTACGGTGACGAAGTTACCGCCTGAATCCGTTTGATTGCCGTTATTATTTATTCCGAGAATCTCTTTTGCACTAGGTGTTACAGGCGTAATTGTCGCACCTGCGTTATTCTTATCAGTCGACTTCGTAGTACCGATCGGCTTGCTTCCTGAGCGGCCAATTTTGGATGTATCTGCTTGGAGATCCGACTCTGCCAATGTATCAACTTGTGCATGGAACCAATCATCTCTTACAACCTCTACTATTTTCCCTTGTTTGTCGCCTGTACCGCCATCCATATCCCGTGTCGTGATATGGCAGTCTTCCATCTTGGATACATCTGTAGCCCCGCCTCGGTTATTCCAAATATTGAACGTAAAGGGGGGACCCCAATCCCCTGCATCAACCACTCCAAAGTCGAAGGGTGCCACAATTTCACTTGCATGATTAAAATCGTACCATTTAATAATCGGTGCTGTTGCCATTTGAATCAAACTCCTTACTGTGTAATTTTTATAATAACTTCAATTGTAATATCTTGGACATCTCCGCCAAGCTGGAGAATTTCCAAGCGAAAAATATCGTCTTTCGCCACATTTGCAACATCAACTTTCCTCAATCCATCGTCGAAGTGTTCTCCCTTGCGAAATACAATATTTCTAGAGAGTACATCCGACCAATTGAGCATGTCTCTACTCTTCTGCAGCGAAATCTCGGTACTTACCTTCGAATCTGCACTGCCTATCACTCCTCGAACATTGACAATCTCCCCTTTGAAGGGAAATCTAGCATGAATATGCTGAACGCCAATATCCGGGAACTGAGGAATTACAAAAGTAATGACTCTCTCTTTAAGTCGATCGTCATAGGAATTTAGCTTCGCCCAATCCTCCTTGGACATCAGCCCATTAACCCCTTTATTGGCTAACGGAATGTTGCCCCCGAGCAAATCGATAGCGACCCAAGACTTTCCATCCCAGCGGTATCGAATCCCGGAGTCGTACACTTGAACGGTCCAACCAATTTTCGGATACGGATAATTACTAAAAATTTGTTGATACGTTTTTACATATGGCAAGAAGACGAGTCGCGTCGTTTCATAAGCATCATAAGCCATGTCTGTCGCTATTTTTGATTCTTCAGTACTTTTTTCAGCATTTGTAGTGGCGACATCGGATGTAATGATCGTCTGCAGCAATTCGTCTCTGAGCTTCTCATAGTCCTCTGTTTTGGCATTTACATCTTTAATTTTCACATTTGCACGATCAATAATCGTCGCAAGGGACTCGACAACATCATTCATCTCATCCTGGTGATAAATTCGACTAGACGGATATTGAATGAATCCTCTTCCCTTATAGGATACGCTGACGGCATTCGATTCTTGGGATTCATGCAATTCGATGACACCCGTTGAATAATTGACACTGAATTCATTTGGCTTAATCGCCTTTTTCGGCGATCCTTCATAGTTAACTTCCATTAATCCAGCTATTTTCACCCGTGTGAAACGATCCGGTATTTCCGCAAGAATTACCTTATGATTCAGCACTTTCAAATATTCGGCTCTATCGATATAAGGATCTTCATTCGTTCCTTGACGCCATACGATATGTATCGGATCCAGGTATCCATAGTGATTATACGGCATGTATTTTCACCTCCTTTAATTGATATGCACATTGCTGCTCCCTTCTGCGATGGTCGTTGTAGTACGGGCATGCGTAGTCACAGAAGATCCTGCAGTAGCCACTTGTCTCCCGTTGACGTAAACGGTACTTGAGCCGCCCGTGATATGACCTGTTCCTCCTTCGTCGGAATAATCCAACTTCCAACCACCAAGTGAATATGACTCTGTTTCCGTAACAGAGTCACCAGTGCATGCGACTGGTCTTCCATTTACAAATACATTAGAGACACGATCACTATTAATCACTCCGCTTATATATGCGTCTGTATAATCTGTCTCCCTTACCTCATTATATTTAGCACATGAGCCATCTTCTCTTTCCCGAAGACAAGTATTACCTTCCACATAACGATATTTTCTTACGTGATTACTTGCAACAGAAGGGTTCGTCCTTGCGCCTTTATAAGCCATTTCTGCCATTTGATTCACCCCAAACTAAGAATGAATAAGGTACTGATCGCAACAATTAGTTCAAATCTATTCTTCCTGCATTCAATGAAATCTTATTTGGTGTCATCATAATCTTGCTTCCGCCACACTCTAGCACAATTTGAGTATCAGACTTTACTTTAATACTTCCTTGTTCAGCTTCTATGACAATTGCATCAATCTGCCTATTCAATAGCTGAATCATTCTTTTATTGCCGATGTCGGTAGAGCCTTCAAAGTAAAATCCCTCTGAGGTTTTCTTAATAATACCTTGATTGCCTCGTCCGGTTCCTTGACCCCAAATCATTTCAGGATAACTATGGCCATCATTTCCTTTATTTAGCTGTAGCACAAATTTCTCTACATCATCCTTTGCTGAATTACCTGTGAGCAATTTTATGAAATTACTTCGTACATAAACATAGTCTTGCTTCAGTCCCGGAGTTTCTAATGTTTTCAAGTTATTAACTAATAAATCAGAAATGTATCCGTTAGTTTCTTCATCAAATACTAGTTCTTTATCCATATCCGGTTCGATAATCAGCTTTCTTGCTCGCAAGGTACCATCGGGATTAACCCAGAACCGCTTCTTCTCATCCACATCGATGGCGATACCTTCGGTTGCATTTAAACGTATTTCTTCACCGTGGGCACCTATAATTTTGATCCCCTCTTTAGCACTTAAGCTAATCTTTTCGCCGAGATCGCCATCGTGAATATGCAATGCTTTTGTATTCAGCTCAACGGCAAATAGCTTGCCATCCTGATCCACATAGAACCGTTTGTCCCAATTTGGACTTGATCCCGAGCCGATGTTCTTCTCGATCTTGATCCCCTCTGTGGCGTTCAAGACGGTTCGATACATCTTATCTCCTCGAGTTACAACAATACCGTTATTCGCGTCAATAACCGTGTTATTATAATTTCTCCCTAACTGCAAGGAACTCTTTTCCAAGAAGTCGGCCAGAACAACCCTGCCATATTCGTATTCTTGATAGAAGCTTTCCCACTTCTCATGGAACTCCGTGCGCGTTGAACCGAGATCATGGATGAGATGCGTCGTCGTGTTCATGTTTGCAAAAATCGGCTGCATATAACTTTTCAATTGATTATAGCTATCCTCCAGCTCGTTGCCGGCCGCTACGAGCTTACTTTGAGCCTCATCCAGTTCCGCATAGGAAGATTCCCTGTCATTATATATAGTCATTGCATACCGATTAATTTGCGATTTTAGTTCATTGTATTGCTTCGTCACGATTTTAAACTGATTGGCGAGCGTAATTTTCTCGGGTGATACAATAACATCATCCAATATGATGGAATCTAGTACGGTAAAATCAAGATTCAAGGCATCCGCATCCAGCAGCACATTGCCGACTTTCGTCTCGATCCGCAGCCGCTTCGCCACTAAATCCTCCGCGATCAAGGTGCCGTCTGTATACTCCGAGCTGCCTACCGCCGCGTATACTTTATTGGTCCATTTGTTCTTCTCCCATTTTTGCAGGGCCAATCCATTGGTCGCATTCAGGACGGCCCGGTACTTGCCGTCACTCCGGAGCGCAATGAATCCGTATTCCCCAATCACAACATTGTTGTAGAATTTGCCCATATTGAGCCCGGAATAGAACTGCGCATCTTCAATTTCGTTTCTCAGATTTTTCTCTTCGTCATAATACGTCTTAAATGCAAGAATAAATTCCGAACGATCCGCGATTTCGCTCGTTTTTTCGGTCAATGGATCGTGAATAGCGATGTTCAGCGGATCTACGGAAGTAATTTTAATATATTGGGACATATATTCTATAAGCTTCCGATAAGCTTGCGTCAGCGGCTCCGTAGAGTACCGATCCTTAGTGCTTGGCTCCTTCGTGAAGAATTGGGCATTCATATTAAAATCATCATCGCGCTGAGAGCGCTTATACTCTTCTGCTTGCTCCAGCATGCGATGATATCCCGCTTCCACCTTGTACAATTCCGTAATGATCTGCATCTTCTCAATAGAAGTCAGCTTATTATCCATGACGATTGTCTTAAAATCACCGATATTGAAATAGTTTGACTCCGCATCTATGATCTTCTTCCCAATGTCATTGAACACTTTAATGTTCTTGGCGACCAGACCATGTGTGTAAAGCGTGCCGTCACGTTGATCAGCCCACATTACTTTTTCCCATCCATCAGGCCGCTTGCTGTTCGCTTTATCGATGACGAAGCCTTCCTTGTCCGTTACCTTGACGCGCGTAATATCGTTGAAAGACATGAGGCCGAATGCATCCGGATTTTCTTCGACAAGTCCCAGCTTCATGACCAGCTTGCCATGCCGATCGAATATTTCTCCCTTGGAGCCCTGGAACTTCAGAACCCCGCTCTCATCTTCAATGGCCAAGTTAACGCCCATGATCACTTTCCCGTATATCCGCTCGCCAACGATACCATCAGCCGTCAGAGCATGCTTCCACGTGTTGCCGCCATCATTCGTAATGGCGATCATCGAATTCAATCCAACCAAATAATGAAGCGGGTTCTTCGGATCCCGAATAATTAAGCCTCTGTCCGACAGCTCTACCACCTGGTCTTTGGCCCCGATAATCGCGTTTTTGTTCGCATCCCAACTGTTGTTAATAATCTCGTTGATTGCGCCGTTATTTTGCATGGACAAATCCCATTTCCACGAGTCGATCGATACTTGGGTAGACGTATTATAGGACTTGTACAGCATTTCAATAAATTTATCTTTGTTGGCATACATGTCCTTCATGTTGCTGATCGTAAGATTGATGCCTTTATCTTCGAAGTTATATTCAATCTCGGTAATTTTCGCTTTATACCGAAGACTGATTCGCTCATGCTCAATGCCGATCGTATCCCCGAGCCCTAATTTGTCCCAATTCCGTTGCTCCGTCACCATCGACAGGAAATTGACCAGGTCGACCTTTAACGTAATCTTCTGCTGCTTCAGCTCATCAAATGCCTTCAATCCTTCTTTTAATAAATCTTTCGGATCCTCGATATTGGGGTTTTGCCACTCTTTTTCAATGACGTACTGATTACGTTCGTGCAGCAGTTCCTTTGTAAAGTTGTTGCGAATATCGAGCCGCAGCTTCAAGCCATTGATAAGGTTCATGATTTCTTGATGCTGCTGTTCGATTTGGGTGACTTCCGCTTCTTTGCGGCTGATTTCGGTTTCCTTGGCCTTGATTTCAATGAGCTTCGCATCCAATTCATTTCGGAGAGAATCCAGATCGCTCAGCAGCAAGGTGTAATCCTGGAAGGTATTGTCCGCATGATCGATTTCGTCGCTCAGTTTCGCGATCCGCGTGTTCAACGTATCCCGCTCGTCTAACAGCATTTTCAACTGCGTGTTCAGTTGCTGCAATTCCTCATTCTTAATATGAAGAATGGAATTGTTCGCTTCGCGCTTGGCAACCAACTCGGTAAAAGCGTCCCGGTTCTCCTGTAGCAACTCCTCATACTCCAATAAGGCATGGCAAAGCGCATCCGTCATATACTCACTATGGAACAACACGGTATGCTCTTTGGACATGAACTCTACATACTCTACTTCGAAGGGCTGATTCATGCTGATCAAGCCATAGGCGCCTTGTGAATATGCCGAATCATGGCCTGATAGGACAAGTCTGTTATCAATCCAAACTTTAATTTCTTCATTATAGACTTCGACTGCCATCCGATAGTGCACGTCCGTGCTCCAACCGTCAACCTCATCCGTCAAGGCAAGCAGAATATCGTTCCCGTTCTCCCGTTTGTATAGTCGCAGCTTTTCCTTGCCCCAGCCGACACCACCTTGAATTTTGCCGGACTCCCAGCCAATCCAGTAATAATTGCGATCATCCTGGTATCTGACAAAGAAGCCCATGACATTGTCCCCGCCGGTCGCGTTCAACGTGGCAGATAGTTTGTAATTTTGGCTTCCGAATGCACTGGAATTCACGATCGTAGAAAGCTGCTGGAGATTAGAGGTGGAAATAAGCTTCCCATTAAGGACACTCCATTCTGCATCATAATGCTTCCAGTTCGCTTTCATGTCAGGGCCGTAATAAAATTGTTGGCTATAGTTTCTGTCTTCCTTGTACGGATAAATAAAATAATGAAAGTCTTCCACAAAGGACGTGCCCGTTGGATTGATTTCACGAATCGTTATGTCTTCTTTGCCGTACATCTTCAACCGCGTTACAATCTCTTCGGCATTATCCTCCTGGTTAACAGACTCCAAGTATTTGCCGTATTTAATCGAGAATCCTTTATCAAGCCCAATAAGATCCGGCTTTTTCAGGCTTACAGTTCTATGGAGCGTATCCCATACGACCACAGCATTAAAGGTTTTGGCAATATCAAATATGACCTCCAGCACGGTATTGGACGATACTTCGAGCCCTCTTCGCTTCAGCTCGAATTCGGAATCGACGTAACCGACCTGCCATATGGATTCAATCAGCACATCCTTCATAAGCTCCGTGGCGGTCTTCGACACGGCCTTATAATCCCGAATGATTTTATCGTTCAATTCATATCCCAATGACAAGGTTGATACCGACACGCTCTCTCCGTCGTCGCCGGCCCGCTTCCCGATCTGGTTCACAATAAAATATTCTTCGTAGGAGCCAAGAACGAGCTTTATCAGATATCTTCCTTTAATCAGCTCAAAGTTCTTATTGCGCGCTACGATATGGTGCTTGTCCAAATAAGCAGGGAAATCAAATGTAAGCTCATTAAGCGCGCCGAGCTTCAAATTAAATACGATATTATGCGCTTCTGCCAATTTGGATATCCCCTCTTTATTCGGCTTGCACAAAAACAGTTGGGGCGTAATAGGCTTTTTGGCAAAATCGATATCTCCTAAACGTAACATCCGTCGTTCACCTCCCGAATTATCCCTGTAAGGTTATATATTCATGTCTAATCGTCAGTTCAAATCCGCCTTCGCCGGTCAGCAGATTTTCCCCGACCTCCAGCTCGAGAAATACGTTATTATGCTTATCGTAGCGGTATATGAGCGGCAAGTCGGACACAATATCTTCATTCTCGCAATCGATGTATACCTGCTCATTGTCGTTCAAATCCGCCAATATTAGTGTCTGTCCGTTCGTTTCGTTCGTAAGCTTAATCGTGCCGGCGCCATTGCGCTTCGTTATCCACAGTTCCGGTTTGCAGGAGACGTCTCCCGTATTATTTAACAGGTATGACCCTAGCAGGGAGAACGAAATGCCGCGAAATTCGGGGCTTTTTATACCTTCATTCCGCAGCACAACTTTATATTGCAGGGAACATTGTTCCATATCATAGTAACTGTCTCCGAACAAATCCTTCGCATCGAAAGCGGATTCGTTCATTTTGATCCACTCCGTCCAGTTCGTTGAATCATAGGACAGTCTTATGAATACATCGACCGTTCCATCATGGCGCTCATATTGAACCTTCAAATCTTGAATATACGTTTCGTAATGAGAACCGACATCGAACACTTGCGAAACATAAACACCCTTCGGTATATATAAATCAAGCCAACTGGTCATTTCCTAACCTCCTTCGATATAAAAATATAAGCTGCCCGAAGGCAGCTTATGCTTATTTAACCTATGACCGTAACCCGATATTGATTGACGGCAGGTACGGATGGAAATGTTAAAATAACACTATTCTCATCTATCATATTCATTTGGGCCTCTATCGCCGCAAACGGAGATTCCGCCTCCCGTACCATGACAACTACATCTTGCGTATTCAGTTGATGCTTGATTGTATAGGTCGTGGAAAGACCGTCTCCGAGCGTTTTGGAATATTTCCCGGTTGCCCCGAGGTTTCGTCTTGCTCCGTCAGCGTCTGTAGCTCCGGTACCTCCATGAGCCAGCTCGACAGTGTCTGCTTCCCATTTCCCCTTTTTAAGGGTGCCTACTGTCTCAATCGTGGCTTCTCCCTTATAATTACCAATCGTACCGAACGGCACGAATTCGCAGCTGGCGCCCATCTCTTTCCATTGAACGGTCTTATGCACATACCAGTGCACGCTGCCGTCGACAATGGTCGAACCGCTAATATTGCCCCAGGCAGGTTCTACGGAATCCGAAGCGCCTTCAATAATGCATTTATAGTAATAGCTCATATCACCATTCGTAGCAACGACAATTTCATCTAGCTTATAATGGTAAGATGGCTTCCATGCCGTATGTCCGTACAGATCATATACCAGACTTCCTGGTGTAGTCGGGAATGTTGGCTGCTTCATTCCGCTTGTACCGCCAATGATGCATTCATAATAATGGCCATTATCCGGAGAGGCTTTCACCTTGTTGCCTGCCGCATAGGAATACTGCTTCTGCCATGAGGGCGCAAATACGCCTTCCCGCACATTTACCCAACCTGCGAAATCGCCGCGCGATGCATTCTTATTCCAAAACTTCTTCCCTGCATGAAAAAACTCACCCATCTCGGGGTGAGTTGCTGCGTCGGATATTAGCTCTTCAAAATGATTATCGATCACTTGGAAATTTTCGGCCAACCATGCGATAGTTTGATCGACCTGATCCGATACTTGCGGCTTTTTTAACCCCATCTTCTTCGTCTGTATCATCATAGATCACTCCATTTCATTCCTGTATATTGTAGCCATGTCGTGCTTCCGCTCTTGACCTGCAAAGCTCCGTTGACGATTTCGATATTTTGCTGTGTACCCATCCCATTAGTAAAAGTGTTTTCCTGGATCGTTTTTGTCAGTTTTGTGCCGTCGAACATCATCTTTTCCTTCAAAGTCTTGGGCGTATAGGAGTATGGACCATCGCATCTCATCTTCAAGGTAATGTAGCCTTGCTTCAATCCATTATGAATGAGATTCACGTCTCCATCCGGCATGCAATAAAATACCCGGTTCGGATTATCGACGGTATAGAACGGTTTATAATAAGTCTGCGACAGCCAGCGGGCAACCTCCCGGATACGCCGTTCGTCATAATGGAATTCAAAGGCGAATGTGAGATTAAATTCGAGCGGGCTTAATTCGATGGCCTGAAAATATGGTTTATGTCTACCGCTTACTTTTTTCTCGACAATGCTTCTTGACGGCAGCAAGCTCTCCTCGAACATGCCTCCGTCTAGTCTGCAATTCAATAATCCCATATCGACGGAATAGATGCCGTCATAATAAAAATGTACGCCTTCCAGCATTAAAATCTCCCCCCTCTAGTACGCTTCAGTTTGTTCACGATTTCCGTTGCCACGATATCTGCCGTATTTCGGTCTGCATTTCCATTCACATTGACCTCAATGTTATATTCATGCTGTTCATTGGCTGGAGCGGGCATGACAGTCGGAATTGATGCCGGCATGAAGTTAGAAATAGGGAAGCTTGGCACAGCGGAGCGAATCTGATCGACGATGCGAGCCGTGTCCAAAATGTGCTTCGTCTGCTCAGCGTTCAATACGAGCTCCTTTTTATCCAATAGCGCTAATTTGCCGAAATTTCCGTTCCAATCTCCCGTATAACCACCTGTATCGAATTGGTACAGAGGCTTTCCGTCCTTATACCATGTTCCGTACTTATATACTGCACCTATTTCTTTCCCAAGCTTTTGGTTCTCTTCCTCTAATTTTTTTCTTTCCTTTTCATCAGTGGTCAGTTTCCACTTCTTACTGTTGGATATCATTTCAGTGATTTTGTCTTTTGTGGATAGTAAGCTGTTACTTGGGAGGCCTGCAGTAGGTTTATAATTGCCATCGAGGTTTTGGGGCTTCGTATCGTTGACGACCGATCCCATGGAACCGAGCTTTGAATTGTCTAATTTTTTGAGTTCGTCAATTGCTTCCTTTACTTTATCGGTGAAATTCGTCGTAATCGAATCTCCTAGTATATCGAATTTGGAATCGACTTCCCCCGACCAAGTGTTGACGGTTTCAAGCATTTCATTGAAGTTGCCTTCATATACTTGCTTGCGCATTTCAGCAAATTTTTGTTCGTTGTTCAGTTCATTTTCCCAGAACTTTTGCCGTTCCTCCGCTTTCTTTTCCAACAATTCGACCGTGTTGTTGTATTCCTCTTCCATCTTTTCTTTTTTGCTTTCCAGCTTTTCTTGCTCCGAGCTCAGCTCGTCCTCCAGGTTATTCTTTCGGAGCTCGATTTCCCGATTATGCTGGTATTCGGACAACTCCTGTTCTTTCTCGTTCAATTGCTTGATCAAGTCGGCTTTTTGACTTTTCGCTTCATAGGAATCATCCATGGACAACAAGTCGATTTGTTTTTTGAGATCGGTAATTTCTTCTTGTTTTTTGGATAAATCATTCTCATAGGTTCGCGTGGATTCCGTGCGATCAAGCATCTGCATTTGTTGATCGTACGCATCCTGCAACGCCTTGAGTTCTTTATCGATTTGCTTCATTCGATTCTCATGAACCTTTTTATCTCTTTCGATCTTGTCTTTGTAATGTTCCTCGTCCGCTTTTTTCATGAGTTCGAGTTTTTCTTTGTACAGCTCGACATATTGATCGGCTGCTTTTTCGTAAATGTCTTTTACGCTGCCATTAAGATCCTTAACCGACCGTTCTGTATCCTGCAGCTTATCCTCTTGTTTCTCGATTTCATCGGTCAAACGTTCCACGATATCTTTGTTGTTTTTATTTAACTCCAACTGCGACTTAAGGAATTTAATATTGTTTTTAATATCATTGGCCTCACCCTTGCGCAAGCCAGCGATTTGTTGCAAATATCCGATATGCTTCGCATAATCCCCATCTTCTTTATCCACGTCATAGCGAATATTATCCTCTAGTTGCTGAATGCTTTTGGCATATTTTTTGCTCTCGTCGTTCATGCGGTACAGATGCTTGTCGATGACGGAGTTGGCAATATCAGTATTGATTTGGTTTATTTCCGCATCTTTTTGCAAAATATCATTTTTGCTCTTGCGGATATTTTCCTCTATATCTTTCTTGTCTATCGGGTTTAAATCTTTGTTTTGCAGTTGTTTTTGATAATATGCCAATTCTTCCTCATGAAGCTTTTTCTGAACTCCCAATAGTCTGGCTTTTTCAGCGGCATGATCCCGGTATCCTTGCGTGGTTCGATCGTAGAGATTCATTGCATAGTCTTGATATGCAATGTCATCGGTCAATTCTTCTCTTTTGATGTTATATAGGGAAGCCGTTGCGTCGACTAACTTGCGACTTAAATTGTTGATATTTGATTCCATTTCGGACGATTGAGATTTCAAATCATTGAGCCTATCTTTCGCTTGGGTCACCTCTTGCTCAATTTCCGCTGCAATCGCTTGTTTCGTTTTATTTGCATTTTTATCTTTATCGACGGTCATATAGCCGGTTTTCTTGATTTGTTTTTGCTTGATTTGTTCGTTTAAAGAGCTAATTTCATCATCAATCGCTTTTTTCTTTTCTCCAGACAATCTAATCTCATCGCTAAGCGCCTTTCGGTGCTCGTAAGACCACGTACTATACTTTTCCTGAATTCTTTGTTGTTCTTCAATTGATCGGTTGAGTTTATCAATGCTTTCCTTGTATTTATCTACCACATAGATTGCATCTTGAAGTTCGGGTTTCGGGTTAGAAGAATGAGAACTCCCCCCAGAAGAACTACCACTGGAAGCTTGTACTTTTTTAGCAGCTGCTTTTTCCTTTAACTCTTTAAATTTTTCTTTATATCCATAATATTCGTGCTTTATATGACGATTATAACCGGCTTGTGTAAGCTCTTTTGCTGCATTTATTTCATCGATAGTAGTCGTGTAAATTCCTTTTTTTCGATTGCTCTCTATTTCATCATTTTTCTTTTTTGCGTCGTCATAAATCTTATCTACATCAACATCGTATAAATTTCGAGCATCCATTAACAATTCGAGAGCATCAATTTCGTTTTCGATTGCTTCAATTGTATCGACTGCTTTGTCCTTAGCAGCAATGCCTTGTTTCTTCTTCTTATCGATATCATCTTGAAATTCTTTTTCTCTTTGCTGCATTAAATCTTTTAAACCATCTGCAGTAAGTTGAATGTTCCCATTTTCAATATATATTGCATCATTTAAGGAAGGATACGTACTTAGCAATTCAGTAATCGAATCTTTAGATAGCTTTTGGCCATCTGCTAATTTATGATAAGCAGAACGGAGATTTTCAATCTCTTTCGCATTTTTCGGATCAATTTTCATTCTCGTGCTATTTATTTCTTTGGCTGCTTTTTGATGTCCGACTCTTATGTCATTGAATAATTTGAGGAACGGATTATTAACCGGATTTTTGCTCAATTTTTCTTTTATATTATCTATAACATCAAGCATATTATTAGCCTGTTCTGGTTTTACGTTCATTAAATCATCTATAGATATTTTGTTACTTTGAATTGCCCCCATTATTTCATTAATAAACGAAGGGATCTTTTGAGCAGCATCTTTTGTGTTTTCACCGAAATCATCTATATTTTCCGTAAATATTTGCTTTATGGATTCTATAAATAAAAACTTATTTGAACCTACAGGTATATTGCTTGAGTTAATATAATTCTGAAAGGCTAAGTTAATAGATTCATTGAATTCGGTAGAACCATGAATGACACTGTCCTTCAAGTTTTGATTTTCTACTTCATATTTTTCTTTTTCAGCGATAATATCATTTATAAACTTATCAAAATTTGCTAAGGCTGCACTTCTATCGGGTGATCGTTGAAAGCTATTTATTAGAATAGTATAGAACGGATCAACGTCTAGAGCTTTATCTTTTGGTAAGGCATCAAAAATTGGATTCATTTTATTTGTGAAAGCTTCTTTTATACCCTCAATATCATCAAATTTGATGTCTTTAATGTCCGTTTCGATAAACATTCTTGCTCTTTTTGCAAAGTCGAGCCGCGTATCTTGGAAGTCAATTTGTTTTTTGTTATTTCTGATTTTCTTAATATTTTGATCTACTTCTCCAAAACCGCCATCTAACTTTAACTTCAACTCTTCTTTATTATTTTTTAGTTCTCTTTGCTCTTCTTCTACTCGAAGCCTCTTTATTTCATCCGCACTTTTTGCTACAGCATTCCCATATTCATCATAGTGGGATATAAGTTCGGGCATCTTCGTTTTCATTTGCTCAATAATACCTAAATACTTTTCCTCTTCCTCTATTGTTCGGCTTTTACCTTTAAGTTGCAAATTCTCAAAGGTATCAACATCCATATTCTTTCCATCAAAAATGCTGTCATAGTCTTCTTTAAACTTTTTAATTCTTTTGGTATCGTCATCGAGGAATTTTAATCTTTCTTTTCGATCTTTCTCTGGTTTGTTGATAATATCAAATACGCCTTGAATTACTTCCCCAACCAGCATAAGTGCACCCGCATATGGAACAAATCTCGCTATACCTTTTCCTATTTTGAGGAATAAAGCCAATAGCCCTTCCCCGCCTGTCAATAGCCCTTTTAAGGGACCAGCAAACCCAGCGAAAACGGTTGCAATAGGAAGAGAGCCCAATGTTTCCGATACTTTTGTAAGAAATTCTACTACTGTTGTTAACCCAGAAACAATGCCTTTAATGGCTTCTGAATTGCTGAACGTATTCCAAAATTCAGAAAGAGAAGTTTGCAGCTTCCCGATTCGCGCCTCGAAGCTATCCGAATGTTTATTGAATGCTTGAGCCGCCGATCCGGCCGAACTCATAGCTGTTTCGGTTGCTCCCTTGGCCTTGCTCCAATTCTCAATGATGGAGGATACGATCTCGCTCTGATCCCCGCCAATTTTGCTGGAAACGTCCACTTTCTCTTCCTTCGACAATTTATCCCATACCTGAGAGAGACTTTGAAAGATTTCATAGGTAGACTTAAAGGTCGTTTGATCCTCTTTCATTAGATTCAGAGCACCGCTGCCCATCAACTTGTATTTCTCATTGAGAGACGCGAATGTTTTTTCGATTTGCGGAACGGCGCCCCTTACTTTTTCGCCGCTCTCAGAGAGCCCCTGCAATCTCATGGCAATGGTTTTTAATCCTTCTCCGGCTTTTTCCGGATCTTTCAGATCAATATTCGCGGCTGTGATCATACCGATTGATTGCTGAACCGTATTTCCGGCCTTTTTCAGATCAGAAGAGGAGTCCTTCAACGCGCTGCCCAAGCCTTCTGACGTGATGGAGTAATTATTCTTAACCGCCGTAAACATATCAACAACGCTGCGAACATTGTTCCCGTACTTATCAACTTCGATATCGAAGCCGCGCAATACAGCTATGATGCTCGCGCTCGCGTCTCCAATGCCCATACCGCCTACCTTGGACAGCAGCATACTATTTTCACTTAGCGCCGTTGACTGTTCCAAACTGTAGCCCAGCTTTTGGAACTCTGTGGTTGCTCTTACTACGGAAGCTGAAGCAACACCCATTTCTTTGCTGATTCCGAAGGCACGGTCTTTAAACGCATCCAGTTCTTGCGAGCTTGCCCCGGACGTGCTCTTCAGGTCAATCATGGCCCTATCGAGTTCAACGACTTGCTCAAGTCCCTTCTTCATCTGATCGCCGAACTTGAACGAAAATTCAAATGACTCGGACGCGCGTTGCCATGACGGAATACCATTCATTGCAGCAGCCAGCTTATCTGGAATTGATTCTTCCTTTTTTGCTTTACTATCCGAAGAAGATGCCTTTATCCCCGTACCTTGCACACTAGCTTCATTTTTCTCGTTAACCACCATAGCGGGTTGGTTTTGAGCAGCTGTTGATTGCATTTTCAGCAACTGAGCATATGCCCCCACTAACTCATCCGTTTGGCGCTTGGCTTCTTTTTGCTGTCTTACGAATTCCTTTCCTACTTTCGCAACATCGATTTTAGACAGTTCCTTGATCGATCTTTTTAACTTATTGATTTCTTCGCCAGCCTTGCCAAGCCCATAATCGATATCGATCTTGCCAATCGAGGCGATTAATTTTTGTATGCTATTTACTTCGCGAATAACACTATCTTTGTTCTGGATAATAAATTCCAGCTTGAATTTATACTTTTTGCTTATGTTCGCGATCAGTTTTTTTATATCTTTTTCAGCATTTTTCATGTCTACGCCTAATAAAATTGACTGATCATTCGTCATCATCTAACACCCCTTTTCAGTACATAAAAGAAAAAGGAGTGCTCTTCGCACCCCTCACCCATATCACTCATACGTAATCATCTCTGCAATATCGCACCATCTGTCATATTCCAAGGCCTCGCTACCTTTAAAAGTCTTATCGCACTCTAAAATTAATTCCTTTATAAAGAGCAGCATTTCTTTACGCTCCGTGTTTTGCTCAATAATAAAATTCTCATTTAACAATAGAAAATACTCACCCTGGAAGCCTTCTCGATCAGGTACATCATACATTTGCTGACCGTTCGATTCGATAATGACAGGCTCACCGTTGCTGTCCAGCTTAGCGAACTCACGAATCAATTCCGCATGCTCTTCTTGAATTAGCTTTTGGCGCTCCATTAAGACTTTCACGAATCTGGTTCGCATTCGCGATTTCTGTCCTGTTAGTTCAAAGCTCATCAAAAAGGTAATTAAAGGCTCAACCTCAGCATTTTTTAGTTCCATTTGAAATTTCTCCTTTTATTTTGTTTGACGTTCAATATAATCAAGCGGATTAGAACGGATTTTTCGCTCCTTCAACAAATACAAGAAGAAGGACGACATCGAACTTAATCTTCGTTGAATTCTTCGTTCATTATTTCCTAGCTCCACGATGCAAAACGAAATAAAATCCTCAATTAGCGATATCATTCTGTCGATCCCATTCTCGGCATTCAAACATTTCAATATATCCTCTTCTGCCACAATCCCTTTTTCAACTCTGTCATGTAGAAAGACCAGCCATTGATTAAAATCAGATAAGTAACTTAATTGGGAGGATTCACTGAGACTTTTATATGTAAAATAACAACTCACATAATGTTTATTTTCATTCGCGACCTTTTCTAACTTCTCTCTTGTTACATATCGTATATATTTTCTGCTAGACAACTGACTATCCCCTGTTCTTTATTCCATTAGGCTTTTATCCACTAACTGTGTTTTCATTTTTTCTTTCAGTTCTTCAAATTCTTTAGCATTTGCATGGAAATTATCAATTGCACTTCGCAGGGTGCTAGACAATCTTTCGAGCTCTTTCTCCTCAAAACTCATATAAATCTGAAAAAGAGTCCCTGTATTAATCATGGTTTCAATGGCTTGAAGCTGCTCACTCAATGTAGAAGGAAGCTCTAATGTCGTAAAATGCTTCACCGTTAAAAACATCAAATACGGAACGATAATTTGTTCATACTTCTCCTTATCTTGCAATTTAGCTTGGTCAAGCTTATCGATCAGTTCTGTAATGCAGGAATCCATTTTGGCGGGACTAAAATATTTACAAATTTCTAAGCCAAACTGCTGAGCCTTTTCCCCAATGTCAATCGTAACGACAACCTTTTCCGTTTCGTTGAACTTCTCATTCATTTGTGTAATCAGTTCATAATTTAAGTTTTTTACTCGCTTTGCCATTTGTACTCACTCCTGAATCATCAATTTATAAATAAAATGTTCGTTTTATTAAAATTCGAAAAAAAAGGCGAGAAGGAGAACCCTTCTCGCCTTCAATTCAATACTTTATTTAGCTTTTGATATTAGTAACGAACAATCTTAACCATGTCTGTGCTTGCCGGATCTTTAAATACATCCAATTTCATATCGAATACGGATGGATCTCCATCAGGCTGCATAGTCAATGTAAACTCGGAACCGATTTTCGCTTTCGGAATGACGATTTGAACTTTCTCATCCTTACCTGTCGTTTCAGAACGCCATACCGTTTTACCAACGACACGATAGTAGCCGCTGAACTTATCGGACTTAATCGTAAGAACTTCTGCGTCACTCGTTGTTTGGTAAGTAAAGTATACAATAACCTTTTGACCAACTGGCAGGTCACTGGATGGAACCGTAATTTCCTTGTCCGTTACTGTGATTGATGCCGTTGGCACTTCTTTTCCTTGGCTATAGCCGTCTTCAGAGAAGTAGATTTGAACAGAATCTTTATCTGCCTTTTCTTCAAGAACAATTTTCGAAATATTCGAACCGCCGTCAGTTGCCACTGCTACCACACGCTCATAAATCACCTCCGTGCGTTTCTCCAGCTCAGTGCCTGTTTGCATCGCAATGGATTTTGGATTCAACAGTGCGTCCTGGATATTAAATGTAGCTGTACGACCGAAATCCCAACCTACAAGACGGCTTCCGCCTTTACCGCCAGTAGCAAAGCTGCTTTCTGCCGTATTTTCCAGATTAGATAGCTTCAATGTATCCAAGTACAATTCTGCCTTATTCGTCAACAAATTGTAGAACATTACATCTGCTACCTCTTTAACTCCAAATCGTGCCATAATAAATCCTCTCCTTAATAAGTTATGTTTGAGTTGCTTACATTCTAAATAGTCACTTATGCGTAATGATTTATTGTTTTTTGGTTATTCTATTCTCCAATCCTATTTTCCCCTTAATTATCTCTACTTGACCAATGACGAAGCTGAACATTCTGGGCCCCTGCCAGCATCGATTGAATACTAATATCATACTGATCGATAATCTCAAGCCGCTTGAACTTCCTGTACACTTGGAACACCGTTAAGTCCAGCATGTTAATTTCATTGATACTATATGATTTAGAGGTAATGGCTGCGAGGATATCAAAGAAATCTAAATTGGCGTTATCTTCATCATCTAGTCTATTTTTCCGCCGCTTTAGTTCATCTCGTTGTTTTGCCAGCTTATCCATTTGTTCTTTTAAATTTTTTGTTTCTTCATCTGCCGGATCGAACTCATTTCCCTTTTTTTCATCAAAATGATTGATGTAATTTTGCCATTTAATTATTTCCTGAATCTCTTTATAATTCATTTTATTAATTTGACGTGTCTCTCCATCAGTCATTGTAACTATTAAGCCTACGTTTTCCTTATCCGGGTACACTTCAGCTCTGAGAAAGAAGGAAACTGACTGCAAGAGAAGATCAACAATCTCATCACCACCTCCCAATAACAATAGCTCAAGCGTATCCATATGATCCGGTGCCTCCTTCAGGAGATTGCTATTATCTAACGCAATCATGTTTAAATATTTCATGTATTCTGAATATCCTACATCAATAATGTCTCTTATTCTCAACGGATAAATGTCACCAAAATTCTTTGCATAAATCGGCCTTCCTCCTAATAATTTCAGTTTTAAATCAAGACTCTCCATTGTTCTTCATCTCGCTCCTATTCATATACGCAGACAATAAAATAATTAATAAGAAATAATTCTTCACAGAAATCACCGTACTCCTCATATAAATAGATTATTCATTATAGTACTTTATTTTGCTTTTGTAGTATGACATGACTCTCTATATTTGGATTTACGACATTGTTTACAAATCGAACGAAGTCCTGATTTCGAGTTTTTCATAGGACTGAAGTATTTTGTACTCGCAATATAGCTCTGCCTGCAACAGTTGCATGTCTTATATTTTCCACGCAATATATATGTATATAGCCAATCTTCTTTACTTTGTTTATATGTTTCTACGAGCATAGATGGAATCGTATCCCTTGTCATTTTACTAAGTGCAGGTTTGGTCATTTTTAATTGGTATTTTTGATTTAACCGCTCAATCATGATGTCATGTGTGCAACCTTCGATTTTCCACATGAATACATCCTTCATGTAGTCCTTCATTACGGTATGATCCATTAATTCTTCAAAATTAAGCATCACTAGCTTTAAATATCCGTGAGTATCTTCGTATGACTTCTCTTTCAACTCCGTATAGCATTCAAACAGTGTTCGAACAATTTCAATATCGTCAAATCGAATATAGGAAAGTTGGTTGTTATCTTTTTCAATTTTGCTGATTTTATTGAATCTAATGTATTGCTTAAGTTCATTTTTTACTGCAATTTCGTCCTTTTGAATGTCTGTCCGAATCCATTTTAGTTTTTTGATCTCTGTTGCTGGCATTTGCTGACCCTTCGAATCTGTTCTCGTTTTTATGAGCTTATTAATCTGCTCAATGGTCTTACCCGTTTCTTTTAGCTCTGCATATGCTAATCGATCCTCCTTAAGAACCTTTAGTTTTGGAATTTTGATAATGGACCGACTCGATTCTTTTTTTGACTCCTCGACCACAATTATTTTTTCGATGGCAGACTCACGAATTTGGTTTCGCTTTTTTCGATATGCCGTAATTGTATCGGAGGCTGCATCACTATCTTGAGTATAAAGCAAATAATTTGCTAACGATTCTAAGTCCTTCGCTACCCTGTTGCTGTCACTTAACATCCCATGTTGACCGATGTGCGGGTTATATACTTCGTCAAAATAACGCACGATATCCTCATCATAATTTGAAATGATTTCTTGTACCGATTTTAAGCGAGATTTACTATCTGTTATTTCATAATCTAAATGCTCCGACATTTTCCCCATCTTCATCCACCCCTTTTTATATCATCATAATAATACTTTCTTTAGTTTTAGTAAACTATCATTTCGTACTTCTTTATAAAAAAAGCAGAGCCCACTCCATTCAAGTGGCTCTGCTCATCATTCTATTATTCAATTATTAGGTTAGATTTTAGTTTTCTCAATAACTGATTTTTCCAGAGCAACTTTACCCTGCGTCTTCCCAAGCAAGGAGACAAATGGCAAGCCGATTAAGGTCATGACCATGCTGATCATGTTCACCTCATTGATACTCATCGTGAATGCAGTATTTTTCAGCAATGTCGCGTCGGCGATCACGCCATGCAGATCCCCTGCATGATGAAGCGCGCGTACAGCCAGCAAGGACGTAAACAGGCCGATGGACAAACTCGCCATCCCTTGACGCAGCCAGCTATTGATCGAAGATCCATACCCAGACAGTTCCCGCGGAATTGCCGACATGCCTGCATTCAAAATCGGGGTATTGGCAAGAGCAATCCCTACGTTGCGAACTGCCATCCACAGCGTAATGTAGCTGTGAGGCGTATCTACCTGCAATCGTCCCAGCTCGTACGTACCCATCACCATCAGCAGCAGACCGGTGGTGATCAGTTTCACTGGGCCGAACCGTTCATACCAGCGTCCTGTGAACGGCATCACGAAAGCCATTAGCGCTGATGCAGGAAGGAGGACTAGCCCTGATACAAGCGTCGAGGAGCCCTGTACCCGCTGCAGAAATAACGGCGTTAATAACGCGCCCGCATATAAGCTAATGGTAATGATCGTAACGAGGATCATGCTGAAGGCAAATCGTTTATACCGGAACACTCGGAAATTCAGCAACGGATGCTCAATGCGGAGTGAGCGGCGAACGAATGCAATTAAGATAACTGTGCCGACAATGATGCAGCTAATTGTCTTCCAGGAGCCCCATCCCCAATTGGACAAATTGCCGAAGGCAAGCAGCAGTAACAGACTGCCCATTGCGACGGAGAAGAAACCAAGCTTATCAAACGTTTCTCCACTCGAAATACGATACATCGGAATGTAGCGCAGCACCGACACAATCGCAATCAATCCAATCGGCACATTCATCCAGAACAGCCAATGCCAATCCCCAACATGGACAATTAATCCAGCAAGTGTCGGCCCCACTGCGGGCGCGAGCATAGCAGACAAGCCCCACAGGCTTATCGCCATCGCTTGCCGTTCACGGGGAATCACTTGATAGACGACCGACATCGTCGTTGGCATAATAATGCCGCTGAACATCCCTTGCAGGACACGGAAGACAATCAAGCTCCACTCGCTCCAAGAGATTGCACACAATATCGAGCAAATCACAAACCCACTAAGGGCAAATACATACAACCGCTTCGTACTGAATCGGTTGCCCAAATATCCAACAGCAGGAGCAATAATCCCTGTTGCCAGCATAAATCCCGTCAATACCCATTGGATAGTTGTCAGATCGGTATTGAAATGATTCATCATGACAGGCAGCGCAATATTGACTGTATTCGTACTTAATACGGCCAAGAAGTTGCCGAAAAATATAGCGAAAATAATACTCCAGAACATACGGTTGGTCATCATAGGTTGACCTTGTTCTTCCATAGACATACATCACAGCTTTCTATATTCGATTTCTAATGCGCCCGTTCATCCATGTCACAGCTTTTAGACGACATGGCTCTCTTTCTAGTGTAATCCTTCACCCTCTATTGTGTCAATATTGACATATGAAATTGAAAAAAATGTGTATTTTTTTCGGCATATATAAAAAAAGAGCCGCAGCTTATATTCCCCTAAAAGCGCGACTCTGCATCAACAATTCAATTTTTTGATGCCACCGTATGTCCAATTACATGTGCAAAATAGGCGTTGTTCCGATCCATTGTTTCACGATCGATTCTCGGCAATTGCTGAAGCATCTGCTGAACATCCTTGCTAAATGTTTGCATATCCATCAGGTTCGCTTTATCAAAACGGCTATCTAGTTTCACAGGTAAGGCCTCTCTCTTAGCAGCATCCATTTCCTCTCGATTCTTCTTCATCCAGTCCTTATTTTGCGGGATTTGCTGTGCAAACTTCATTAGAACACCAAACCAGTCACCACCATTGATGATAGCTTCCTCCATCTGTTGGTGGCTTTCAGGCGCAAAACGTTTCATCAAATCCGTAATATTGACATAGTCGTCAGGAGCTCCAACTGGTTTTGGCGTGGGTTCCCTGTATGGATTTGCCCCAACTGCCGTTCCATCTGACGGATTTCGGGATAGAACAGCTATGTTATTGAGCGTGCTCAGCAATTCGGAACCCTCTTCTTTGTCAAAATAATGCCGAGCAACATACTTGGCTTGGGTTAGCCCAAGTTCCTGCAAGGCGTAACGATCAACTTCATCAGGCACAGATCCTCCAGGAGCAAGATTGGATTCAATGATCGTATAGACGGCTTTCCTAACTTCAGGGGATTTCCCTTCCAAGACGCGCTGCAAGGATTCATGGATATCCGCATTGCCATAGTAAGAACCAACGTGATGTTCAATAGCTCCGACAGCTAGCTGCCGTCCGGTCGGGCTGATTTCAACGGAGTCGTGCTTGACGTCATTCATTATGCCGGTAACTGTTCTCGTCTGCTTGCTCATTTGTCCGCTGCTGTCATACAGCTTCGGCGAAATTTGTACACTGTTTATTTTCATGATTGCCTCCTGCGTGATGGGGTCATCGTATGATTTTATCGTGAATCAGAGATGAATATTTCAGGATTCTATACCCTATATCGTCCTATGACAGTCAATAATTTACATCGACTTCCAAAGTCAGTAAGAAACCATAAGCCAAAGCGATATAGAAAGCCCCCAATACGCTTGCAGGCGATATTGGAGGCTATTTGCTGCTTACTTATAATAATGAAAAGTACGAACTGATTAACCTTCGATCATCATATTCTCATCCGTGAACAATTAACCTCTTCCTCCGTACAGGCTATAAGCGAAGTGATAGATAATATCCGTTGCACTTACGCTCGGACGTTCAGACACTTGTACGTTAATGCCACTCAAGTCATAATAATGTGTAAAATTAATAGCTCCCGGCAAAAATTCCCTTATACTGCCTGTTGAAGCCGGCAGACTTAATGTTGCCGTAAAATTTCCGTTGGCATCCGTATACACGGAAGCAGCACGAGTTCGATTGCCGCTGCCCTCCGTCCAATTCTGGTTCAGCCACAGGACATCCACCTTCGCATTAGCAACCGCATAATTATCCGATGTTGTCACCTTGCCGTATACCGTGAGCGTATCCTTGGCGCGGAAATGTCTTCCGTATTGGTAAGTCGGATAAGAATTCGGGCCTTCATTTGAATTAAAGCCGGTAATGGCAATCTTATCTGCACGCAGTACCGGTCTAACAGTCAACGTGTAATTTGTATTATCATATTGGCCTGTCGTATAGACACGAACATAGAATGTACCCGTTCCTATTCGAACGTTGTTGTCTGCCGGAGATGACAGCAGCCTCATTTGATTGCCTTCATAAGCCCCGTATACTTCAACCTTATATCCTTTGCTCATGGAGACGTTATCCAATGTTAAGTTCAATGCGTCATAATTGCGATTTTCCGGTACGTTTATTGCAAACCAATCATTATCGATCGAGGAACTGATTGAACGCGTGTTCAACGATGAACCAGATGTGTTTACCGTAAATCCGTAGGCGTGAAATGCATTTTCATCCGTCTCATAGGCGTCGTATTCTGAGCTGATGGCAAGTGTGACGTTAAACGGATCATTAATGCTTCCACCCTGCTTGGCATGAACCTCGATGAGATACGCTTTATCTCCAGACGTCGTGTTTTTGGTGCCGACGTTTTCTGATAACGTGCGCGTTCCGTTGGCGTAATTATTCATATATGTTCCGTAAATCGAGTGATCGATTGGTGTCGTATTGAGATTGCCTGTCGCCATATCGAATTCGTACAAATACAAATCGTAGTTCAACTGAGGAGACAATGGTGGATCCAGCTGTACCTGAAGTACGTCGCCAGGCTTCACGTATATCGGATATAAATGAACCGCTTCTCCTTCTTTCGGGATAACCCCGCTATATGTGGCGGTCGTTACCGTGTTGGATGGCTCCGCTAATGTGCGCAGGGCGCTTGTTTGAGGCAGTATTGCCTCGGCGTCATTCAAATTTATGGGAGCTGTAATCGTATGCTCCAAAGTTCCGTCCAAGCCTTCGGCAGGCGCGGCTTTCACCAGTTGTGTAACAGGCTCCGCATGATCCATTGTGGCTTGCAGAGATAATTCATTCTCTTGCATGGTTGCCGGCAGCGTCTCTGCGAATTTGTCTTCGGCTGCAGACACTACACTCATTTGAAAGACAAGCAGCAGGACGAGGCTTAGCACCATTACGATTGAAAACTTTTTCTTCATCGTGGACTTACCCCTTTCTCGTCATTGTATGAGACCTTGTAATTGGGAGGAACGGAAGGTCTTATTACTAAAGACGCATCCACGATGATTTTTCTAACGAAAAATATCATGACATCCCGAATGCAACCTTACGGCCATTTCTTTGAAAATTGCTGTCGCAGCTTATTCCGCGCTCTGGCCAGACGTTGGCTGATCACTTGCTCGGATAAGTGCAACTCCTTGGACATCTCCTTATACGATTTATTTTCAAAATAGTGCATATGAAGCAGGCCTCGGTAGTGGGACTTCAATTCCCATATCGCCTGATGCAGCAAGGAATCTCGCATTTTATTCTCTACTTCAATCGATATATCTGATTCCGTAGAAAGTGAGGTTGGGTTCGCCATGTGAATCATGGACTCAGTTGGTTGGATATAGTGGCTTTTATTTTTTCGAAGAACATCTAACGCAGCATGGCGCGCGACTTGTTTGACCCATGATCGTATAGCGGCAGGATGCTGCACACGATGGACATTAGCCAGCACCTTCATCGAGGCTTCTTGAATGACATCCTCCGTTAAAGAATGATCTTGAACGATGGAATAAATGTCCGCATATACAAGCTTGCGAAATTGATAATAAACATCTTCCTGCATCTCTAAATTCGCATTCTGTACATTGGAGTACAATTGAAGCAATGCTTGTCCCATTTTTGCTTTCCCCCGATCAAGTCATTGATATGGGGCGTTCTTGCTCCCGGTTGATCTGACTCGCTGCTGCTTACAAGCTCGCCCGTAAAAGCAACCCAGTTCATTTTGAGTATAACGCAAATATTCCAAAATGTAACAGTAATATAAAGATATTCATGTTATGTTCACATCCTAGTCTTCGTCATTACATTCGTCCTGTCAGTTGACCAATCCATAAAAAAGAAGCACCGATTCCCGGTGCTTCCTTCTCGATTATGCCTCGCAGCATGTAGCGTATAAATTTACTTTTCGTGCGTGTGCCTTACTTCGAAGACGCGGCACCTTGCTTGGATCCTGAATTCGAAGTCCGATGAGCGAAATTAAGCTTGCGCTGCAGCACACCGAATACAATATCAGCAACAATAGCGAGCAACGCCGCGGGGATCGCACCTGCGTACAGTCGGAGCGGGTTCTGTCCGTTCAAGCCGGAATAGATCTCTCTTCCTAGTCCGTCGCCACCAACAAGTGGAGCAATGGTGGCAACCCCGATTGCAATGACAGCCGCGATGCGAAGCCCAGAAATAACATAGGGCAGCGCAAGTGGAAATCTTACCTTGAACAGCAGCTGCAAAGAGCTCATCCCGAGCCCTCGTCCCGCTTCCACGTAGCTGCCGTTCACCTGCTTCAAGCCGACATACGTATTGCGTACGATCGGGTTCAAGGAATATAATAACAAGCCAACGACCACGGTCGTCGTTCCAAGTCCAAATACGAGCATTAACAGCACAAGCAGCGCCAGACTCGGTACGACCTGCAGCATGCTTGTCACGGCCAGAATGAACTTGGCCAGCTTCTCATTCTTGGAGCAGAGCACACCGAGAGGGATACCAATCGCGAGCGCCAGAACAATGCCGCCTATCACCATCATCACGTGCGTCACAAAATACTCCCACAGCATGCCGCTGTTCCTTCCCATGTAAGACAGTAAATCTGCAATTGACCATTCGTAGTTACTCATCCATATCCCCCTCTCATTCGCCTTGCAATAGGCCGACTTGTTTCAAATAATCAACCGCAACTTCCCGTTCGCTCTTCTTCTCAATATCCACCTGATAATTGAGGTCAATCATCGTCTTCTCATCGAGCGTTCCCAGAAGCAGTCCGATCACGCCATTCAGCTCCGGATGCTTCTCCAGCACATCCTTGCGAATCACTGGCGATGCATCATAAGGCGGGAAGAACTGTTTGTCATCCTGAATCGTGGTTAGATTGTATGCTTTCAAACGCGAATCTGTCGAATACGCAAGCACGATATCCACCTGATTGTTCGCCACCGCCTCATACACAAGGCTCATTTCCATCGGGAACTCCTTGCCGAAGGCGAAGCCGTAGGTTCGTTGAAATCCCTTGTATCCATCCGCATCGCGTTCCAGCCATGTCGTATCGACACCAAGCCGCAGCTTGTCAGCATCCTTCGCTACATCCGAAATTGCCTTATACCCCTTCTCATCCGCGAGCTTCTTCTGAATCGTGAAGGCATACGTATTTTCAAAGCCAAGCGGTTCATACCACTTGAAGTCAAAATATTTATCGAAGCCCTCTTGGGCCTGCTTCAACACTTCCCCGCGATCTTTCGTTTCCTTTACAGGGAAGTGGTTGTTGAAAATCTCTCCCGAATACAAGGTCGCCATCTGCACCTCGTTCTTCTTCATCGCATTAATGACAACGGGACTCGCCGCCAGATCCGGCAGCACTTTAACTTTAATATTTGTACGATCCTCAATAAGCGCCTTATACATTTCTGCAATAATCTTTGTTTCTGAAAATGTCTGGGTGCCGATAACTATCCGGTTATCGGCTCCGCACGCGGACAACAATAATGTCATCACCAGCATAAGTGCAGTACCGCCAGCAGCCCATTTGTGTCGCATTTTCATATGCGTGTCCTCCCTTATTCAGACGTTAGCACAGCTGTCCATGAAAATTTGACAACCATCTCCCGGAAGGTCGTCAGTCTACCATTTACAGCTAACTCTAAACTATCGGTAACTCTCATCTGTCTGACCGCGATTAGCAGCAGACAAACAATTAAACCAATTTCCCTAGTACATTTATCCGACTGTCCACCCCGTTCACGTACGGCAATTTATGCGGCCATGCTGCTCGTCCGTCCGAAACGGCGTGTCAGTGCTCGTTCAAGCCATCCCAGCAATGCGTCAATGACGAATGCCAGTACAATGGCCCCAACAGCTCCTGCAACGATCAATTCCGGCTTATTCACGCCAAGACCGGATACGATAAGCTGTCCAAGACCACCTGCACCGATCAGTGCTGCAAGCGTGGCCCAACTGATAATATATACGGTCGTAATTCGTATCCCCGACATGATATAAGGAAGTGCCAGAGGGAGCTGTATGCGAAGAATGCGCTGCATTGTGTCGTACCCCATACCTCGAGCAGATTCCAGCACACCGCGGTCGACCGACTCGAAGCCATCGTACGTATTGCGCAGAATCGGCATAATGGAGTACAAGAACAAGGCGATAATCGCAGGCTTCATCCCAATCCCCATCAGAGGGATCAGAATAGCAAGCAAGGCCAAGCTCGGAATCGTCTGCAACAAGTTCGCGCCGAAGAACACGATGCTGTTCACCCACTTCACGCGATTGTAGACGAGCAGGATTCCTAATGGAATTGCAACCAAGCAGCCAAGCAGCACGGAGGCTGCTGTAATCGTCAAATGTTCACGGAGTGCCGTAACGATGTCGGCACCGCGCTCCTGAAAGAATGCCCACCATTCATTCATCATCCGTTACGCCTCCTCCGCATATGCTTTGGCCAGCTTATCGACGACAGCTGGATATACCTCGGACAAGTGCTTGACGACGCTCCCCCGCGTAATGAGTCCTACAAGGGTTCCCGCATTGTCGATCACCGCTAAATTCGTCAAGCGATGATCATTCATGATGTTCAAGGCATCTGGCAGCGGCGTTCCCGCTGGTACCGAATAGCCAATTGGTTTCATGACATCCTTGACCGTCTTGCCTTCCTCGCCGTATTGATCGAGTACGTTGTAGATCGACACGATGCCTTGAAGCTTTTTGGCACGATCTACGATGAACAAGGAGTCTACCTTGCGATGCTCCATCATTTTAATCGCTTCAGCAAGACCGCGGTTCGGGAATGCCGTCGCTGGTGTTGTCACCATTACCTCATCTACAGTAGGAATCTCAATTGGGGACTCGCTCTCCAGACGCTTCTGTCCAATGAAGGTACGAACGAAATCATTCGCCGGATGCCGGAGAATCGCTTCCGGAGAGCCTGTTTGCACGACCACTCCATCTTTCATGAGTACGATGGTATCCGCGATTTTGATCGCTTCATCCATATCATGTGTAACGAAAATAATGGTCTTGTTGAAATCCTGCTGCAACCGAATCAATTCATCCTGCAATTGCTCACGACTGATCGGGTCAAGCGCACTGAACGGTTCATCCATCAGGATAACATCCGGATCTGCTGCAAAAGCGCGAGCCACACCTATACGCTGCTGCTGGCCGCCGCTCAACTCAGAAGGATACCGGTTGCGGTAAATTTCCGGATCTAGATTAACAAGACGCATCAGTTCGTCGACTCTAGGGTCGATCTTCTCTTTCTCCCACTTATTCAACCGTGGGACAACTGCAATGTTGTTCCCAATTGTCATATGGGGGAATAAACCAATATTTTGAATAACATAGCCAATATTGCGGCGGAGTTCTACGGGGTTCTGCGACGACACGTCTTTGCCGTCAATGAGAATGGTGCCGCTGGAAGGAGTCATGAGACGATTAATCATCTTCATTGTGGTCGACTTTCCGCAGCCGCTCGGTCCAATAAGAACGGTTAGCTCTCCCTTCTTGAACTCAAGATTGATGTCCTTCAACGCCTGAAAGCCATCCTCATACACCTTATTCACATGCTGGAATTGAATCATGCATCGCTCACCTCTTTTATAAGATTAGATAATATATTTCATAGCTATGAAAACGATGAAAACAATTATGTTTATTATTACATATATATTTTTTCATGTAAACTTTCATGCATTTTCCTGTTATGTAGACCTATGAAAAATCTATATATAAGTTAGACTTATAAGTATATATTAACCACTGCCACATAAGTAAAAACAACAAAAAAACCGCCCTCGCAAAAAGGACGGTTTTATTATCTTCATTAGTGTTAAGCGATATACCCAATATAGCCAATAAACAGCACTGTTAATACGTACCCAAAAAAAGACAAAGGCTCACTGCGCCTTAACGCCGTGTCACCTTTGTCCAGAAGCCGCCATGCAGCTGTGATGGTTCAGATGTAATAATAAAAGCCTTTGGCTCCATATCGAGGATTGAAGCCTGGAGCTTATTCCGATTTTTGCGCCGTGACAGCACTTCGAGCATTAAGCGTTCGCCGTCTCGGCCGCTGCCGATCCATGTCGTTACTCCATAGCCGTGATCGCGCAAATGATTCGGAAGCTCACTGTGCGGGTTGTTGACAATTACTTTCAGTACGACATAACCAAGCGCAATTTTATCCTCGATCCATGACCCAACGAGGACACCAATTCCATAACCAGCGGCATACACAATCAGACTAATTGGCTCGTTCAAGTACTTCAGCACCATATTCAAGCCGAGCACGTAAATAATAATTTCTACCGTACTGATCGTTGCAGCCAAGTAGCGCTGCCCCTTCAACGTCAGAATCATCCGCAGCGTAAAAAAGGAGACATATACGATTTGGATCGTGAAAATGGCAATCAGTATCGTAAGCATACACGCAAATCCTCTCTCGCCTGCTAAGCAGTTGTACAGCAGCAATGGACCATGCTTCCGATGTCCATCAGCAGTGCATCAAAGCAATGCAGCACCTGTACAGTACTTATAAAGCGCATCGTAATAAATTCAGTACCCTATCAAGGAAGCTTCGAAACGCCCTTCCCATGAATTGCTCCGTACAATGTCTCGAATCATTGTATGAACAAATCAACAGCCATCGTAGCCTTATGCAAAAAAAGAAGGACCTCGGTAACCATGTCCCGAACTCCCTTGATTGTAATGTCTTTAGTACGTCGAGGCAAGAGCAGAAGGCGATAGGGAAATCATTTCAAATTCGTGCTTTCCCATCCTTCTCCTGCTGCTGTGTCCGATTGCTCCTTCGAATCCCTCAGCTATACACTATCCTCTGGATTATCTACTTGAAGAATGCGATACAGCACATCCATCTGCAAGTTGCTCCGCACCAAGTCAGCTAGCCGATCAAATGCATCCTCACGCTTCGCATTATAATTCAGTATCGTCGGGATAGGGTTGAGCCCTTGCTTGAGACGCAGCCCGTTCAACCAGCCCCTGCGAAAGGCATCATTATGAAAAACACCGTGCATATACGTTCCAAATAGACGTCCTGATTCCGTTACACAGCCATCTGTTCCCCCATCGCCATCAAGCCTGAATAGGGGCTCAGCTTCAATGCCGGTGCCGGTATGTGTCGTGATCGTAGAACGCCCCATATGAATCTCATACCCTTCAACGGGAACTTGGTGCATGGGTGTTCCAACGAGCTGCGATGCGCTCACGACACCCGATACCCGCTCAGTTCGCTTCTCGGCGGCAAATTCCGTAGCCAGTGGGAGTAAGCCTAATCCCTCCATGGTCGCTCCTGCCTCCGCCTCAGCTCCTGCTGGATCAGATAAATGCTGGCCAAGCATCTGATAACCGCCGCAGATACCTGCGACTGCCCCTAGATGTTGTGCTGCGTAGTGCTGAACAGCTTCCGCCAATCCCGTGCTGCGCAGCCACTCTAGATCAGCCATTGTACTTTTGGTACCCGGAATGACGATTGCATCGGGATTGCCCAGCTCCTCCGGCTTTCTCACATATCGAACGCGAACATCAGGCTCAGCTATTATTGGATCAATATCGGTAAAGTTTGAGATATGGGGCAACGCCATTATGGCAATATCCAGATCATTTTCCGGTTCTGCCTTGCCTTTCCACTGTTCGAGAGCAACAGAGTCCTCTGCCTCAATATCGAGATCATTGGCGTAAGGAAGCACACCAAGTACCGGGATGCCTGTCCGTTCCTCTAGCCATTCGATTCCCGGCTGCAGAAGCGACACATCACCGCGGAATTTATTAATGATGATGCCGTGTACCCGTTCTCGTTCATGCGGCTCCAGCAGCTCCAATGTCCCGACGATGAACGCGAATACACCGCCGCGGTCAATATCCGCGACGAGGATAACTGGAGCATCTGCCCAGGTAGCCATGTTCATGTTCACAATATCATTATGCTTGAGATTAATTTCCGCTGGGCTTCCTGCCCCCTCCATGACGACAATATCATACTCATCGCGAAGCCTATTGACCGCGTCAACGACGATGCGCTTCGCCTCGGGTAGGAAGCTAGAGCGATAATCGCGAGCGCTCAAATTTTGATATGGCTTGCCGTGAACGACGACTTGGGAGCTCATCTCCTGCATGGGCTTCAGCAGCACTGGATTCATATCCGTCGTTGCCATAACCCCACATGCTTCGGCTTGCACACCTTGTGCACGCCCGATCTCCTTGCCGTCAGGCGTAACGTAAGAGTTCAACGCCATATTTTGCGACTTGAACGGCGCCACCTTATATCCATCCTGCTTCAAAATGCGGCACAGCGCCGTGGTCACAACACTTTTGCCCACATCAGAAGCCGTGCCCTGCAGCATGATCGTCCGTCCGCGCCCGGGCTTGCTTCGTTCATGCTCTACCTTCCCGATTTCCTTCTGTCCGGCTTCTTCTTGAGCCGAAACAGAGCCAAGCACTGTCAAGGACACCTTATCTCCTTGAGCAGGAACGTTGTTATTTAACTGTTCATCCATCTCACGTTCACCCTTTCATTCCACACAAGAGCACCAGCAGCAGCATGAACACCATTTCTGTACACTCATTCAACGCGCCGTAAGTATCACCTGTCAGGCCACCGAGCTTCTTAGACAAGTATCGAGATACCGCCCATGCCGCTGCAACTCCTAACAGCAGCGAAGCAATGAGCAGCCACCAAGGCCAACCCGAGATAATCCCCGCTGGCATCGTCATCAGATAGCTGATTCGAATCGGAAGCGCCATAGCTCCAACAGCCACTGCGGTCAGCAGCCAAGCACAGCCATATGCTGCAGCCACATGATTCCGGTTGAGCCCTTGAAAATAACTGCCCAACCCAGACTCGGCCCGTGCATACGGTTCATTGGTCATCGCCCATACCATAGCAGCACGGGACCAGATGAACGGAATGACGATCCAGACATTCCAGGCATTCGCGTCAAATAAGGCGGTAAGCAACGACCATTTCAGCAGCAGCATCAGGACGCATGCAATAACCCCCATCGCCCCAACACGGCTGTCCTTCATAATCTCCAGCATACGCTCACGGGATCGACTGCTGAATATGCCGTCCGCTGTATCCATCAGTCCGTCCATATGCAGTCCACCTGTAAGCATAAGCATAAGCGCCAACGTTACTGCCGCTGCCGGCCCTGTCGGAAGCAGCAATGTCAACCCAGCTCCTGCTCCCCACACAATCAATCCAATTACCCCGCCCGCGACAGGAAAGAACAAGGTGCTGCGCTTCAGCACCTCATTCGTGAATGGTACTTCCTTCGGGATTGGAATGCGGGTCAGGAACTGCATGGCAGCAATACACGCATGTACATATTGCTTCATAGCTCAACCATCCTGCTCTTGAGCTCTATCGGAATCCCAGCCGTAACCAAATACACTTCGTCTGCAAGTGCAGCTATTCGCTGATTTAGCCGGCCCGCTGCATCACGGAATACTCGTCCAAGCTTGTAGGCTGGTACAACGCCGCTGCCAACCTCATTCGTTACCATGACGACGACACCATCGCGCTGCTGAATACATTGAAGTGCATCCAAGATATCGCGAATACGGCACTCCAACTGTGCCTCCATCCGTCCCTCATCCTCCTGCTCTGCACGCAGAAGCTCATTGGACAGCCAGATTGTTAAGCAATCAACGAGCACTGTCGGCTGTTCTTCTTCACTCAGCCAACTCGGGAGTTCCAGCGACTGGTTCACTGTGCTCCACGCGTATCCAGATGCCTCACGACTCGCCTGATGCAGCCGGATGCGCTCCTTCATCTCCTCGTCATGAGCCTCAGCGGTCGCAACATAGGTACCGCCCTGCGGGGACAACTTCATAAATAGTCGCTCAGCGAACGTACTCTTCCCGCTTCTCGCTCCGCCTGTTACGAGTACAATTTTCCCCATGCTCACTCATCCTTGCTTCAAGATACTTGCATTGATTATCCTTGTGTTAACATCATACCTAAGTTGATCACACTCGTGTGACAACATACATACATGCAATCGTCATGCTTGTTTACGTTTCTTGTTCATTTGGAACCATAATCCCGACATGCCAATTCACGATTACTCCTTGTTAGTTACACCCGCCTCTGCGAATGTTGCCATCTCTCGCATAATTCGCACTGCAGCATCAATGAGCTGGAACATCAGCACACCGCCAGTCCCTTCGCCAAGACGCATCTGCACATGCAAGCATGGATTTAGCTTGAGCTCAGACAATAGCGCTGTATGCCCCCGCTCCTCTGACAAGTGCGAGCCAATAAGATAAGGCTGTACCGCCGGAGCTAATCGTACAGCAGCCAGAGCAGCCGCACTGGAGATAAACCCGTCTATCACAACCGGAACCTGATTCGCCGCCGCTGCTAGAATAACACCCGTAAGACCGGCAATTTCCAGCCCTCCTACCTTCGCCAATACATCCAATGCATCCTCACGATTCGGTGCATTGATTTCAAGCGCTTGCCGTACCACATTGCATTTATGCTTCCACTGCGCGTCGCCGATGCCTGTCCCATGGCCTACTGCCTCTTCAGGCTCCATCCCAGTAAATGCACACAGCATCGCAGCGCTCGCCGTTGTATTTCCAATGCCCATCTCCCCTGTCGAGAACAGGCGATATCCTTCGCGAACGTACTGCTCCACAATATCAACACCTACTAGAACCGCAGAGATTGCTTCCTCTCGCGACATAGCAGGCCCCTTCGCCATATTCGCCGTACCTTTGCGCACCTTGCGCGATACAAGCTTCAGATCATCCAAGTCCGCATTGACACCGATGTCGACACATACCACGTCTGCACCAGCTTCGCGCGACAAAACATTGACCGCAGCTCCGCCACGGAGGAAATTATACACCATCTGCGGCGTCACTTCGGATGGGAATGCGCTAACGCCTTCCTCACATACTCCATGATCGCCAGCCATGACAATAACGGCCTTCTTCTCAAATTGCGGTTTAACCTCTCCTGTAATACCTGCAACTTGAATCGCAACCTGCTCGAGTACTCCCAAGCTTCCCGGCGGCTTCGTCAATTGATTTTGATGCTCGATGGCAGATTGGATTGCCTGCTCATCCAAGAGCTTAATTTGTGCGATCAGTTGATTTAATCGTTCATTCATGCTGCTCATCTCCGTTGTCAAATTGATTTTCATGTGCACAAACTTGTGTTCATAGATGTGCACATAGTTGTATTCATTTCTTAGTTCTGTTCTTAAATGTGCAAATGATTGTTTTCAGTTCTTAGTTGTGATCTTAGATCCGTGCACAGATTGTGGTTCTTTCTGACTATGACTCATATCCACTCTTGTTCCATGCAACATTCACTATATTCATCGTTATCGATTTTCAAGCGGAATGCTATAAATTGCGTTATTGCAAAATGACAGCAATTTATGCTGTCCAGGGCCGTCTATAACCCTAGCTTCGGTCGAATAAGAATCTGAGGGCGGCCCGTATCGGGATGCGGCACAACTGTCGTCTCTGTGGCAAAAATACGCGACAGCAGCTCCGTAGTCATGATCTGCTCAGGTGTGCCTTGAGCAGCAATGCCGCCGCCATGAATGACAACAAGCCTATCGCAATATAAAGAAGCCAAATTCAAATCATGGAGCACGGATACGACCGTCAACCCGCAATCCTGCTGCCACTCCCGAACAATATCCATAAATTGCACCTGATAATGAATGTCCAAATACGTCGTCGGCTCATCCAGCAGTACAACAGAAGGGGATTGCACCATTAGCTTAGCCAATGCCGTCCGTTGGCGCTGCCCGCCGCTAATCCGATCAAGTGGATGGTCAGCCAGCTCCGTCAGTTGCAGCTTCTCCATAATCCGGTCTACAATCTCTCCACTATCCTCAGATTCTGATCCAAGCCAGGATTGAAATGGGAAACGTCCCATCTCAACCACTTCGCGCACCGTAAATCCAAGTGGTGGAAGCGCTTCCTGCTGCAGCACTGCCATCATCTGAGACAGTGCTCTGCGCTTATAGGTACCCAGCATTTGACCAGCAAGCTGTATAGAGCCAGAAGTAGGTCGATCAACTCCTGACAACAAAGACAGAAGCGTGGACTTGCCACTACCGTTCGGACCAATGATGCCAACCCACTCTCCAGACTTCACAGCGAAATCCACATCTTGCAGTACATGCTTCTCCCCATAATGCTTGCTCAGTCCTTGAACCTCAATGATGCTGCCCTTCTCCATGTGAAAGGCATGATTGCTGCTCTCTGCATGATCCAGATATGCTTTCGGTAGATGTTCTCTTCGCTGTGTCATGACCATTTCCCCCGTTTCGCTCGCTTATTTCGCATAAGCAAGTAGGCGAAGAATGGCGCACCTAGAAACGCGGTTACAACCCCAAGTGGGATTTCTGTCGGTGCGAATGCCGTACGGGCAATCGTATCTGCCCACATCACATATATCGCTCCCCCAATTGCTGAGAGCGGTATCAAATATCGATAATCGGGGCCTACAATTAAGCGCAGCAGATGCGGAACGACTAATCCGACAAAGCCGATGACGCCGGAGACAGATACGGCAGCTGCCGTAATCATCGTTGCCGTCAGCAGCACTACCCATTTCGTCCGCTCTACATGAAGTCCGAGATGCGAGGCCTGCCGCTCACCTAATGCAAGCAAATTAAGCGGTCTTGCATATGCAATAAGAATAACAATGCCAATTGCCAAATAAGGAGCGAGCACCACTGTATAAGACCAACCTCGCATCGCCAAACTGCCCATCACCCAAAACAAAATCTCATTGATCGTCTGATTTGTCATGGCTACAAGAAAGGAGACGATGGAGCCGAGAAAGGCTTGCATCACGACTCCAGATAAAATCAGTGTCTCGATTGGAATCTTCCCCTGCTCACTGGCCAGCTTAATGACGAACATTAGGGTCGCTACCCCTGTAGCGAATGCAACGACAGGAATCGTCCATTCGCCGAACAGCGAATACTGCAAACCGAAGTAAATAAGGAATGCGGCTCCAACAGAAGCCCCTGAAGATACCCCTAATGTATACGGATCTGCCAACGGGTTGCGCAGCACTCCTTGAAATGCAGTACCTGCGACCCCAAGCGCCGCCCCTACGAGCATTGCCAATAGAACTCGTGGGAAGCGTACCTTCATCATAATTTGCGCGGAAGCGTCATCCCATGTCACCGGTATGAACTGATCCAGCCCTGGAATATGATGAAGCAGAATTTGAGCAATTTCCCCCATTGGCATTTGTACAGAGCCTACAGCGAGGCATCCTACAACGGACAAAAGGAGAAGCGCAATACCCGCTCCTCCATACCAACCCATTTTATTCATCGATTTCTCCACGATGATTATTTTACCAAGTCCGGATGAATCGCCTTCGCAACTGCCTTCAATCCTTCAGCTACACGAGGTCCCGGACGGCTGATCAGGTTCTGATCCACACCGATTACTTGATTGTTCTTAATTGCATTAATGTTGTTCCAACCGCTGCGTCCACGAATAATTTCTTCCAAGGATTTGTTCGTCTCTTTGTCCACTACACCTTGCGTGAACATGATTACATCCGGATTGGATTTAATAATATTCTCTTCGTTAATTTGAATCCAGCCAGCTGAATCAGCCGCAACGTTCGTGCCGCCTGCCACTTCAATCAGTTCGTTCATGAACTCGCCGCTGCCTACTGTCCAGCCTGGGGAGAATTCAATATACACCTTTTTCTTCTCCGCACTTTGAACGGCCGACTTCACATCTTCACGCACTTGTTTCATGTTGTCAACAATCGTCTTCGCCTTAGCTTGCTGATCCGTAATTTGACCATACAATTCAATGTTCTTAATCACATCATCGTACGTTTTTGGCTCAACCTTGAATATTTTAATGCCCAGTTCACGGAACTTCTTCACGACGGGCTCCTTCATGGAGATACCTGTGAATACGATGTCCGGCTTAGCTTTAATGATTGCCTCTTCATTCGGCTTCGTAATGCCGCCCATTTTCTCTTTGGACTTCGCTGCCTCTGGATAGTCGTCAAAATCAGACACCCCAACGATTTGTGCATCCAATCCAAGCGCGAACAAGGACTCTGTCTCAGCTGGGGACACGGATATAATACGTTCTGGCGCTTTGTCGAATGTGAACTCCTCACCAGTCGCATCCTTAACAGTCAGTGGATACGTCGTTTTTAGATCATCCTGCTTCGGTTGTTCTGTAGCCCCATTGCCATTGGACTCTTGCTGTGCAGTATTATTCTCAGCAGGCTTAGCCGCATCTTTATTGCCGCAAGCCGCCAGTCCTACTGTAAGCATAAGCGCCAATAGCGCCGCTACCGATTTGTTCAGCCATTTGTTCATGTCAGAATCTCTCCCTCGCGTCATTCTTCCTAGTCTCTAACCATGTACTACCCGTGCAGGTGTAAAGCGGTTCCATCCTTCGCCATGCGAACGATAATGCACTGCAAGCTGCACTTGCCGTAAGAATGTATGTACATCCCCATTCGGTATCAGTTGTCAATGAGCACTTGCATATACCTGAGCTGTAAATCCTACTGTGACTGAATTTGTGATATACATTCGTGCTGTGCAATTGCATTGAACTGCAGTTTACCTTGTACAAACGAAGTGCTTGATGGGATGTGAAATCATTTCCAAATACAGCAAAAACCCCCGATCCTTCGATCCGGGGGAACACAAAGTCATCTATCGCAATATTCAACAGACACCTAGAAGCAGGAAGCAAGCAGCTGCGCTGCCATGTTGCCTGATGCATTACGCCAATGACGTGATCCTCTCCGCGAAGGATACAGCTCGTCCATCTTCAGGCAGGTTTCCTGACTTAGGAGAATACGTTGCAGCTCGCCTTCCCATCCATAGCGGTACATACAGCACACACTAATGAATCCGACAGTGGCATCATGAGCGCAACACTCCATTCACAGTGGCGGGACCGCGCCGGGTTTACACCGGCTTCCCTATTAACCTCGAATATGCATCGGCCATACAATACAACGGTGTCTCTTACCGAACAACGCGTATGGATCCGTACCGCATACATACCCAAGGACCTGAAGTATCACGATTATTCAATATGGAATACATTTCGTCATCCAAGTGCTAAACTCGATAATTGATTATAGGGGAAAAGCCCCTGCGTTGCAATAGATTACATCATTGCGCGTATCCAATGAACCTGCTTTGACACACAAACGTCATCATCTGCTGGGAAGCCGTTCTGCTCGCAAGAACTTCCATTTGCGGGCACATCGCTTCGCCGTAATCATAACACCGCCACCGATTGGCGCAGCGGCTTCCCAGAATGACTTCCTTGGGAAAGCCAGCGTGTATAAGCGACGAACGACGCCACCGTGTGTGACGATGACAACATCCGGCCGCGGAGTAGGCCCGCTTCCATATGACTGTCTCTGCATCCGGCTTGTCTTGCTGCGCAGCACACGTCCACGTGGCAGCGGCGAAGAATGGTACGGTCGACGACGGATAGCGCTCTCTTGCCGTTCCATGTGATTACCGCTGCTGATGAAGGAATCACGCGCATTGCGCAGCACTTCCCACCATACATGCGCCGTTCGCGTACAGAAGGTCTGCCACGGTTCCCCGCGCGGCGGCTGGATGGCTGATGAATCGTCAAGCCATCTTCGATACTGTGGATCTTCCTTCAAGTCATTGTAGGTTAACCCTTCCCACATACCGAAGTCATATTCTCGCAGCCTTGTGTCCTCCACAGCTTGGATGCTGTCACGCGGACGCAAATAGGCGAGCGTGTCGCGACAGCGGCGCATATCGCTCGTGTATAGCAGCGGCGATGGATGCGCCAATGTTCGGCGAAGCGCTCGGAGCTCTTCTGTTGAATCCGGCAATAGCGGCACATCCGAATAGCTAATATATCGCCGTTCCGTATTCTCTTGCGTCAAGCCATGACGAACAAGTGCGAAACGCACAATTTTGCCGCTTGCTTGACTCTTTTTTCGTAACATATGTCTTGTCATTAATAATCGTTTCCTGTTGTTTTTCGATGCTCCTGAACGACGCCGGTTCCGATGAATAGCGGGAGCATTCCATTTAGTTGTCCGTGTCATCCCATTTGTACTCCTTCATCCGCCATTCGTCTACAGAAGCCATCCTCCTCGCACATATAGGAGCAGGCCTGCCAGAATAACAAAGACTGTCGAGCTGCTTACGAGCAACCTGCATACCGCAGGCACATGCTCTGCTTGCAGAGGCTGCTTCATATCCCCCATATAAGCGCGGAACGAACGTATTCCTTTATACACATTATAACCACCAAGCCTGATGCCAAGCGCACCTGCTGCTGCTGCCTCGGCCCACCCGCTATTCGGGCTTGGATGCTTGCTTGCATCTCGAAGCGCCATTGACCAAGCCCTGCGTGCATCATACCGATGAATCCAAGCGCTCAGCGTGATGAGCACAGCAGTGATCCGTGCTGGTATCCAGTTGGCGATATCGTCGAGGCGGGCAGATGCCCAGCCCAAATTCTGATATTTCTCATTTTTATAGCCGACCATAGAATCGAGCGTATTCACCGCACGATATGCCATAGCCAGCGGAGCGCCTCCGATAAGTGCGAAGAATAGCGGCGAAATGACCGCATCAACTATGTTCTCCGCTACCGTCTCGACGGTAGCGCGCACGACTTCCGGTTCATCCAATTGCTCTGTATCGCGGCCGACAATCATGCCGACTTCTCGCCTTGCACCCTCTAAGTCCTGCTCCTTCAGCCTCCGATACACAGCCATCCCTGCATCCTTCAGTCCTTTTGCCGCAATTGTCGTTCCAATGAGCAATGCCTCGGCAATCCATCCTACATATTCATGAACATGATATAGTCCTGTTAATATAAGCCAAGTCGACGCATACGCCCCTCCTACCACGATAATCGGCAGCAGGATGCCTAGCGGCTTGAGCGCCTGCTCGGAAGGACTTATCCTGCGTATAACACGTTCTACTCTGCTTATTCCTTTGCCAATCCCAACGACTGGATGCGGGATAGCCCGAGGATCGCCTACAATCCGATCCCATATGTATGCTGCTATTATGATGAGCGCTGCTGTCATATGTCTACCACCCTAGTAGGTTGTTCTTCTCTGTTAGCGGTCATGCTTCATGCTGAGTCTTGACGGACTCATATACGGTAGAATACACGAGTTGTCCGACCGCATGACCCAATGTGGTCGCTGTCCCTGCATAGCAATGCACAGGTTCATATCGTCCACTGTCTATCACGGCAAATGCAATTGCATCTGTCGTCGTTCCTGTGGCAATGCGCCCCGTCTCTGAATCTAAGATGCCCAGATCAGACAGAGCCGCACATTTGGCCTCCGTTGCCGTCATGAACACATTCCATACCGCGGCATCAGACAATTTGCCATCCATAATAAGAATGGAATTAATCGTCCCCGGCTTCAATGGTTCATATGCTGAGAATACGCGTCGCGGCATCCCAGCACGAGCCGCATTAGACGTTCCGGCAGTCGTTACGCACAGAAGCGAACATTCATCCGCATCCTGCTCAGCAACAGATGCATGGCTCACTTTAGCAGCGGTCATAAGCCCAACGGTCTGTTCCGGAGCGTACCCCTTCTCTACACACGTCAGACGAAGGTACTCTATCGGATCTGCATAATTGAACTGATAATGAACCATCTGATTCAAGATGCGATTGCCCGCCCATTGCCCTCCATGAAATACAGCACTGCTCCATATCGGCGCTATCTGTGGAAGTTCAACAGCGATGAGAGCATCCTCCCAACGAATATGTACTCCTGCAATATGTCTAGATGTATAGGTACAGTTGCTCTCTCGATATGGCTGCATCCCACTTCTCCTTCATTCTGTGTTTGTCTACTGTAACACAGCTTCAAGGGCTGACGCTACAATTGCATTCGCAGCGCGATCCTTGACTGCCAATCGGAAGTCTCTCTCCGTCAGTCCAGCATACATATCGCAATTGCGAATGAGAATGCCGGATCGGCATAATTCGGCCTGAAGCGACTTCGCCGTCCACCCTTCTGGAGCTCTGCATAATAGGAAATTCGCTACACTTGGCCATGTTCGAATGCCTAACCTATGCAGCTGCTTACGTAGAGCAGCCCGTTCTTCATCGATGAGAGCTCGTGTTGAAGCCGCGTATTGATCCGATTGCTCGTCCGTCAGGAGGGCCTCCCCTGCCGCTAGTGCCAAGCCATTGACACTCCATGCCACCTGCATAGCCGACATCGCCGCAATATGCTGCGGCTGGGCGATTGCGTACCCGAGACGTAATCCAGGAATCGCATAGAACTTCGTAAGTGAACGAAGTACAATAAGATTCGGGCATCGATGAACGAATGGAATCAAGGAATGCTCCTCTTCATTCGCAAAGTCAATAAAAGCTTCATCGATTATGAGAATCGTAGAAGCAGCTTCTGCTAAGGCTGCAAGTCTTCCTAGCAGCATACGATCATATAATGCACCATTCGGGTTGTTCGGGTGGCCGATAAATACGACATCCGCCTGCTCAATAAGCTCTGTCAGCTGAGGCTCGGTAGCACGGAAGTCGTTATCCTCACTGCCAACCCTATGCATCACTTCTGCTCCGAACTTGCGCGACAGCGTCTCATATTCAGAGAAACAAGGGGCAATAACGCCAACCCGTTTAGGCCGAATCGCCAGCAACAACAGCGCCATGCATTCTGCAGCCCCGTTGCCAATGCTAATCAGTGCCTCGTCGACCCCTAACTTCGCAGCTAAGAGCTTCTTCATCTGCCGATGTCCAGGATCCGGATAATGAACGATTGACGGCATCATCTCGCGTCTCAGACGATCTATAACAGCCGAAGGCGGTCCAAGCGGATTAATATTCGCGCTGAAGTCCAGCAGTGCTTTACGATCGACGCCGAACGCGTCCGCAGCCGTCCACACATCCCCACCATGCCCGAATCGTTCAATTATGCCCATTGCTGTCTTCCTCCCAAAGATGTCAATTGGATTTGTCCAAAGGTTGAAAATATATATGTACTGCTAGCTCCACGAACCGGAGCTTTCCAATATGGAATCGTTTCTACTCGTCCATTATGCGTAACTGAGCAATGTTCGTCAAACGAATTTTCCTGTAAATATGTGTAGCTCCTTCGTTTACTACAGGCGTTGCAGCACGATTCGCAAACAATTATAGTAGAATTGCAAACGTTTTATTACGAAATGCCAAAAAACATTGGTCAATCGCACACTGTAACACTTCTGTTAATTGCTGTATAATCTTGTTGCACCACACATCTTAACAGGTGTGATATGTCATGGATGAGGAGGGATGATTATGTCGGTGCATCACAAGACATCATGGGCTACTCTCGGCGCCGCCATCATTGTCACCATCTATTACGCTGCAATTCTATTTCGACTCAAGGGAGACATTGGATTATACAGCACGGAAATGATGGCCCTTGCCCGGAACGTGTTCGGAATTGCCGTCGTCGTTCAAGTCGTTATGCACTTTATCAATTTTATGTCCAAGGATGAGGCCGAGGACAAGGAGCTTGCTCGTTCGGTATCCATACAGGCCAATCAGTTCAGCCTACTCTTTCTCGTCCTTGCTGTAGCTTGCTGTGCGGCCTATTTAATATATGTATCGGATACACGCACCCTATTGCTGTCTCCGCTCGTATGCGCTCATTTGCTTGTCTGTGTGCTGCTGGCTGCGTGGGTGATCAAGCACTCCTTGGAATTAATGCTGTACCATCGTTTTATCAAGGCGGATCCATTAGATCATCCTTGATCATGTAACCGTTTACTTCGTGTATATTACTATCCGTGATACAAAAGATAAGGAGTGCCCGATCAGCACACGCTGCGAGGCACTCCTTATTGTTAGGACAGAGCCAGTTGCACTGGCCATCCTCCTTTATTGATCGATTACAGTGAAGAGCTGATCCGCACTCGTACGCGGGCGAGCCTTCGGCGCATCGTCAAAGTAGCCGATGCGGATTACCCCGACAAGCTTCTCGCCTGGTTGTACGCCAACCATCTCACGATATTGCTTGTTGTAGATATAGTCGCCTGTATGCCACAGCATGCCAAGACCATGTTCCCATCCAAGCAGCTGGAAGTTCTGAATCAGAGCGCTCACCGCTTCCAAATCCTCTTGCCAAATATTCGGACGAGGGTCTTCAGGCATAACCACATGCAAATAAGCAGGGACATGCATCAAATGCTCCTCGAACTTCTGTCGTTGCTCTGGCGTTGCATCTCTTAGCTTAGTCTTATCTAGAATGGTAAGAAGTCCGTTCATAATACGCGCCTTTCCTTCTCCTTCCGCATATATGAAGCGCCAAGGCTCACGCAGTCCGTGGTTCGGTGCCCATACTGCGTCATTCAACAGCTGCAGCACCAAGCTGCGATCAACTGGCTTATCGTTGAATTCATGTATACTTCTACGTTCCCGAATAATTGAAGCAATTGACATCCTGAAGTTCCTCCTCAATAGGTTGCATTGTAACCGTCTTTGTTACTTCACATCATACCATCTATGATAACGATTATCAATATCAAATCTGTTTTGTATTCTCTTGCAAATCGTATACAATAGAACTATATGCACCAACAGCTTCTACATGAAGGAGACGGACGAGCTATGAAGTTTATTGATAATCAAGGCATAACAGACCCGCGGATCAATCTTGCAATCGAGGAATTCGTATTGAAGCATTTGCCGCTTGAGGAAGACAGCTATCTTCTATTCTATATCAACGAGCCATCGATCATTATAGGCAGAAATCAGAATACAATCGAAGAAATCAATGCCGAGTACGTGAAGGACAACAACATTCATGTTGTACGTCGCCTCTCTGGCGGTGGAGCTGTATATCATGATATAGGCAACCTGAACTTCAGCTTCATTACTAAGGATGACGGTGAGTCCTTCCATAACTTCCGCAAATTCACCCAGCCTGTTATCGACACCTTGCACGCTCTCGGTGTGAATGCCGATCTGACTGGACGCAATGATATCCAAGTTGGAGAGCGCAAAATTTCAGGAAACGCCCAATTCGCTACCCGTGGCCGCATGTTCAGCCATGGAACGCTGCTGTTCAATTCGGAAATGGAACATGTCGCATCTGCACTGAAGGTGCGCCAAATCAAAATCGAATCCAAGGGCACGAAATCTGTGCGCTCCCGTGTTGCCAATATAGCGGAATACTTGAAGGAGCCAATGACTATTGAAGAATTCAAGGCTTCGATTCTGCACCACATCTTCGGTATCGAAGCGGATCAAGTTCCGCAGTATGTGTTGACTGAGCAGGATTGGGAGGTTATTCATCGCATCTCCGAGGAACGCTACCAGAACTGGGATTGGAACTATGGTCACTCTCCGAAGTTCAATGTGGAGCATACGAAGAAATTCCCTGCCGGCATCGTCGATGTTCGATTGGATGTAGCGGACGGAGTGATTCAATCGATGAAAATATACGGAGACTTCTTCGGTATCGGCGAAGTAAGCGATATTGAGGAACGGCTCCAAGGTGTTCGCTATGAGGAACAAGCCATCTTCGAAGCCATTGGAGATATGGACATTAAGCACTACCTCGGCAACATTAGTAAGGATGACTTTGTCGGACTACTTATGCTGCAGGAATAGACCGTGAAGCAGATAGAGGCGTTCTCTCTTTGGAGAGAACGCCTCTTCTTTATGTAAAGCGAAATATACCGGGCGTCGCCTGATCCCATTCAGACTACTGGTATGTCATATCATAGTCATAAAGCACTGAAGCTCATAAGCTTAGTATAGCTTGTCCAATACGGACTTGGCCGTTTGTTGAATTGCCTTGTATGCCTTCTCCTTATCTTGTAAGGCAACAGCCGTCGACAGAATATCGAGGACATGGATTTGTGCAATTTTCGATGAAAAGGCCCCACCCTCAAGAGGTGTCTCCTTGGATTTGATCAGCAGAATGGAGTCTGCATATTTTGTAATAGGGGACTTCGCATGACTCGTCAAGCAAATGAAAAATACGCCATTCTCCTTCGCCAATCGAATCGTGTCCACCAAATCCTTCGTACTGCCTGATGTTGATATGCCGAATACGACATCTTGTTCGGTCATAAGTACCGCATTCATCGCCATCACGTGTGGATCTGTTATCGCTTCCCCAGTGTAGCCAAGCCGCATAAAGCGATACTGTGCATCCATCGCTGTCATAGCAGACGAGCCTACCCCCATGAAGAATAGGCGCTTCGCATTCACGATGGCTTCGACAGCCTTATTCAGTTCCTCCATATTCAGCAAGGACAGCGTATGCTCAAGCGACGCGACATTCTCCATTGTCATTTTCTTCGCCACAACAGCCAGGTCATCACTCTCATCAATCTCACTATCTTCATGTTTCAGTGGTGATACCAGATCTTTAGCCAAGGATAGCTTGAAATCTTGGTAGCTCTTAAAGCCCAGATTACGACAAAAACGCAGAACAGAAGTCTCGCCCGCACTTGCTCGCTCCGCTAAATCCGTAACTGTCGCATATAGCACCGATTCGGCATTTTTCAATACATAGTCTGCTATTTTTTTCTCCGTCTTCGTCAGTGACGGATAGAGACTTCTAATCAGCAGCAGTGTATTGGTATGTTCACCTGCGACCATCTCATGATTCCCCCTAACTTCTTTATGTATTTCAATCCGTATGATGCGGCACTCTATAGCGTATCTTGTGCCGGATTTGTTTATTTCCATGCCAGCTCACAACTACTGACACAATCCTAGTGTTCGGACTTCCCTCACTCATAGTTCATCGGTTTAATCGATGTATTGATCGTACTAGGCAAGATTCAACATGCCTCATTCACCATCCGATTAACAGCCATCCACGACGTCAGTGGTCGGTGCTTACACCAAAGTCATCATGCACAACCCATTCACAAGGAAATTCGAACTAGACTTATCATCTAATGGAACGATTAAAAAATCAACATGTTGATAACAAAATAATGAAAGCGCTCTTACTTAGAGATAGCTCAAACAGCGGCACTATACCATACAGTCCCCGACGTGAACTGCTTCGATTCATCGAAAAGAACACGATAAAAAAGCGGCAAACAGACAGTTCACGTCCTGCTATTGCCGCTTATTACGATCGATTTATTATGCAAATTATAAGTAGACTAGATTACAGATAAATGGTCGGAAGGTTGGGTCGAATGAAGCTCCGTCCAAATACAGTTGGCAGCTCCGACTACCCCAGCATGCTCACCCATTTCAGCAGCATGGAGTTCCACACCATCTCCCCAATATGCAGGCATGCACATCTTGCGCATCTCTTCCTTAATTGCCTCAAGCAGCCATGCCCCTTGTCCGATAACAGCTCCACCTAATACAAATCGACGACTATTGAGCACATGCTGCAGCGTCACAAGCCCAACTGCGATGTTTCGAATATATTGGGTAATGACCTCATTTGCTGCCAGATTGCCACTACGTGCCGCTGCGAACCAAGCCTCTGGCTTCTCCTCACATTGAGGCAATATTGATGCCGCAGAAGAACTGCCTTCAAGAGAAGTAATCTTCTCTCTCATCATCCGCTTCAAGGCATTTACAGAAGCATACTGCTCCCAACAACCGATCAATCCACAAGTACAAGGCTCGCCATCCATCTGCACGATGAAGTGCCCGAATCCACCCGCATGGCCATCAGCCCCGCCATAGAGTGCACCCTCTTCAATAATCGCACCTCCAATTCCTGTACCGAGCGCGACGCAGACAAATTGATCCATGCCTCTGCCTGCGCCCTTCCAGCTCTCCCCGAGGGCGATTGCATGCACATCGTTAATGACGCGAACCGGCACACCCGTCGCTTCATGAAGCAATTCTTGAACAGGAGTCCCGCTCCAACCCGGCAAATTATCCGTCGCATAAGCCACATGCCCATCGCGATGAATATAGCCTGCGGAACCTATACCAATGCCTTCTACTGCCCACTGGTTCTGTGCCGCCTCACTCCGATAATAATGAATAAGCTGCTTCAGCTTGTTCAGCAGTTCGTCTCGTCCAAGCATAGCCTCTGTAGGAATGGTACGGGAATGAAGTACATTTCCCTGTTTATCTACAATGCCGCTCTTTATATTCGTTCCACCAATATCAATAGCGATAACGACAGATTCATGACTGTTCACTGCGTCTGTCATGATAACGCCTCTCCCATGCTGGCAGGTTCATTCCCATCCTGGTTCTGAGCAATCACAGGAATGACCGAGCCCGACATCGCCGCTTGGACGGGGACTTGCCCCCCTTTTATCTTGGAAACAAATGAACTGGTAAGCGTATGCGGACGTGTAATGGCCGTGCCCACTACAACGGAGAATGCGCCATTTCTCAAGGCTTCCTCCGCCTGCTCCGGTGTATGGATGCGTCCTTCCGCGATGATCGGCGTTGACACTGCTGCGGCCAGCCGCTTGATCAGCTCCATATCCGGCTCCTTCTGCTGCACGCTATAGGGCGTATAACCTGATAATGTCGTAGAAATAAAATCAAAACCCAACTCCGCCGCGCGAATCCCTTCCTCATAAGTTGAAATATCCGCCATCAAGGGGATGTCATATTTTGTTTTGATAACGTTTACAATGTATTCAAGCATTTCACCCGATGGACGCGGCTGCATCGTGGCATCAAGCGCGACCATGTCAGCGCCGGCAGCAATCATCACTTCAACATCCGCAAGAGTCGGAGTTATATATACGTTAGAACCCGGATATTCCTTCTTCCATATTCCGATAACCGGAATGCGAATCGCTTCCTTAATCGCTGCAACATCTTGCGGCGAATTGCTGCGAATTCCGGCAGCACCGCCATTCACGGCTGCTAAGGCCATGCGCACCATCATATCGCTTCCATACAACGCTTCCCCTGGATACGCCTGACACGATACAATCAAATTTCCTTGTAGTTGTTCAGCAAGCTTCTCTGCTCTTTTGTTCGTTTCCTCTACCTTCATCGTTTCCAACTCCCATAGGTTAGAAATAATCATCCAATATTTCGACCACATTTCGGATTCTTACTCCAATTTAGCATGGAAAATGAAGGATGTAAAGGATAGATCATCGAAAACTGTGCTTTACAGCATGCGCTCTTTCTTACATGATAAGAGTAAAATATTTGAAAGTGGGAAGGGAGTCTATTTTACTCATCATGAAACGCACATGGTTGGCCGATGTATGTCTCTTGCTCGTTGCATTGATTTGGGGCAGTACGTTTCTTGTTGTTCAGCATGCTGTCCATACTTTGCCCCCTCTTGCCTTTAATGCAATTCGCTTTGCATGCGCTGGACTGCTGTTTTCAGTCGTTCTACTTCTTACAAGACGAACCTTGACTATCTTCCTGAACAAGCGACTGCTTCTTCACGGCGGGATACTTGGCTTATGGTTATTTTCCGCATATGCGTTTCAGACCATTGGACTGTTATACACAACGACAACCAACACCGGATTTCTAACGGGTCTATCGGTTGTGCTGGTTCCTTTCATTACCTTATGGCTGTCGAAGCAGCGGCTGACGATCCCAACTTGGATCTCCGCACTGCTTGCTCTTTGCGGGCTGTATTTGCTCGCCTTCAACGGTGGAACGGCTGAGTGGAATAAGGGAGACGGACTCGTGCTGCTCTGCGCTGTCGGCTTCGCCATGCATATCGCCCTGACAGGCCGTTTCGCATCGCAGCACGATACACTGCCGCTTGTTACCGTACAGCTTATGACTGTCGGCATTCTATCTGGTATTAGTTCGGCCATCTTCGAACCGCAGCTAACAATGAGATTGCTCGGGCAAGCCTTATCGGAACCGAAGGTGCTGTTCGCACTTGCTATATCCATTGGGCTCTCGACCGCGTTTGCCTTCTGGGCGCAGACTTGGTGTCAGAAATATACCTCCGCGACACGCGTTGCGATTTTATTTGCGATGGAACCGGTATTTGCCGCCATTACGGGCGTAACCTTTGCCGGAGAAGCGCTGGGAGGATGGGCGCTAGCGGGATGTGGGCTTATTTTTATTGGAATGATCGTTGCTGAATTGAAATGGAGCGGACATGCTGTACAATAGAAGTAGAGAGAAATACGGGTGTTCGTGGATAAAAATGTGACGAGCCCCTATTACCAGTACATGAATATGTGCTGCATAGATAGGAGAGAAACTCATAACCCATGTATAAACTTATCGCAATTGATGTAGACGACACGTTGATTAATGATGACAAGCAGGTAACTCCCGGCACGAAGCGTGCATTGGAGCTCGCCGTTCAACAAGGCGTTACCGTTACACTTGCAACAGGACGCATGTATGCTTCTGCTCATAACATTGCCTTGCAGACAGGTCTAAATGTGCCTCTCATTACGTATCAAGGCTCTCTGGTGAAGAACGTAATGGACGGTGAAGTACTCTACGAGCGTGCAGTGCCGCGCGATGCTGCGCTTAAGCTGCTTCGCTACTGTGACGAGCACAATATCCATCTGCAGTTGTACATTGATGACAAGCTGTACGCTCGCGAAGAAAATCAAAAGCTGATTGACTACGCGAACTTGAGCCGCATTCCTTATTTCATAGAACCTGACTTTGATCGTCTGCTCGCTTCCCCTTCCACGAAGATGCTCATGATCGACGAACCGGATCGACTGGATCGTGTCGCAGAAGAACTGAAGGAATTGCTGGGATCAGAGGTTCATATTACAAAGTCGAAGCCTCATTTCTTAGAGGTTACTCATTATGAGGGCACGAAGGGAAGCGCATTGCGCCATTTGGCGGAACACTTCGGCTGCAGCTTGGAAGAGACGATCGGTATCGGAGATTCATGGAATGACCATGATCTGATCGAGACGGCTGGGCTCGGTGTTGCGATGGGCAATGCCGTTGATTCACTTAAGACGATTGCCGATTATGTAACAGAGAGCAACAATGATGAAGGCGTACGTCATGTCATAGAGAAGTTCATCCTGAATCGTGACAGCGCGAACTAATCACACTTAAACGAAGCACCGCTTTCGACCAGACAAAACCGTCTGGGAAAGCGGTGCTTTTTTAATCAACCGCACAGTATTACTCCACTGGGTTCTCCTCTAGTCGTTTATAGTGCTCAATTTTGGATTCAATCTTCAGTAGATGCTCATGCAACTCCTTAACTTGTGCCATAACCTGCTCTTGATGTTCCTCCAATAACGCACGTCGTGCACGTATCGTGGAATCCCCTCTGCTTCGCAAATGAGAAAACTGCTGCATCTCCCTGATTGGCATGCCTGTCGCACGCAATCGGAGCAGGAAATGAATCCACGCCATGTCCGCTTCCGTATACTGCCGGTAGCCATTTGCATCGCGCTGCACTTCTGTCAGCAACTCAATCTTTTCGTAGTAGCGCAACGTATGTACGGACAGTCCTATCTTATCCGCAATTTGATGGATCGTAAAATAGGTTTTCATAATGGAACATGATATCACGCCACCCAACACCGAAAAAAAGGCTTGCTATAGAGTGCACTCTACTGTGTAGCATGTCATTCATGCAGTGCATTCCAATCCGATTGGATTATCTATCTTAAAGGAGGACTTCCCGATGCGAGCCGCAGTTACGTGTCCATATTCGAGCAGCACTTCATGTCGGTCTAACCCCTAACGAAATCATTGAAGCGATGATTCATTGTGCTCCATATACCGGATTCCCCCGCGTCCTCAATGCCACATTTACAGCCAAGCGTATATTTGAAGATCAGCAGATGAGCGTCGGACCTCTCTAGCACAAAAGGGTAACCTCGGTTACCCTTCCACTCGCATTCCTGTCCGAGCCAACGCCACATTCGCAGGCAGCTCATAGCTTGTACGGAAATCAATGTCGTGGGACATATGCGTAAATATGGTCCGCTTCGGGCAGATATCCTGAAGCAATTCCACAGCCTCGACCATGTCGTATACAGAACGGGTCTCATAGGCTGCCTGTTCGTGATAAAAATTCGTTCCCAATATAAGAAGATCGAGATCGCGGAAAAATTGACGTTCCTGAGCGCCTAGCCCAATTGCATCCGAAGCATATAACCAACTATTCAACGCAGCTGATTCCGCATTCGCGGAGTCTTCATTCCCTTCTAATTCCTGCCTCCTCGCTTCCGAATACGGTTCCTCCGTTCCCGAGACGGCTTGAAGCCGATCAAATCGATACGCGTAGGAATAGCCATTCTTGCCATGATTGACCCGGATCGGTTGAATGGACCAGTCCCGCCACTGCCATGTCTGCTCGATATCTTCGAATTGGATGAACCGCTCAAGCCATGGATACATCGTTCGAATCAATTGATTCACCTCTGCGGGAGCAATGACATGCCCTTGTCGATCCAGCCAGCGGCATGCATCCGCATATGCGGGGAGCCCTGCGATATGATCCTGATGCGCATGGGTGATGAGGATATCATCTATCCAGAACAAGCCTGCACGTTCCATCTGGCCTGTCCAATCCGGCCCGCAGTCGATGAGAAGCCGTTCGTCAGCTCGTTCAATCACAACAGAGGAACGATAACGGCGGTTCTGTCCTTCCTCACGCGCCTCTCTGCACACCTCACAGTCGCAATATACTCGTGGAACCCCCATGGAGTCTCCTGTCCCCCAAAAAGAAATTGACCAACTCTTTTCCTCACAATTCATGTCCATTTTTCTCCTTCAGCTGCGTATATATTTACAAGAACAACACGTAACCGTTATAAAATCTCCATTGTTCTTCCATCATGTATCAAGTATAATCGGAGTCAATTCCGCATGCACACATACTTACATACGGATCCTATGATACATGATAACGCAGTTATCATCACATTCGCTATCATGTTCGCTATAATGAGGAGGATTATCATGAGTTCCAACGCACTGTTCAATGATGTTGAAATTGTCGCTCACCGTGGCTATGCAGCGGTACATCCCGAGAATACGATGGTGGCATTCCGCCGTTCCATTCAAATGGGCGCCGATACGTTAGAAATCGATGTACATCATTCGAAAGACGGCATTCCCGTCGTTATCCACGACGATTCGCTGGATCGAACAACAACGGGCACAGGACGTATCCGGGAGAAGACGGTTGCTGAGCTTCAGCAGGTGGATGCAGGCAAGAAGTTCAGCCCAGAGTTCGCTGGATGCGGTGTTCCACTGCTGGAAGAAGTGCTTGAATTATGCGGGGGTAAAGTTGGACTTCAGCTGGAGTTGAAAGAACATAATACGGAAGAGGAACTTCGCGCCGTCCTTCATCTGTTGAATCAATATGATATGACAGAACGCACGATGTTTATCTCTTTTTACCCAGACAATCTGCGTATATTACGCAGCCTTAACAACGATATTGAGCTCGCTCTCCTGTCAAGCGAGCTTGTCGATTTGAAGGCAGTAGCCGAGCTTGGCAACGCCACACTTCTTATTCAGCTGTCGACAGTCCTGGAGCATCCGCAACTCGTCGCCGAGACGCAAGCAGCCGGTGTAGGCCTTGGTGTCTGGACCGTTCGCAGCCTAGAAGATGCGTATAAGCTCGTTGAGATTGGTGTTCGCAGACTGACAACGGACATTCCATTGTATCGCGAAGCTTAGTTACACTTGATCTAAGTTACACTTGATCTAAGTTACACTTGCTCTGCAAGAAACCATATGACTCTTACTTACTACGAAACCATACATAAGCGCAGACCTCTCGAATAATCGGGCAGTCTGCGCTTCATTTATTATTTCATTCTATTCCTGCTAACACCTGATACCAAACTCCCCGATTGCTGTACAATTTCTCCCTAACCTCATCCCATCCGCCCATATCATCGATATGAAACAAGCCATCTGGGACGGGATAGGCCTTGATGGTCTCTTTAGCAACCTGCTCATTCACAGGACGGAAGCCTGCTTCCGCGAACATTCGCTGCGCCTTCGGCTCACGCAAATAAGCGACGAGCGCTTCTGCAGCTTCCTCAACTTGGTGTTTCCTCGCATGTTTCCTCACAACAACAACTGGATTCTCGATTAGAATCGTATGCTTAGGAAGAACCATCTCATAAGGTACGCCTTCACGTTTGCGGGACAGGATCTCATTTTCGTAGGTCACGATTGCATCCCCAACACCATACTCAAATGCAGCCATCGACGCTCTGCCGCTCTTATCCATGGACAGCACATTATGATGGACGCGCATCAGCAGCTGCTTGGCAAAAGGTGGCCCATCCTTCCCTTGCTCAGCTGCCATCTTCAACCCTGCTCCGTATATGGCATTAATATCCCACTGTGCTCCACCTGATGTCTTCGGGTTCGGGTATAAGACATTAACCCCTTCACGGGTCAAATCCGTCCAATCCCGAATGCCGAGAGGATTGCCTTTCCGTGTACCTATGACAGCAACAGAACGAGTAACCATTCCCTGATAAGCATCCTGTTGCTTCCAATCTGAGTTAATCAGCTTCGCACGTTCGAGCTTATCTACATCCCCTTCCATGGCGAGAAGGGCTACATCCGCTTCCATCCCGCCGGCTATCGCTCTGGCCTGAGTACCGGAGGCTTCATAAGACTCCTGAAAGACAACCTTCTTGCCCGTCTTCGCCTCCCAATCGGCAGCGAATTGTGGGAGTATGCGCCCTAGCGCGTCCTTCACAACTGAGTAGGCACCGATTACGATGGTCACGGTATCCTTGTTAGAGGCAGAGATCTGCTTCATTGCTATGGCTCTCTCTGTCCCATTTCCGTCTTGATCGGCTGACTTACTGCTACAGCCCGGCAGTACCACAAGGAGTGAGAGTATGATCACCGCCATCATTGCTGTAAGCCTATCTCTGGTCTTAATTCGGCTCAAGGGCGTCCTAACCCCTCGACCACGATCCGTGTTCAAATATGAACCGGCATCGGGTCTTCTTTTAACGCATTTTCCACTACCCAACTCCGACCCCCCTCGAACACATAGATGCGATGAACAAGCACCTGCACCCAATCCCCCGCCTGCAGCATTGGCTTCTCCAATGAACGATATGTTTTCAATATCATGTCGCCAACTTCAATCGCCACCATCCATTCACTCCCACGAAATTGGAGCGACCTCACGGTGCCGTGTATGCAGGCAGATGCCATTTTCAATTCACCAGGCAAGCCCACCTCAATATATTCAGGGCGAATCAATGCCTTGAATGCATCTCCGAGTTCCTGAAGCGTCTCCCGAACAGCCTGCGTCTCTAGTACAGCTTCTACAGGATCAACTGAATAAGGAATAGCCGTCTGAAGTGACGACGAGAGAGTCTCGAATCCCCGCAGGGAGTCCAGATCCGAAATAATCGTCGATTCTCCAATAAATTCAGCCACGAATGGAGTGTTCGGTGATTGGTAAATATCCCATGGTGTCCCTTTTTGCTCCATACTTCCCTGATTAATAATCATGATCTCGTCTGCAACTTCAATCGCTTCATCCTGATCATGGGTAACAAAGATGGAGGTAATGCCAACCCGTTCAATCAGTTCCCTCAGCCAGCTTCGCAGCTCCTTGCGAATCTTGGCATCAATTGCAGCGAATGGCTCATCCAACAGCAGCAGCTGTGGCTCAGGGGCCAATGCACGCGCGAAAGCTACACGCTGGCGCTGGCCTCCGGACAGCTGGTGCGGATATCTTCGCTCTATCCCAGACAACCCAGTTAGCTCGAGCAGCTCTGTAACTCGCTCACGGATGCGATCCTTGGGCCATTTCTGAATTGTCAGCCCAAAGGCAATGTTGTCATAGACGGTCATATGCTTGAACAACGCATATTGCTGGAATACGAAGCCGATGCCGCGCTGCTGGGGCGGGATTTCATTGACCCGATTCCCTTGGAATCGAATTTCACCGCTGTCTGGCTGCTCTAGGCCAGCTAGCATGCGCAGTACAGAAGTCTTCCCGCCACCGCTCGGTCCGAGCAAGCCGATAAGCTGACCTGCTTCAATGGAGAAGCTGACGTCGCGCACTGCATGATAGGAACCGAACCATTTGTTGAGCTGATTTACCTCAATATGCATCGTCAATGCACTCCTTTGCGTCCTGCGTGACGCTTCGCCCATTCCATGACGAGCAGCAGGATGATCGAACTGAATACAAGTACTAGGGCCAAGCTGCTGGCCGCCGTAATGTTGAAGTTCTCCACGTCTTGGTATACAAGTGTCGTTGCGGTCTGCGTCTTGTTCATAATATTGCCGGATACGACAAGAATGGCGCCAAATTCACCAAGGGAACGAGCTATGGTTAGAACGATTCCATAGAGCACTCCCCATCGTATGGATGGCCATGTTACCTTCCAGAAGGTAGTCCAATCATAAGCGCCAAGCATCGACGCAGCTTCTTCCTGCTGTGTCCCAATTTCCTGCAGGACGGGCACGACTTCTCGGATAAGCAGCGGGAATGTCACAAATAAGGTGGCAAGCACCATACCCGGGAACGCATATACGATTTGGACGCCCATGTTCGCAAATAACGTCCCCATAATCGTCTGCGGCCCTAACAAGAGTACAATCATAAATCCGCCTATAATCGGGGATACCGCAAAAGGGAGATCGATAATCGCATTGAGTAATCGTCGAACAAAACCATTTAACCAGCCCCCTCTTACAAGGACGATCGATAACCATACACCAAACACAACATTAAGCAGCGTCACAACGCCTACAACAGCTGCTGTAACTCCAAGTGCATGAAGCGACTCAGGCCGAAGCAGGGAGGCGAGGGCTGAACCCCAACCACCTTGGAAAGCTCCCAACAGCATTTGCAGTAATGGAGCAATAAGTAATGTAATAAATACAGCGTAAGTCAGAATGATAAGCAGCAACTGCAGCTTAGAGCGTGAGTGTGGGTGTGGATCATGTACAGCTGCTGAGGATTGCGAGGCAGTTAGCACTTGATGCGGTTCTTCTGAAGAATTGGGCTGATGATAAGGAGTATGCTTCATGACGATTTCCTCCGGTTCTGTATCCAATGAATCGCCCATAAGACTATGAATGATAAGGTCAACAATAAGACAGAAACGACTGCTGCCGATTGAGGGTGGTCACTTTCAATTTCACCGAAAATGTATACAGATGCAACGAGCGTCTTCCCCGGTATGTTCCCAGCGACGAGCACTACTGCTCCGAATTCAGCCATTGCCCGGGAGAAGGCAAGCATTGCACCACTCACAATGCCTGGCCTCATACGCGGCAGCGTAACACGAGTGAACGTGTACATACGGGACGCGCCAAGCGTATAAGAGGCTTCTTCTTCAGACAAGTCGGCCTCTTCCAAGAGCGGCTGAACTGCCCGAATGACGAAGGGAAAAGTGACGAAGACCATAGCAGCTACAATAGCGGGCTCTGCAAAAACGATTCTCCACCCCATAGATTCTGCCAATCTCCCAACGAAGCTTCCTGGCCCGAGCAGCAGCAGGATCATCAACCCGCCTACCGCGGTGGGCAGAGCGAATGGCAAGTCTACCAAGCTATTCAGCCAAGTTCGCCCGACGAAACGATAGCGGTGGAGCACCCAAGCCGACAATGTTCCGATGACAACGTTGATCGCCGTTGCAATGATCGCCAGACGGAACGTCAGCGCCACTGATTGCCATGCAAGAGGTTCCATGAGACTGTCTACAAATGTGCTCCAACCGCCATAGAACGATTGAGCATATATGCCGCCAAGTGGTACCACAACCAGCAAAAATACGTATAGAAGCAGTGTGGTTCGAAACCCCCACAACGCTCCACGATAGCGCAGTACTGCGTTCACCTTCGTCCCTCCATCTACGTAAACTCAACTCTTTATATCCATTATTCCAACTTCTTTACTTGGTAATGGTTTTCACCACTTTACCAAAAAATAGATGACACCGTCAATACAAAGATTGATTTATAACGCCCAATCTGTAAGTGAACCTTATGCAACTTATTCGAAACCCTTATGATAGGTGATAACCCAATTTCATGTGATATGGACGATGAAGCCGCCGTTTCGATTCGCCAGATGGAAGCACAAAAAAATCCGCCGATTGCATTTCCTGCATCAGACGGACTTTTTTTACATGTATTTCCACTTTTTGAATAAGGTGACTTTCTGTTGTTCGACATGCATCTGAATCCAATACCGCATCCCGCTATCTGAATCTTGAAATAGAAAGACTCCACGATCCTGGCCCTTCTCCGAAAGGATTCGAAGTGTTCGTTCATTCGCTTGCAATCGGTCTACAATAAAAGCTCGCGCCTTCACCTGAAGCTCTCCTGTACCGTCACCCCGTACATTCCCTTCTGCAGACGGCCTCAGAATGCCGAGCTTGTATAGCTCCCCCGTCTTCAGGTTCACTTCCCCATAGAAACCGCTTATGCCGCCCCGCCGCTGCTCCATTCCATTGATCGTACCAATAAAGGCAACATGTCCTTCATCCGACTTGGTATCCTCTTGGTTCGGAAAATATTTTGAAAACCCACATATCAGGTTCCATTCCTGATCATTGATCTGAACATCATACAGCTTGTACAGTCCTTCTTTCACAATAAGAAGAACCTTCTCTTTATTAATCGATTTCTCTTTGCCATAATCGGTTACGACTTGATTCACCTTGTCGTATGTATGCTGAACGGCTTGTCCGCATCCTGCCAACAGCCAGCTGATCGCCACGACCGCCAGCAGCAGTGCTGCCTTCTTCATCCTTCATCTACCCCGCTTCATCCCATCGGTATGGTTGGATTCTGCCTCTCTATTCCCCATACCTACTACTTTACATGAAGTTTGTAGAATGAGCATCTGAATCTGGTCACAATTCAGCTTACAATATTGTCATCTTCACCGTCTATTGGCAAGAGGAAGGGCGCCCAACACATTGGACACCCTGTCATCGAGCAGGCCATTCAACTGCTCGTCACTTCTCTGCCTTGCAATTGCGCGACTTCCCGCTGAAGGCGGCGAACTTGTTGTTCAAGAATCGCAACACGCTGTTCCAAATTGATCCCTCCTGGAAAAGGAGGAAATGGTTGCGTTGGCGGGAGAGGCGGTGGCGGCGGAAATGGAAATGTCCCCCCTCCACCCACAGGGAATCGAAGCACTTGCCCCACATATACAACATCCATATTCGTTAATTGATTCGCTTGAATGAGGGAAGACACCGGAACCCCATTCCGATTTGCAATCGTGAACAAGGAATCTCCAGGCTGTACTATATACTCAATCATGAAGACACACTCCTATCGAAGTATTGGCATGAGTGTACACCATAAGATGGAGATGTTTTATCCTAATGACCTGTGCATGTAAGTACAAGTCACTGTATTGCTTTAACATAAAAAAGCCCCCTTACGTCTAATCGCCTTTCACACACATGCCGATAACCCGAAGCTGGGCTATCGTCACTATATGTGCAGGAGAACAGAAACGTGAGAAGAGCTTTTTTATATCGATTTATCATTGAAATAAGAATGCAAGTGACTATGCCGTCTGTGCTGACTCCAGCGTTCTGCGGCATAAGAAGCGAACGTGAGCTAGCGCCGCCGGCTTCACCTCATCAAAGGTGACTTGATCTTGAATGTAAAAGGAGATGAATCCATGCATGGCAAGAAAAATGCTTCGTGGGATATTATGTCGTTCCTGCTCGGTATGAATGCTGCTCACGAGCGTCTGTCTCACAATCGTCGAGAACAATTCCAAGCAACGACCTTGTTCTGAGCGGGCATACGCGAGCAATTCTTCATCCCGCGTCATAAACATAATTTCATAGTGGTGCGGCTGCTCGAGACCGAAGCGGATGAATTCTAGCATCACCTGCTCCATCTTGGACAACCCATCGGAAGGAGCCTGAACCATAACACGTTCGAACAGCCGTCCCAAACGCTTGAAATCTTCCTGTACGAGCGCGTAGAACAGTTCCGCTTTGTCTTTGAAATGATAATAAAGCGATCCGTGGCTATACCCTAATTGTTGGCCGATACTTCGCATGGAGATAGCGCGGTATCCTTTCGTGACAAACAAGTGGCGCGCCACTTCCAAGATTCGCTCTCGCGATAGCTCTTGATCCACTGCTTTTCTTGGCATAGAGGTTGTTCTCCTTATTCCCCTTCGATATAGTAAATAGAATCTCCCTTCCGAATAACGGCTTGACCTTGCGTCAAATCCGTAATCCACGCCATAAACCGCTCTGTTTCCGACACAACAGGCAAACACGTCAATGTCACTTTGTCGGTAAATTGCGTTTCTCCCATCCTCGTCTCTCTATTTCGCAATTCATTCTCAAGCTTGCCAAGCCAAGTATAATCGATTTCTACAAAAACCTCTTGATGCAGCACCTTCACAATCGCATCTGCCGCTTCAATCGCTGCAACAGCTCCATCTGTATAGGCCCGAATCAAGCCACCTGCCCCAAGCAGAATACCCCCGAAATAGCGTGTAACGACAATGGCGGTATTTTTCAGCCCTTGATTCTTCATCACTTCCAGAATGGGTTTGCCTGCCGTGCCGCTTGGCTCTCCGTCGTCAGATGCCTTCTGAATCTCATCCCGCTCGCCAATGACGTAGGCGGAACAATTGTGTGTAGCGTTCCAGTGCTGTTTCTTGATTTCTTCTATAAAAGCAATCGCTTCTTCCTCGTTGGCAACTGGCTTGCCATAACCGATAAAGCGCGACTTCTTGATGACGATCTCCTTGCTGCCAAATTGGCGCAACGTCTTATATTGTTCTAGCATGAAGATTCACCTTCCGAGATTGCCAAGAAAGCAGCCCCCCATGTTGGAGAACTGCTTTCACGGCTTGTTGCCTATCTAAGCTGTTAACTCTTGCCGCCCGCTTATTCGGACAATCTTGCTTCCAATTCCGCTTTTTGGACTTCGAATCCTGGTTTGCCGAGCAAGGCGAACATATTTTTCTTGTATGCTTCCACACCAGGCTGATCGAACGGATTCACTCCGAGCAGATAGCCGCTGATGCCGCATGCTTTTTCAAAGAAGTATACCAAATATCCGAACGAATATGGCGTCATGTCTGGAATCGTCACGACCAAGTTCGGTACATTACCGTCTGTATGTGCCAGCAAAGTGCCTTGGAATGCCTTCTTATTCACGAAGTCGACTGTCTTGCCTGCGAGGAAATTCAAGCCGTCCAAATCATCAGCATCTTCTTCAATCGTGATGTGATGCTTCACTTCTTCTACTTGAATAACCGTCTCGAACAGGTTGCGAGTTCCTTCTTGAATGAACTGCCCCATCGAGTGAAGGTCAGTCGAGAAGTCAACGGAGGATGGATAGATCCCTTTGTTGTCTTTCCCTTCGCTCTCGCCGAACAACTGCTTCCACCATTCCGACACATAGTGAAGGGATGGCTCGTAGTTCACGAGAATTTCTGTTGTCTTGCCCTTACGATACAGCGCATTGCGTGCTGCTGCGTATTGATAGCTGAGGTTCTCTTCGACGTTCGGATTGCTGAACTCTTCCGAAGCATCTCGAGCACCTTGCATCATCTCGTCAATATCAATGCCAGCGACTGCGATTGGCAATAGACCAACCGGCGTCAATACGGAGTAGCGGCCGCCTACATCATCTGGAATGATGAATGTCTCGTAGCCTTCTGCCGTTGCCAGCGTCTTCAGTGCGCCCTTCTCACGATCCGTAGTAGCAAAGATACGATTCTTCGCTTCTTCCTTGCCATATTTCTTCTCGAGCAGGTCTTTGAAGATACGGAATGCGATTGCTGGCTCCGTTGTTGTACCCGACTTGGAGATAACATTGATTGAGAAGTCCTTGCCTTCAATCAATTGCATCAGATGCGTCATATAAGTCGAGCTGATGTTGTTGCCTGCGAAGTAAATCTCAGGCGTGTTGCGCTTGTCCTTCGGAAGCATGTTGTAGAAGGAATGGCTCAACATTTCAATCGCTGCACGAGCGCCCAAATAGGAGCCGCCAATCCCGATAACAATAAGCACTTCAGAATTCGATTGAATGCGCTTAGCTGCTGCTTGAATGCGCGCAAATTCTTCTTTATCGTAAGCGGAAGGTAGATCAATCCAGCCTAGGTAATCGGAACCTGCTCCTGACTTATTATGTAATTGCTCATGCGCTAAGCGAATGGGCTCTTTAAAATAATCAATTTCATGCTGACTTACGAACGTCAACGCCTTGCTGTAATCAAAGTGCACTTTTTTTGCCATCGTACACCCTCCTCGAGTATTGGTTGACTTTGCCACTTTAACCCACGAAAATCAATATAGTCATAGGATACTGGATTTTGGACGGAAACACAAGGGAACGCGTTTCATTGAACTGGATTCCACGATAAAATAAATTTATAACATTGCATAAATTTGCATATGAATACGCTATCACCATCTTTCTCTGCTGCTTTGTTTGCTTGATTGCTTGTCTCCGCCACTGACAAATATGGTACACTAACATCATCGAAATCATGCGAATCATTCACAGTGCGAGAGGATGAGAGACAATGAAGGCAGCAGTACTTGGATTAGGCACGATGGGCGCGCCAATGGCAGCCAATCTGCTTAGCAAAGGATTCGAAGTAGCCGTATACAATCGTTCCACAGATAAGACCGTTCCATTAGTTGAGCAAGGTGCGACTGCCGTACATCTACCGCGTGAGGCCGCAGCACAATCCGATGTCGTAATTACCATGGTTAGTGATGATTCCTCCATAGAAGCGATCTATTACGGAGAAGACGGGGTGCTCGCAGCCGTTCGCTCTGGTCATATCGTAATTGACTGCAGCACCATATCTCCTTCTCTGGTTCAACAGCTCGCAGCAGCCTGCGCCGAGCGGGGAGCCCAGTTCCTTGATGCTCCTGTAACGGGCAGCAAGCCTGCAGCCGTCGATGGAACACTTGTCTTTATGGTCGGCGGTGAAGAGACCGCCCTGCAACAAGCTATGCCCGTGTTGGAAGCAATGGGACGAATGATCGTTCATATGGGCCCTAATGGCAGCGGCTCCATCACGAAGCTGGCCCACAATACAATTGTCGGTATTAACAATGCCGCTCTGGCAGAAGGGTTTGCAATGGTATCCAAGGCAGGCGTAAATCCCGAGGCATTCCTTCAGGTTGTGCGCAACGGCAGTGCAGGCAGTAAGGCAGCTGAACTGAAAGGTGAGAAGATTATTGCAGGCAACTTCGACAATCAATTCTCCCTGCAGTTAATGTTGAAGGACTTGAAGCTCGCTTCCGTGCTGACTGACACGATACAGTCTCCGACACCTATGCTGGAGGTTGCCAAGAGTTTGTTCCAAATGGGCCAAACGGCAGGCTTTGGGGAAGAGGATTTATGTTCACTTGTGAAAATCTACGAGCAATGGATTGGTCACCCGATCGGACAAAGCAAGAACAACGAGTAGGATAAGCCTAATTCTAAGATGATTTATATACCAAGGGAGTGCACGGAATACACCGACACTCCCTTTCATTATTCGTTTCAATTTCAATACTCACGATAAAGCCCAATAAAATTATTCACTAATAAGCTTTTCATCTTCACTACTGCATTTTCTGTATTGTCAGACGGTCTCTTTCTACGAAACCTGCAGACCTTGTATGATAAGCTTTTTTTGTGAAAACAGAGCGTTCACTTGCATAATGAGCTTTTCTCTATGAAGCTGTATATGAGCTATCCGAAGGATTCTGAGCTTGGGAAGCTTGCTTGGACGCTTTGGCATTCCTTACGATTCGAGAGAGCGAAAATACAGCTAATGCAATCCATATCAAGGCGAATGCAAGAAACTGTGGAGCCGTAAATTCTTCCCCGAACACAAACAAGCCAAGCAGCAACATGATCGTAGGTGCAATATATTGCAGGAAGCCTACAAGGGTAAATGATATTCGCTTCGCACCTGTAGCGAATAATAGCAGCGGTATTGCCGTTACAATTCCCGCTCCCATTAGCAGCATGATTATAGACGCTTCTTTATCCCACAGCGGGATCCCATTAGGATTGAAGAAGAAAAGAAATACGAGCGCAAACGGCGTCATGATTAAAGTTTCCACCGTTAACCCTGTCCATGGGCCTACAGATACCTTCTTCTTAATGAGTCCATAACAACTGAATGTTGTCGCGAGCGTCAACGCTGCCCAAGGAAAGCTGCCGTAATATACGGTCAGGCATATAACCCCTGCTGCTGCGATGCCAACTGCTGACCACTCCGTCTTCGTCAACCGCTCCTTCAGGAAAAATGTCGCGAGAAAGACATTAAGCAAAGGGTTGATATAATATCCAAGGCTTGCTTCCACTACATGCGCACTTTCCACAGCAAAAATATAAACGAGCCAGTTGATGCTAATTACAACGGAAGCCACAATGATACTTATAGCTTGTTTCTTATGGGTGAGCAGCTGCTTGATTTCTGCCATAGTGGACTTCCACTTCCCCAGCAATGCCAACAGGACAATCATGAATACTAATGACCAAATAATCCGATGAGCCAATACCTCTGCTGCTGGCACAGAGCCGAGCAGCTTCCAATAGATCGGAAGGAAGCCCCAAATAATATAGGACAGCCCGGCGGCTGCAATACCGGTCGCATAATGATTTTGCTTCTGTTTCACTCGTTTACTCCTCGCCCTATCCTAAATGATTTAATATATAAATTTTATTATATCAGTTCAGACCCAATATTAGGATGATATTTACAGATAAAATAGATCACAACACGAACAAGGCCGCTACAACAGGGGACTTCCATCTCTGGTACCCGTTAAGCGGCCTTGTTCATTGCCGAGCCCCCTCGCCTGAATCGGCTAGAGAACGCACTTATTCTTATTTGCACCTAAATAGGAGTGAATCGAATCTTCCCCTATTCAGTGATTTGCTGCATTCGTTTCGTGTATTACAGCAATGCCTTTACACGACTCACTACGTTTTCAACGGTGAAGCCGTACTCGCTGATGACACGGTCTCCAGGAGCGGAAGCGCCAAATGTGGAGATACCAATGATGTCGCCTTGGTCTCCTACATAACGTTCCCAACCAAATGGTGAAGCCATCTCGATTGCAAGACGAGCCTTCACATCTGGAAGCAATACGGAGTCTTTATACTCCTTCGATTGCTTCTCGAACAGATCCCAGCTTGGCATGCTGACAACACGTACTTGAATGCCCTCTTCAGCCAATGCTTCTTGAGCGCGAATCGCCAATTGAACTTCAGAGCCTGTCGCAATGATTTGCGCTTGAGGCTTGCCGTCTTTCGCATCGGACACAACATAAGCTCCGCGAGCAACACCTTCGCGGGAAGCTGCTACGCCGCCTTCCAAGATAGGCAGGTTCTGACGTGTAAGCACAAGCACGACTGGGTTAGATTGGTTCTGTAATGTGTATGCCCATGCAGCGGATGTCTCATTCGCATCTGCTGGACGGATTACTGTTACGTTCGGGATGATACGTACAGACGCAAGCTGTTCGATAGGCTCATGAGTAGGGCCGTCTTCCCCAACTGCAATACTGTCATGCGTCAATACATATGTGACTGGTAATCCCATCAATGCAGACAAGCGAACAGCAGGCCGCAGGTAATCCGTAAATACGAAGAACGTACCACCGAACACCTTCACACCACTATGCAATGCCATACCGTTCATTGCCGCCGCCATTGCAAATTCACGCACACCGAAGTAAATGTTGCGGCCGTCGTATTGACCCGGACGGAACGCAGTCAGATCATTCAGGTGTGTCATTGTGGAGCTTTCCAAGTCAGCAGAACCGCCTGTCAGGTTCGGAACGTTCTTCGCAAGACCGTTCAAGGCATTTCCAGATGCGACGCGGGTGGACAATGCTTTGTCTCCTGCTGCATATGCCGGAAGATCCTTATCCCATCCCTCAGGAAGCTGTCCGCTAATTGCAGTTTCGAATTGCTTCGCAAGCTCAGGGTAAGCAGCTTGATAAGCTTGGAACATCTTATTCCACTCTTCGTTCGCCTGAATGCCCTTCTGCTTCACATTTGTATCGAAGTGGTTGTATACCTCTTCAGGTACGAAGAAGTCCTCGTGTCCCCACTTATAGAATTCCTTCGTCAGCTTCGCCTCATCAGCGCCGAGTGGAGAACCGTGTGTACCTCCATGTCCGCCCTTGCCTTGCTTGTTCGGGCTTCCGTATCCGATTACGGTCTTCACTTCGATCAATGTCGGCTTGCTGGAATCCTGCTTCGACTTCTCAACCGCTTGCGCAATTGCAGCAAGATCGTTGCCGTCTTCAACAAGCAGCGTGTTCCAGCCATAAGCCTCGTAGCGCTGACGCACGTTCTCGCTGAAGGACAGACCGGATTCGCCATCCAACGTAATATCGTTCGAATCGTATAATACGACTAATTTACCTAATTTCAAGTGACCTGCAAGCGATGCTGCTTCACTAGCAACACCTTCCATCATATCTCCATCACCACAAATAACAAACGTATGATGATCGACAACGGAATAGCCGTCACGATTATATGTTGCACCCAGTTGTGCTTCTGCCATAGCCATACCTACAGCCATTGCAATCCCTTGTCCGAGTGGACCTGTCGTTGCATCTACACCAGCTGTATGCCCGAACTCCGGATGACCTGGAGTTTTGCTTCCCCATTGGCGGAAATTCTTGATTTCTTCCATAGGAAGGTCATATCCGCTGAGGTGAAGAAGGCTGTACAGCAGCATGGAACCATGTCCAGCGGAAAGAACGAAACGGTCGCGGTTAATCCATGTTGGATTGGTCGGATTGTGCGTCATCGCCTTCGCAAACAGATGGTATCCCATTGGAGCAGCACCCATTGGCATGCCCGGGTGACCGGATTTCGCTTTTTCAATCGCATCAATGGCAAGTGTTCGAATCGCTGCCACCGATAGCGCGTCAATATTCATTTGGTTTGCAGTCATTGCTGATTTCCTCCTTGTCCCTACTCATCACAAGCTGAAAGCTATACAGAACAAATGAAATTGCGTAACTACCAAGCTTGTACGCTGTGCTCTATTTTGCATTCATTGTACCATTACTAGCCCATTCGATGCTACTTTAACGTGTGAAAAGCTATGGATATCAAGATCTAGTATAACCGAACTTCATGCTCAACTTAACAGCGGGATTATATAGTGATGTTCATTCCCTAACCAGAGCAATTAAATAAAGCTGTTCCAGCCGCAGATTCAACTGCAAGCCGGAGACAGCCAGTATACCATCATTTTAATTAAACACAACCGTTTTGTTCTGATAAACGAGGATTCGATCCTCAATATGCCAATGCACAGCACGAGCAAGGACGACACGCTCAATCGTTCTGCCGATACGCTTCAGTTCATCCACATCCGCACGATGCGTTACGCGCTGAACGTCTTGTTCGATGATCGGCCCGCCATCAAGCTCCTCCGTTACATAATGGCCTGTTGCTCCAATCAGCTTCACGCCGCGGGTGTAAGCCTGTTGATACGGCTTGCCGCCAACAAATGCCGGTAGGAACGAATGATGAATATTAATAATTCGATTCGGATATTTCTCAATAAACTTCGGCGAAATAATTTGCATATAGCGAGCTAATACGATCAGGTCAGCCTTGCCTTCAACTGCTTCAAGCTGTTGGCGTTCAGCCTCTGACTTGTTGCCTGATGTTACTGGAATATGAACATACGGAATTCCGAAGGACTCTACATATTCACGCATATCCGGGTGATTGCTCACCACCATCGCGATTTCAGCATCGAGATCGCCTGCTTGCCATTGCCACAGCAACTCAACTAGACAATGATCCTCTTTCGAGACAAAGATTGCAATTCGCTTCTTCTTGCTCACGCAAGAAATTCTCCACTGCATCTTGAATTCCGAGCCAATAGACTCGAATTCAACCTGCAGCTGCGGCAGCTTCTCATCAAGCTGCTCCATGTCGAATTCAATGCGCATGAAGAACATGCCGCCCTCTGGATCCATTGTATATTGATCGGACTGGACAATATTCGCTCCATGTTCATATAGAAATTTAGATACAGCAGAGACGATACCAGCTCGGTCCGGGCAAGAAATTAACATCCGTGCGCGATTGCGGGCTTGTTCCCCAGCCTGCTGAAGGGCATGAACCATCGTGTGTTGGTGCGTCATCTTTGTTTCTCCTCCATGAATTAGCGTTGCTTTCTGCAAATCTTACATAGATTCCCCATTATGATTCCAACTGTATCCCATGCTATCTTCATTCATTCCTAAATTACACGTACAACCTACTTGTATCCTTCGGATGCTTGGCTTCTGCAGCGACTTAATCTCGCGTACAAGTTAAATAGCAGCTTATTTCCAAGCAGCTTGTCCAGCCAAGCAAACAGTCAGACGCTGATTAATCTCTTCCTCATTCAATTCAGGGAACAGGTTGGCTTCAGCAACCATATCATAGAGACGTTCCATCGGCTCGCGCGGATCTGCCTTTCTTGCTTTTGCATCCTTCTTGATAACATCCCATGTCGTCAATACGTAATCACGAGGGGATACATCCTGCTCTTTGAAGAAATGCTCAAGGCGCTCCACATCAGGGATAAAGCTTGCACCGAAACGCTTGTCTACATCACCGCGTAGAAGGGCGATTTCCGCTTCATACATCGGACGCTGCTTCTTCGCGTCCTTCCCGATCCACGGTGTCTCCAGAATAAATGGACGGCCAGCAACCCCTTCATGATGCACGAGGCGTTGAATCGCTTCAAAGCCAAGCATTCCTGCACCGATTGGTGCATGGCGGTCTTTACCGGCTCCAAGTGGATTTTTGCTATCATTAATATGAACAACGGCGATACGATTCAGTCCAACAGTACGATCGAAATGCTCTAATACACCATCAAGATCATTGATGAGATCGTAACCCGCATCATGAGTATGGCATGTGTCAAAACATACAGTTAGGCGATGATTATCCTCAACCTTCTCAATAATCGAGGCAATTTCCTCGAAGCTCCGGCCAATCTCTGTCCCTTTACCGGCCATCGTCTCCAGAGCGATATTGACGTCCGTATCTTTCGTATTGCTCAGTACCTCGTTCAAGCCCTCTGCGATCCGGTTGATGCCGAACTCAGCATCTTTGTCGGTATAAGCACCTGGGTGAAGAACGATATTTTTCACACCGATGCAGTCTGTGCGGCGAATTTCTTCCTGGAGGAAATTAACGGCCAGCTCAAACGTATCCGGCTTGTACGATCCAAGGTTAATAATATACGGCGCATGCACCACAATTTCACCGATGCCGTGCTTCTCCATCAATTCCTTGCCCTCTTCAATATATAGCGATTCAATCGGCTTACGACGCGTATTCTGCGGCGCCCCAGTATATATCATGAATGAGCTTGACCCGTAAGACAAAGCTTCCTTTGTAGCAGTCAACAGCCCTTTATCGGAAAACGAAACGTGTGATCCAATTTTCAACATGTAATTGCTCCTTTCAAAATCATTTCCCCTTATTCTACAAGGATTATCGAAATAATGCTAGGAATGGGGTATAATTCGATGTAAGCATCTTAGTAAAAAGTACCAAAACACATGAGGTGAGAAATTATGCTTAGCTCGTCCACCCTTTTCCCAATGGCTGTCGATGGCCCCGGCCGTTGGTTTATGAATTCCATCGCATTTTGGACATTCGTCCTCTTAGGCTTCATGGCGATTGGCGGCTACTTCATGTTCCGCAAGTTTATGAAAGTACTTCCGATGAATGACGGGAAATCGAAGCTCGATTGGCAAAATTACTGGGTTGAGCAAAGCCGGAGCCTATGGACTGATGACTCCAAAGCATTTCTTGAAAAGCTTGTTGAGCCAGTTCCAACCCCCTTCCGTGATATTGCACGTCATTCGATCGCAGCCAAGATCGGGCAGGTAGCCTGTGAGAGCGGTGCGGCAGAAGTAACGCAAGATCATTGCATTCAAGGCTACATCATGGCCACACCCAAGCGAGACTATCGAAGCCTCGTTAAATTTCTCGACAATAATGGAATCGATTATACGCCATATAAGCATTTGCTTAACAAATAATCCAAGCCCTTTTCCCAACAGCAGAAATGAATGCGCCTACACAAAAATCATAATCAAGTACAATCACATCTTAGTTCTATCCATTCCATTAACGTGTTAGGAGGGATAAGACGTGAAAGTGATGATTTGCGGCGGGACAGGATTAATCGGCAGAGCTCTGGTTGACTTCTGGCTTCAAGAAGGACATGAGCTCATTGTTGTTACCCGCTCTCCAGCGAAGTTACATGCCTATAAGGGACGAAGTTCCATTCAAGCTATTAGCTGGTCAGAGCTTGCCCATTGCCCTGAGCATTGCCATAACGTGGACGCCGTTGTAAATCTGGCGGGCGAGACGATTAATCAGCGATGGACGAATATCGCAAGGAATCGCATCCTCTCGTCACGGATCGTTCCTGCAAGAAGAATTGCGATATGGGCGGGCAAGCTGTCCCGCAAGCTCCCCATCTATATTAGCGCCTCAGGCATCTCTATTTATGGGCCTTCCGAGACAGGGACATTCGATGAGATGAGCAATGCGGGTGGAGATGACTTCTTGACCGATGTCATCTACCAATGGGAGGATGCTGCAGATCATGTTCCAGCCGCGCGCTGCGTCAAGTTGCGGATTGCGCCAGTGCTCGCCAATGAAGGTGGGGCATATCCAATGATGAAGCTGCCGTATTTACTGGGCGTTGGAGGACGAATAGGCTCTGGGAAGCAGCCTTTATCTTGGATACATATTGCGGACATGGTTCGGCTTATTGATTTTGTCCTGCAAGACTCGATTGAGGGAGTTGTCAACGCCTCTTCCCCCGAATCCGTAACGAACGACGACTTCGGCAGAACGCTTGCTCGAGTATATCATCGTCGCCATTGGATGCCCGTTCCTGCTATAGCCTTCAAATTTCTATTCGGGGAAATGTCCTCACTATTGCTGGAAGGGCAGCGTGTCTATCCCGCTAAAGCTCTGGAGCATGGCTTCACCTTCCATTATGGAACGCTGGAGAAGGCGCTAACTGAGCTGCGTAATTCGGGGAGAAATCGCACTACATCCCGATGATCAGAAAGCATCTGATTATCATTTCGAATGGGAGTGCGACTGTACTTACATGAAACGCAATGTTGTAGATGTAAATCTTAGATTTAACTGATGTATATATTTGAATCCTTCACATGATTGACCTTAGTTACTCAGTAAGAACGGCATGACATAACAAAGAGGGTCAGACACACTATCTGACCCTTCTAACCAGCTCGGAAGATATACTGCGAACGAGCAACTGCGAGCTTATCCCCATCCTTCAACGGGTACAGCTTGTAGGGAATCAACAGTTCACCCTGCAGCTCCGTTCCATTTCTCGATCCCAAATCCCGAAGCTCTAAGTTGCCCTCTGACGTGCGAATCAATTCACAATGGTGCTTGGATACCCCCATGCTATCATTTCGATGACTCACCCCTTGCTCAGCACGCCCTATTATGAATGGAAATCCACGGAGTGGATGAGTTCCCACCACAGTTATTCCCGCTTCATCGAGCTGCTGCAGATATGGTTCCTGCTGCAAACCTTCCCCTTGCTCTTCCATTTCTCCAAGCATTACCGTTGCATCAGTGCTCGAAGGGTTTAGCATTACCGTATGTTCGGTTAAAGCAGCATAATAGCGCTCAGCCGTTGACATAATCGGAGCTTGACTCGTCCCATCTACCGACCGTGATCGCAGCTTATTGTCGAAGGATTGTGGCCCCAATTGAGAAGCACTAGCCGGCATGCCAATCCCCTGTTGCTGCCCTATTCCCGCGATATCGGAACTTGAGACTGTTGCTTGAGGGGCTATTTGCCCATTCATATAACCTCCTGATGACTCCCTAGTCCATGTCGGGGAAGAGGGAACGAATTCCTTATGCTGCTGGCCCCCTTTTGCATGACTGCTGTGTGCATCCCTCGCATCTGCAGGATGAGGGAGATGTGACAACTCCATAGACAAAAAGTCGGGAAGCCTATTCGGATTATTCCACCCATGGCTGGAGCTTGGTTGGAAATCCTGTTCATCAGCACTAACTCGGCTGTCCTTCTTCCGAGAGAATCGTTTGCTCCACCACATGCTGGGAATCCCTGTTAAATACATCGCTCCCAGTGCTATGACAGCAATGTTCCAAATGACAGTGTAAGTGAATACCTCCGATGTAGGTTGAGACATATATCCGAACTTCCAGCCTAATCCGGCTGCTGCAATTACGACAACCGAGGTTACCAAGGTATACTTCTTGGGTATCGGTGTTATTGCTTCGTTAGCCGTATCTGTGCCCGAATGGGTGCTATGCTCTCGATCATATCCACCCATGGCAGGATTCGAAATTGATGCAGCAGATGTAACAGGTATTTGCTCTTGCCCATCTGCAAAAGGCTTCGCCGTCGAATTCCAACTGTTCTTCCCCTGCTCATTGTGCAAGCCAGCTTGTCCATAAGCAACCTGCTGCTTAGGTTCACGCTCATCCCTTTCACCGCTCCCCGGGAAAAACTGCCCTCGTCCAGATTGATTTCGGTTCGCAGAAGCGCCGCTTGCCGTGCCCACAATTAAGGATTGCAGCAAGCCTCGTACATCTGCCAGGGTCGTCCCTTCCTGTGACAACAACTGAACAAGACGCTGAAAGCCATCCCCATCCCAATGGCTCACATGGGAGGAGAGCAAAATGCCTAATCGCTTCAATCCCTCTAACCCCGCTTGCGGGTGCAATGGTTCTTCTGTTGGAATGTACGCTGTATAAAGGCCGCTATTCCAAGAGTGCCCATCTACATAAATAAAACGCTCATGTAGCAGAATCTGATTCGGATGCAGCATATATGCACGGCATCCTTCCAACACATTGACCAGTTGGATCATCCATTCAAAATATTGAATTGCAGTAATCTGTAATGAACGCAGAACCTGCTCCAGCATTTTTTTACCACTAATATCGTACAAAAACGTGACCTCAAAATCGATTTCCCTAATTCCTATTGGAAGCAAATGAGGAACTTCGTTAAATCGCAGCATATTCACTTGATAGGTATCCAAGTCATTGGAATGAACCGCTGGTTCTCTCGTAAGGAGCATCCTCATCTTACCCTCGTGGATGAAATCCGACCGGTAACCATACATCGCTCCTCATCACCCCCTATATGCATATTTGAGTCCAATAAACGGTTGCCGCTGCAGGCAGTACTGCCCACATAAATGGAAAGGTCGCTTGGTTCAAGGTTAGCTGTTTCAAGGGTGTTACGGAGCGAAGCCAAAAAAATTGAATGATTGCGATCCCGATGCGCCTCCACCTTCCCCCATGCCCGAACAGCATAATCCCTGCTGCAATCAGTCCCCCATAGATAATGGCATAGATAAACGTCTCCCATGCAAAATTAGCTCCCATGCTGGCGCCAATCGCTGCAAACAACTTCACATCCCCTGCCCCGACCGCACGCAGCAAGAATAGAACAAGCATGATCCCAAACCCACAGCCCGCTCCGAATAGACTGAACAGCAATCCGTCCCATCCACTTACAGCGCAATATCCAGTTAGAGCAGCAAGTACTATTGAGACCGTTAAATAATTTGGTATTTTACGAGTACGCAAATCCGTGGTGAACGCAGCCACTAGCAATATCCCACATAGCCAACTCGACCACATCATTTGGCAGCCCCCTTCTCCCATGTGGTATGACTCCAGATCACTTTACGATAAATTGCCTTTCCGCACTTCTTCCGTCTCCCGTATTCATAACTAATCTCCACGTACCTGAGGTTGTATTGCCTGAGACATGCCATAGCCAGCTTATATTCCCATCGGCATCCGCTTCTGCCCAACCGATGTGCCTCGCTTGGCTCTTGCCGCTTTTATAGAAGATTACGAGTTCGACTTTTTCATGCGGCTTAGCCTTCGCTGTTAACTTGGCCTTGCGGCCTGGCAATAGCGGTTCCGGTTCCAAACTAACAAAAGCGGGTGGCGCACCTTTCTCTTCCGTGCCTTTATTGGCTGAGCCGGGCTGCGGACCATCCCCAATCCAAACTCTCTCAGATGCTCTTGCAGCGATCCTGATCGTCTTATATAAGAACGGCACACGCATCGGCAGATCATATTCCACTTCAATTGCGATATATGGGTCTTCCTTCTCCACAATATCCGGCAGCTTCACATGTGTGATCCGGATCCGATCTTCTCTAAGTGTCCCTTGAATCCCGTAACGGACGAACAAAGGCTTTATCAAGACTTCTCCGACTCGCGCTTGGCCCCATTCCCCCGCCGCTTCCGCTCGCTTCTCCGCCCAGTCCACCACATGTTCGGATGCCCATTGATTCAATGGAGGTGGCAAAGTATTGCTGAAGCGCTCGGCGAAATGACGTGCTGTCATTTTCAGAGCGATTGCCGGCGGCTTGCGGAGCCAAGGACTGTTGTTGTCCCCTGCTTCCGCTCCAACCTTCTTCGTCATCAGTTCGATGGGATACATATGAGCGGCAATCTGCTTCACCGTATTCGTCGCAGCAGATTGCAAGGATGTCGTAATGACAGAAGCGTAAATCATATATACAAAAAACAAAAACAAAGCAGCACCATAGGCAGCATTAGCGCAGCTTCGACTGTGATGCTGGCTCTACCGTCCCCCATATAGCGACGGAGCCAATTGCCGCATCGTATGAACCAGCCCCTTGCCCGAGCTAGTAACTTGCCACTAGTAGGAGAACACGGATGTCTTTGTTGCATAGTATCTTCCATTCTCGACTTCACCGCCCAATATGCCGGTTTGTCCAATCCACTTCATAACCCCGGGTAGAAACCACAACGGTGTGCTTATTCGCAGCTCCGTCTCGCCATAGGTACCTCTTGTCGTGGGGTCGACACCTGTATTTTGATGAATGAGTGCGAGCATTCGCTTCAACATTCCTTCCCGACTGCCATGGACGAGCATAAATAATCGCAAGTGATCCGAGTAAGACAATGTGACGGAAGGCAAGTATTTCGAAATTGGCACTTTGTCTTGCGTAGCAAGAAGAACCAAATCCTGAACTGCCTGTTCAATCCCATAAATAATAGCTGCTACTAATATAAGCAGCGGATGTCTCAAGTTCGCACATTCGATAAAGCCCTCCATTGTACGAATGGCAAGCCGCATAGCAAAGATCTCCCCCAACGCTGCAGCCACATTGCCTGCTGGATTATGAAGACCATACAATAGGTACTCCACTTCTTGATTTTGTATGGATAAGGAGTTTATCAGTTCTTCCGCAGACTGCTCTGAAGTAAGTATCGATTTCAATTTCGTAGGGTCATAGGTGTTGAAATAGAGAAACGCATACTCATCACGGTATAAACGATCTCTTAACATGCTAAATCCGTTAGCAATGCTATCATAGATAGAGGTAACAGCGTCCATAGACTCCTTCCCCTCTTCTACCGCATCGTCACGTTCTTGGTCAACTGCCGACTCCTCACTGGATTCATGTTCATTAAATGCAGCAATTACATTAGCCTTCTCTTTCACTTCTTGAAACAGCTGTTCATGCTCCTTCAATTGATCATTCAGCTTCTTCAATGAGGACAATAAGTCTGCCGCTTTCCCGAGCTTTCTATTCGCTTCCTTCTCTTTCTGCTTGCGTTCCTTCTCTGTAGATCGGCCCTGTTCAAATCGCTGTTCTCTAGCATCTATCACATTCGAGCTGCCAATATAATCTTTTGCATATTGCTCCCACTGCCTCCACAGACTGAGGATCGAAGTTTTCAAGTTATAAGCGGATATGCTTCTCCCGACGATTTGACTGACCATCGATTGAACGCGGTTTGCTGCATCATTTACTTGTTCCATACTCCGATGCTGTTCTTCCATTTCCTGCTTCCATTCGGTAAGGAAGTCGTCTGGCAGCACTATGTCATCAGCAGCTTCATTAATGCGCTTAATCGAATCTGACATCTGGTCCGATTCATCCATTGTCCCTTCACTCTGCTCGCTAGATTGTCCAACTCGGTCATAACCGTTATAGTTCGAGCTTGCGCGTACCTCTTGAATGACACGCTTCATATCCTCATTAAATTGACGGGCTTTCTCTATATGCGACAGAGCTGTGTTCAATCCGATGCGATGTTTATCCAGCAAACTAGATGTTGTAGATGTCAGCCTATGCGATATATCCCATGAATCGGATTCATAGTCATCCGTTTCATTCTCATACTGCTTGTCCTCATCCTTACCGCGATTCGAATCCAGACGAATCTTATGTACATAGTCTGCATATTGAGCTCCCACATCCGCTGCACTTCCAATTGAACCAAGCGAGCTGTCGCGCATAATATCACTTTCTCCCGTTGCAATCCGACTAGAAAGATCAGAACGCGCCGCATAATTGCGAAGCGACTTCTGGAGCTTGAAGGCAGAGGCTATTTCCTTATCGCGCTTATCAACTAGCTTCTGCAGCTTGGATAACAGTTCTGTCGTCTGCGCTGCCTCCTTCATCACTTTGGACATCGGCTTCAACTTGCTGGACAAATCGAAGGCAAATTGAACAGGAGCTTTATACTTCATCTCCTCTAAGATTTGCCGCTCGAGTTCGTCATATCGACCAAGTTCCCTAGTGATCGAGGTAGTATGACTATCAAGCAGCACAGGCACCCAGGGAAAGACCCCCGTCGCCTTAAGCTCAGCCTGATCCCGCATCACTTCATCCATTATGAAAGCAGGATCGCTCTTCCCATAAGCAAACAATTGATACCGTTGCTGCAGTGCCGGTTCATAGGAGGACATGACGGAGCGAATTCCAGTCTGAGCGAGTACCTCTGCCCTCCATTCAGCAGCAGCAATTCGTGCGTAGTCAATCAGTACACTTGTAAATAAAAAGATTGCAGCTACTATGAAAATGAGCAGGACGGACACGGAACCTCGAATTTCTTTCCACAAATTCCGCCGTATTCGGGCATTACTCTCGTCCCCCATCATTTCCAGCACCTCCGCATGTATGAGACATCGCTACATCATTGGCTTTGCTATTTCGCCGCACGCTTGATTGTATCTGCAGCTTGTTCATTCGATATCCCCTTCTTATTCCATTGAGCCAGCTTCGTTGACATGTACCTCGCAAATTCTACGGAACGAATAAATTCTACAGGCTCTACGACTGCAGCAGATGCTCCTCCTTCTCCAGATACACGACGTCTAGTTAAACGTTCGAATGCCGTTTGATACAATGGCCGTTCGAGTGAGACGGTCACCTTCCGTTCAATTGCAATATTGTCGAATTTCATCTCTCCATGGAATACCGGAGGCAGCAGTCTTCCTGCCCGTATCAGCTTCTTCTCCGGCAGAGACTCAGAGTCACTACTGACCGGCAGTGATACTTCGTTGGTCACACTGCCTGTCACAACACCAAGCAAACGATCCAGCATATAATCATCCAGCATCCGCCAGTACAGACCATCATGTTTTCCTACAGGGTAAGATCCCCTGGTTGCATCTTTATAGCTGTTGTCCCAGAACGCCGCCCCCCGTTCCGCCGCTAACGTAGCAGCATGTGATGACATAACATACTGGAACATCAGCATGGCGAAGAAGAGCATTGCTAAGCAGCAATAGAAAACAACCGGAAAGATTATACTCGCTTCAACGGTGTAGGCCCCATCTTCGGAGGCAAGCCGTTTCCACCATTTACGTAGCTTTTTATGCAGCTTGTAGCCCTCCTCTATTACCTCCAATTATTACTTACAAATACTATTTAAAAATTTCATCCGTCTGTTTATCTACTTTCGTGAACAGCCTTGTCAGAAATCCTTTGATTTGCTCCCTAAAAGCAATCGCTAAAACTACAATAACTGCAATGATAATGACCAGTTCTACCATGCCAAGCCCATCTTCTTCCGTCCATAACCGTTTCCAAAGTGAATTCATATCTTGATCCTCCTTCAATTGAATTACATCATAAGTGAAATTGCTTATTCCTCACCCTTGCATCATTAACAATGCAGGAGCTCCTACGACAACTAGTACAACGAGGAACATAAGCATCATCGGAAACACCAGCTTGGTAGATACCTCTTCGCCTCGCTTGCGAGCCACCGCCTTGCGCTTATCCCACAGCTGTCGGCTCAAATCCGCCATCGCAAGCACAAATGTCTCTCCTCCACGCCGCTGATTAATCAGCACCGTCGTGACGAACATCGAAACTTCCTGCATCGTGCAGCGCTTCGCCAGCAGCTCCATGGCCTGAGCAAAAGAATAACCATTCTGTACATCTGACATCATTCGGAATAGCTCGATGTATAATGGGTGCTCGTTCTCCGACTTCTTCCGCTCAATGCAAGTTGCAAGAGCCTTGGGAACTGTCTCTCCCGCTTGTACGAGCAGATTCAGCTTATTAATCAATTCGGGGAGCTCCAGCTGAATATCCTGACGTCTGCGTTCCGCTTTACCGACAACCTCCTTCCCGCGTACTAGCGGCAGAACGATACCGAGCATCATCCCTCCAGCCATGTTGGCGAAACTTCCGTCCGTCACAGCAGGGAGAATACATCCAGCTACGACGCCCGCAAATACATACAATCCCATCTCCGCCAGAAGTGCGCGATACATCGTATGGGACAGGGCTGGACCGTGCATTTGCATAAGCGACTGCCTCAACTGAACCAGTGCAGGATGCGTATCAAGTGTTGGTTGTAATCGTTCCAGCCACATCAGAGGTGCTGGAAGCCATTTCGCTGTCTTTACTTCCGACTGGATCGAGGCAAGTAATTCCGCATAGCGGGCCTTTCCTACTTGATTCATCACAGCATAAATCACTATTACAAGCAGGCATGCCAATCCCCACATCCATGAGGGCAGCATTTACCAACCTCCTCCCTGCTATAATGCATAAACGATATTACTACACTCTAATATCCATTAATTTGCGAATTAGCAAGATCCCAATGGACAACACAATCAAGGCAGCTGTTGCAATCACTCTGCCGACTCCTTCATATAACGGCGTCATAAAATCAGGCGAGGTCATATTGAGAAAAGCTAGAAACAAAAATGGAGCAGCCATCATCGCTTTCATCTCCAGCTTCTTCTGTGCGACTAATACTTCTATCTCCTGCATAATATCCATCTTCTCTCCAATAACGGAGGAAGTTCTGCGCACCACTTCAATGAAATCCCCGCCTGTCCGCTTGCAAGTAACAAACACATCTGCAAAATTCGCGATATCGTCCTGCTGGGCCCGCTCACTGAAGTCCATCATGGCTCGTTCCACTGGCTCGCCATTCTCCATTCGCAACGACAAAATACGAAGCTCCCGAATCATATCCACATCAGTTCCGGGATAGAGCAGCCTCAAATCCTGTGCAGCCTCACGGAAAGCATTCTCCATTGATCGCCCTGCACCTAGTGCAGAAGACAAAGAATACAAGGTCTGCTTGAACTGCTGGGTCAATTGTGACCGCTTTCGTTCCAGCAGTGTCCGCTGCCGAATCTGGGTAAATCGAACCCCAATGACTGACAGCAGGAACATCCCGATCCAATGCTGGTAGAATAGATATCCGATTCCTGCCATTACAGAACATCCAACAAAGATCGCCAATAGCTGCTCCTTGTGGTTCAATTGATATACATCGTAGCGAGGCAGTCCAGCTTCAGTCTTGATCTTCGATCCCTTCATCGTCCGCGCCCCCTTCTGCTTGAGGCAGCGTCAGCCCCGCCATTCGCAGTTTGTCCACATGCTGCAACGTATCGCGCTTATCAAGGCCTCCTAGAATTTTGCCGCCTTCCTGCCCGTGTTCCACGAATTGATACAGGCTCGACAGCTTCACTTCACCTTCTGCAAATCCAATTACTTCTGCAATCTCCTGCACTTTGCGGGATCCATCTCGCATCCTTGCCAAATGAACAATGACATCAATTGCGGAGGCAATCTGCTGTCTAACGACGACAACCGGCAGCGAAGCCCCACTCAATACCATCGTTTCCAAGCGACTCACCATATCTTTGGGCCCATTGGAATGACCCGTAGATAAAGAACCATCATGGCCCGTATTCATTGCCTGAAGCATATCCAAAGCCTCAGCACCACGCACCTCTCCCACTATAATGCGGTTTGGCCGCATCCGAAGCGAAGCTCGAATAAGGTCACGCATGGCTATGGCTCCCTTTCCTTCCGAATTCGCATTGCGCGTTTCCAATGACACCAGATTCGGCACTGAATGAATTTGCAGCTCTGCTGCATCCTCAATTGTAATCACCCGTTCATCAGATGGAATGAACTGAGACAAAGCGTTCAAGAACGTCGTCTTGCCCGATCCAGTTCCACCACTGATGAACAAATTGTACTTCGCCCTTACCAGCGTCTGCAGAATTTGTGCCGCCTCTTCACTCATCGCGCCGTATCGTATGAGATCCTCCAAATGAAGCGGCTTAGAAGGAAACTTCCGAATCGTTACCGTGGGTCCCTTAAGCGCAATTGGGGGCAGAACAACATGAACCCTTGATCCATCTCGCAATCTCGCATCGACGATTGGTGAAGACTCATTCACCGTACGATTTACTTGAGAGACGATCGCCTGAATAATGTCCTCCAGCTTCTCCTCGCTTTCGAAGGTATGATTTAATTTCTCCATATGTCCTTGACGTTCAACGAACAATTCCCGATGACTGTTCACCATAATCTCCGTAATTTCGGGATCATCAACGAGCGGCTGAAGCGCATCAAGACCACGGAAAGAATAAAAAACTCTCCGTACTACCATTCGAAGATCTGCCGAGGTCAATTTCATCGCCTTCGAAAACGCAAACAACGCTTGTTCGATCCTCTCTGTTAATGCTTCATCAGATAACGGTTCCCCCCATTCCATACTCTCGCGCACCTGCTGCCGAATTGTAAGATACAATTCATCAAGCGACATCAGATTAGACTCTGTCCCAGAAGGCTTCAGCTGGAACCCCTCGTCCTCATGTACCATCGACTCACCCCTTACCGCGCTCCGCTGAATAATCCCAACTCTGAACCTGCCCATTCCTCCAAGGTTGAGCGGAATACACTCGATTGAAGCCATTGATCAAATCGATAAATTTGCTTCCAGGCCGGTATGTAAGGCAGATATCCTGAGATCGGAGCATCACGCTGCTGCCATGAATTGAGCATCGTCCCCATATAACGATTCACACCCATCCGAATGAGCTTGCTTCGATGACGCACAACAGACTCTTCCGCAAGCGCCCACTGCTGCAGCAACAGCTTCGTCTTCTGTATATAGGCCATATCATCTAGGAGCAGCCACATTACCTGATCTGCCACATCCCATACCGCTTCGAATGGAGAGTGAAAATGCGCGCCCTCCACAATAATCAAGTCGTACTGCCCACTGCTCCGAAGCGTATTCAACAATAATCGCAGCATACTGGCATCCATCCACTTCCATTCCTCTGCTAACTGCTTCGGATGGAGCATTCGCGCTCCTATTGCAGGAACACTCAGCATATATGGCTCTAAGGACAGCAGCTCACTCCCCGGCCCTCCCTGAGCCTTCTTCAAGTAGTAAAATAATTGTGCTAAGTTGCTCTGATTTTCGTTCTGTTCGATCGCTTCTTGTAGCAGCAAACTGTATTCTTGGATCGGATCTACATTCAGAAGGAAGGGTCGAAGACCTGATTGAGCAGCCGCAGCTGATAAATGAAATGCCGTTGTTGACTTCCCTGCTCCGCCTGAGGTTGAAGTAATGCCAACGATACGGCACGCTGTGTTGCTCCGCTTGTCCCCTTCGGAGGCATTTTCCGATTCACAATATTCAATGATGGATTGGAACAGTTGCGGAATGGGCTGATATGGATTCTCTATCCTACAAGGGAAGTCGGCCCCTGTCAGTTGTTCAGACTTCTCTGCGGATAATGCGATCACGATTATTCCTCTCACATCGGATGAAGAGAGTGTCCCAAGCAGCTCAGGTGCCGCGACTAGAACATGTATGCCTGGCTTCAAACGCAAATAGTGACCAAGCGTATCCGCCTGAGTAAATACACGAAGGTGAAGCTTCTCAGCATAGGTCGATTGCTTCCAATAATCCGTGTATCCGTCTAAAATGCGCTTCTGCGGATGTGCCACTACAATATCCCATCTGTTAATCCCACTCCCCCCTTTCAACTTCACGGATTAGAACGCCCCGCAATTCAATATGGACATAAAAAAACACCGCCATTAAACGGGCATCAATATTGATGCTTCGTTTCATGACGGTGCTTCCGTACATTATTGTGTGAAGTTATTTCAACAGTATCATAATACCATCCAATTTTCAACATATTTTTCCTAATTAAATCGTTACAACCAATCTCCGGTCATTGTCAAATATGTCGATACAAGTCTAGCCTCTCCATTCTAGACATAAGTCTAGGACGTGAACAGACCGAAGTCCGTTACCAAATGTTCCTTAATCAGGTAACATGAAGCATGTCTTGTTTACATAGTTCCCACTTGTAATTACACTACGATTTGAAAGGAAGACGAACAATGAGATACACCAAATTTGCATGTATTCTCTTATCCACAGCAAGTATAAGTTTGGCAGGGTGTGCTTCGGATCATGCAACCACAGGAGCATCGAATACAAGCGTCACAGAAGTATCTTCTTCAGCTATATCTGAAAAAGGTTCAACTGCATTGAGCAAAATATCAACTAGCAATCCAAAGAAAAAACAATTTGATGTTAACCAAATACATACGATCCGTATTCTAAGTACAGCTGCCCACATTACCGTTATCGGAGATCATCAATTAAGTCAAGCACAATATGAGCTAATAGATGGAACATCCAGGTCAATGGAGACAGATGTGAGCGGCACAATAAACGATAATACGCTGACGATTAAATTGCATTCTAAACAAAAAAGTTTCATAAATACAGATTCTCCGCCATCACTAATTGTCCGAGTTCCAGTCAAGGATTACGACACTTTAGAGATTAACAATGATTTTGGAAAACTCTCACTTGAATCCGAGTCTGGGCTGTATCCTAGCCATCTAGTTGTCAACGGCAGTGCGAGCGATATTTCATCCTCCAATGTAATGGGAATGGAGAGCACTAAGCTTCATACTGAGTTTGGCAAGATAACATTTGATTTGCCGGAGAAGCTGGAGTCACTGGCTGTAGAGCTGTCCACTAATATGGGAAGTATCACTAATAATGTCGAGTTGGACGGGGCAAGTACATCCAATATGATCGTATCGAAGAAAGTTAAAGGCCATATTGGGGCAGCCAATACGAAGAGCCCATCTTTATTGATTTCTACTCAGGTAGGCGAAATCGAATTAAATCGTTAAATCAGAAAATCAAGAAAAATAGCTGCTGCCATTCTACTATATAGATGGTTTAAAGTCGCCGATCATACAGGAGCCCGTATCTCTCGTTGGAGATACGGGCTTTCTCTATCGGTACTAATATTTGAATTGAGATAAGGTTTCCTTCAGATTCGAGGATACATCTTCAAGCTGCTGAGACAGCTCGACTAAGCGGTTCGATACATTCAACTGTTCCGTGCTTAACGATGCAACCTCTTCGGAAGTAGCAGATGCCTCTTCCGCAACCGCACTTACATTGCTCATCGCTTCTACCAGAATGGACTGTGCCTCATTTAGACGCCCAATGGAGCCTGTCACATTTCCAAGCTGCTGAATCATGCCATCCATCTGCTGCTGTACCGTTGAGAAGATGACATCTGTCTCCTGCACAGCTTCCGCTTGTTTCTGGAAGAGAGGGAATGCTTCTGACAACGCTGTTACGGTCTCCGTAATCTCTAGCTGAATCTTCTCAGTAATTTGCCCCACAATATCGATGGACTGTCTTGATTGATCAGCAAGGTTCCGAATTTCATCTGCAACGACCATGAAGCCCTTGCCTGCAGTTCCTGCACGCGCAGCCTCAATGGTTGCATTGAGGGACAGAATATTCGTTTGCTTCGTCATGTTATGAAGGACATCCAAAATTTTGCGAATCGATTGTGTACTGTCACTCAGTGTATTGACCTTCGTCGCAAGCGAGCGCATCATATCACCGGTGGAAGTCGTGCGACTCATTAAGGAAGTCATGTTCGATGCACCAAGTGTGCTCGATTCGGCAACCGCCTGAACCGAATGATCCATTTGTCCGTTGGCATCTATGACCTTCGACATTTGCGAAGCCATGCTGTGCGTGAGATCGTGACCTCGCTCAGCCTCTACCGCCAGCGAAGTGGCTCCCTTCGCAATTTCCTCTGTGGCAATCGCAATTTCCTTCGCAGAAATTGCAGTACTGCGTGAAGCTTCAGACAAGTAAGAAGCTGTATCTAAGACGGCACGAGCGCTTGCATCTGTGCTCTTCACGAGATTCGTAATCTGTTCCATCATCGTATTGAATCCATTCGCAAGCTGGCCAATCTCATCCTTAGACTTAGGAACTGCACGTACTGCCAGATTGCCCTGTGCACCCTCATTCATGAGATTCCGCAGCTTCACGAGTGGAGTCGCTACCCATTGAATCACCAACCAGCCGATTACGACTGCGATGACAGCAGCAGCCAGCATAGAGATGAATGTAAGTGTCAAGATGGACTTGGCTTCCTTCACCAGTTCAGCTACAGGAACTGCTCCAACTAGCAGCCATCGGCTCGATGGCATCTGATCATAGACCAGGAGCATCTCGCCATCGGAATCAGAGCTTATCTTCCCGCTTCCGCTAATCGCACTAGTATTGCCCTCCTCAACTTCCGGCAGAAGCCACTTCGGAGCTTCTTTGGTCAACTTCCCATCTTCCTCGGTATAAATAAAATGACCCGCACGATTCACCACTTGAACGGTAGATCCCTCACCTAGATTAATCCCATCGAGCGACTTCTGGAAAGTAGCCAGTCTAATTTCCATTAGAACGATGTATTCAGCCATCCCAGAATTCAAATCACGCATTGGTCTTGCAATACCGAATGTAGGCTCCGGCGCCTTATCAACACCTTTCGGCATTGTATCTACCCAAATGGATTGTCCATTGCTCTTCGTTGCTTCTTCAAACCATGGTTGCTTGCGCAAATCGTCCAGCTTACTCCGAATGCCAAGTGCAGCCATCGTATTGCGCTTGGGATCAATTGGGATCAAATAAATGTTCTCAATTAATGGATTGCCAACACTGTAGGTTTGAAGCGTTTTCGTAATCGCTTCCGTAGATTGAATCTTTTCATAAGCGCTAAGCTGATTGTCCTTCAAGGTTTTGAGCGAAGCAGTCAGGTTTGGATCGAACATAATCTGCATCGTCATATTGTTGAACTGGGTCAGCTGAAGATCAATTTTTTGCGCTGCTTGGATCATAGTCTGATAATTGGACTTGGATGCTTGATCTTCAATTGCATTCTTGGAGAATAGATACGAAATCATGCCAACACTAAAAACGAACACAATAATGCTGATTACAAATACAAGAAATAACTTCGTTCCCACGGAACGAGATGGATTCTGAAATACGGATGAAACGAGTGATTTCCAATCCACTTTCCGTGATGTCGTCCCCTGTACTCTCTTAAGCCCCTTGAACAACCGATTCATCTCCTTATCGCTATAGGTACCTGTGCTGCTATTTAGAAAGCTCGTCCCCTTACGTGCGGCATCGTACCCGCTGCATAAAACACACCTAAGGGGAGAACTTAGCATCCAAATTCACAAACGCTGCTTCCTTCTCGTCTCTACTACAGTTCTAGATCAAAGCACTTCACTACATCCAATTTCGCCACCTGTACCTCACGGAAAAACTGGAAATCTGGATGCTCTTCCATCAACTTAGCGCGTGCATCTTCCTTCAACTGTTCTTCAGTCATTGGTTCTTCTGACCCAATTACTAATTGATCGAGACGTTCTTTCTCACGGTGATCAAAATCAACTGCTTCTGTCGTTACATCCACAATATGAACATAACGGTACGGACTGTAGCCAACATGCTTAAACTCTTCATTCAATTTCTCATACTTCATCTATTTGCCTTCACCTTTCTTCTCTTAACCTCGCTGTACTTTTACGCACTACTACTAATATCGGTTAATTAGTCCTATTTCACAATAGTATTATGAAACATTTTCCTCATTTTTTTATTATTCAAACTGTATGCTCTGCAGCAAAGCCTCTAGAAAGAACAAAACGCACCCGCTCGCAAGCAGATGCGTAAATGGCGCAAAGTGTCCCGCCCTACCTGGAGTTGGGGGGCAGATGGACGGGCACATTGCATGACGTATACGCCAATGCATAGACGCCATACCTGAATCTATTGTGCAGCATTGCTCATACCAATAAAAGGAGATAGATCACATCAATCACTTCTTTTTTCGTCCCCTACGACATAACTTTTTGCTACTTATCTGCTAAAAATTTCACAACCGCCTCACAGACTTTCTTCGAATGCTCAGACAACGAAAATACATGATCAGAACCATCAATCCACGTAATGTTAGCACGCCCATCCATCGCAGCTGCCAATCGATAAGAAATATAAGGGGGAACAGCGCCGTCAGCCGTCCCATGAACGAACAACGTTGGACAGTGGATACGAGATGCAGCAGCATACATATCATGCTGTGCCGTATCATCCAGCAATCCTTGGCCTACGATGAAGCCATTCATGTCCATACGCCCTTCTTCCAACAGCTGCTTGAATCGTGAACCGGCCGCCTCTCTAGCTACAATATCAAAGATATTGGCAGCAGGGCAAAGCCCCACTAAGCGATGCACCTCTTCTCCCAGCTGTGAAGCTGCCAGAAGCGATACCGCTCCCCCCATACTGAAGCCCAGTAAGCTGACACGATTCGAATCAATGCCTTCCATACAACGCACGGCTTGAAATACAGTTAATGCATCCGCCAGCTCAGTTGACAGCGTCATTTCTTCAAACGTTCCATCACTCTCACCGCTGCCTGCGAAGTCAAAGCGAATCGCGGCGACACCAGCCTGTGCCAACTGTTCACTAAGCCGTCGAAAGAAGCCTCTGCCCTCCAGCATATGCCCTGTAAATCCATGACTCATTACAACTGCTGCTACAGGTTGTTCCGTAACAGGCAGAGTAATCAAGCCACGCAACGTCTTATCATCCCGCTTCCATTCCATCGCAATTTTGCGAATTCGGTATGTGTGCTTCTCCAATCCTAGCATACGATTCCACTTCCCCCTTGAAAGTCATTGTATCGTACTAACTCATCATGGTGTGTTCATCATGGTGCCTTCCCCTGCATGAATACATTAGTCTTTTCCTTGCCACTTATTCTCCGCAACCGTACGTTCTGTCGAGCTCACTATCGGTTGATTCTCTGTGTCTGATTGGGTGTCTACAGTTGTCTGGTCTCGATCCGCGGCACTGCCACTTGTCACCGTACATTGACTATCTTGGATCTGCTCGGTGAACAATCTTCTTATTTCATCCCTTTGATTTTTGGCAACGAGTACATAAGCCACATCTCCTGCCAATAACTGCGTGGTTCCTTTGGGCGCAATCATCTCTTCCCCACGAATTATAGCTGTAATCAAGGTGTCATCCGGCAATCTTAATTGATGCAAGTAGCTGTTCTCTATACAAGCACCAGGCTCAATCGTTTTCTTCACCAAGTCCATGTTCGTCTTCCCGACCGACACCAGCTCAAGCGCATGTACCTGCTGCCCGCCTGGTTCGCCAGCCAATCCAAGCCGCTTCGCAAGCGGAGAAATGGTAGCCCCTTGAATAAGGGCAGACGTCAGAACAATAAAGAATACAATATTGAAGAACAATTGTCCATGCTCTAAGCCTGCAATCATAGGATATGTCGCCATAACAATAGGCACCGCACCTTTTAACCCTGCCCAAGCAATAAGCGTCTTCTCCTTACCTGTAAACTTACTATACATCAAGCTAATGAATACACCGAGCGGTCTTGCGACGAACATGAGAAGAATTGACAGCACCAGACCTTGCCATGTAATCTCTAGCAGTTGAAGCGGGAACACGAGAAGTCCAAGAAGGATGAACATCATGATCTGCATCAGCCAGGCGAAGCCCTCATTGAATCTTACAATCGTAAAACGATATTGCAAATCGGAATTGCCGATGACAAGTGCCATCACGTATACAGCTAAGAAGCCGCTGCCCTTCAGCAGACCAACACCGCTATAAGTTAGGATCGCGAATCCGATTGCAAGTATAGGGTACATGCCAGATGTATCAAGGGCAATTCGATTCAATACTTGAACGATGAACCAGCCTGCGAGCAGTCCTAAGCCAAGTCCAAGTCCCATTTGCCATACAAATGAGAACAGCATTTCCCATACGGAAAGATCCGGAATCTGAATCCATTCAATGAATGATATCGTCAAGAAGACGGCCATCGGGTCATTCGTTCCTGATTCCGCCTCTAAGGTGGAGGTCAATCGCTTCTTCACATTCTGGCTTCCGAGAACTGCGAACACGGCTGCGGCATCCGTAGAGCCGACAATCGCACCGATCAGCATGCCCTCTTTCCAATCAATTCCTAAGATAAATACCGAACACACACCAAAAACCGTAGCAGTAATCATTACACCGATGGTTGCAAGCGATACAGATCCGCCAATGACAGGCCGAATGTCACGCCAGCTTGTCTGCATTCCTCCATCGAACAATATAATGATCAGAGCCAAAATCCCGAATAGCTGCGTTAACTTCGCATTATCGTAATAAATGAGAGGATTCAATGCCATCCCTACAATAATAAACAATACAAGTGAAGGCACATTGAATCGATTCGAGAATTTGGCACTAATCACTCCCGCTAGAAGTAAAGAACCAAATAAGAAAATAATCATATCCGTCGTCCACAAATTCGCATCATCCCTTTTCATCACTATATCGCATACAGTATCGTCCAGCACAATCAAGATGGAATATGGAGGATTGCGTTTACATACTGTACCTCCATTATACTGTATACCTACCGAATAAATAAGAATAACTTATGAACAGGCTGCGAAATATACAACCGGCAACAAGAACGTGTCGCCGGTTCCTGTATATGAATCATAAGTAATCGTTATATTTAGCGGCTCTTCTTGCGATAATGAGAAGGAGGGATTCCCGTCCACCGTTTGAACATCCTTGAAAAATGCGTTAAATCGCGAAATCCGACAGCCCGACATACCTCTGCTACTGTAGTATCTCTTGTCAGCAGCATCTCGCTTGCCTGACGCATGCGGAAATCATTCAAATATTCGTTAAATGACTTGCCTGTGTAGGATTTAAACACATCACAGAAATAGGTCTTGGATAGTGATGCAAGCCGGCAAATCTGCTCCAGACGAATATCCTCATGAAAATGCTTATGCACATAATCAAGAGAGACTTGAACAGCCTCTCGGTGCTTATTTATACGATCTTCCTCCTTCTTTACCTGCACGACTGTTCTCGTGTCATTGTCTTCACTTCCCCGGCTCAACAAAACGAGAAGCTTCAGCAAATTCGCCTTTAAAACAAGCCCGTAATGAGCTGTCTTCATCCGGAACTCCCTCTGCATCTCCTCCAGAATCGTCCTCACATGTCGTTCTTCTTCACCGGAGAGAGACATTAAAGTTGGCTTCCTTCCCCCTTCACTTAGCACAGGATGCAAATACTGATAGTCCATGAAATTACTCTGGAGCTCAGGCTGGGTAAAGCGCTCATTGATATAATAAGGTAAGAACTCGCAGCCAATGACTTCCGTCTGTCGTCCCGGAATCCATTCCACACCGTGTACCGCAAACGGAGGCACGATGCATACACTTCCCGCGAGCATTTTGTGACGTCTCCCGAGATAAGAATGCATGATCCCTCCCTTCACGACATACCAAATTTGAAAATAATCATGGGTATGCTCATGCAAATTGCCGTGAGTGTGGTCGATCCGATACAATTTGCAAGGGAGAGCCTCTGGAAATTCAAACTTTGAGTGAAAAAATACGACACCCTTTGATGAGAACTCCTCAATGCTTCTGCCAATCCACATGTTTTTCATTGCGGGCTGACTACCTATTACAGACATCAATTCCCCTCCTATTCGCTAGAAATATCGAATTTGGAAAGCTCTCAATGTAAGCGTTTGCACGAACAGCGGTTTATCCCTCTTCTCAACAAGCATGTTTAACTATGTGGAAGTTTAAAGACTGTCTATGAGGGAAAATGCGACAGGAAGGCCCAGTGATCTTACCTGAAGAATCATGTAGGCTTCCTGTTGCCATGAGGATTACTCCGCAAAACATGCCTGATACAGAGCTTTGGCTAGAGCCATATGTCCAACCGCGCTCGGATGAACGCGATCCCATGCCAGTGTAGCCGGATAGAAATGCTCCAGCAGCTTATCCATGACCTGCTGTGTATCTACAAATAATGTACCATGCTCATTCGCGATCTCCTTAACAATTCGACCGTATTCATTCATCGTTCGGCGCATCGCATCTTCTTGGTTCGGTTCAATATAATAGGGTGTCATTAACGCAATCCAGCGTACATTCGGCTTGGATCGTTCAACGAGACGATTCAAGGTGTCATAATATTGATCTGAACCTACATGCTGCTCCGACACGAAGGGCATATCGTATTGACGCCAGACATCATTAATTCCAATACAAATAACAAGTCCGTCCGGCTCCAATTGTTCGACATCTGTCTCCCATCTACGCTCTAAATCAACCACTGTATTCCCACTAATGCCCATATTCACGATGCGAATTCCCATCTCAGGATGCTCCGTCTGAACTAGTGCATCGAACATGGATACGTATCCTTTGCCATTGGCTCCGAATAATCCTTCCCCATACGGTCTAGCCCGCTCACAATCCGTTATGGAATCTCCAATGATAACGATCTTATCCCCATGCTGCAGCATAATACAATGACCTCCCTACACATTATGGAAACAACATCCAAAACATAACCTCACTTAGGAGTTTTTTTCCACATACCTAATTCAATAGGGAGATCATCAATTCCTGCCCACTCGGGCAACCATTCAAATTTTTATGTTAGGATCGCAGTAGCCGAAGCCCATTCAGGATGACAAGAATCGTACTCCCCTCGTGTCCGACGACTCCAAGCGGGAGAGGAATCCCGAGTATGAAGTTAGTTGCAATTAACCCCGTAATGACCGCTACAGCGAATATGATGTTCTGCTTTACAATCGACTGTGTTCTTCTCCCCAGCACGATCGCATGCGCGATGTTGGCCAGATCATCGTTCATCAAGACAATGTCGGCGGTCTCCAAAGCTGCGTCACTGCCTGCCGCCCCCATAGCAATCCCGACAGTTGCACTGGCCAGTGCAGGCGCATCATTGACGCCATCGCCTACCATCGCCACCTGTCCATATTGCTCCTTAAGCTTCTTAATAATGTTGAGCTTATCTTCAGGCAGCAGTTCGGAGAACACCAAGTCAATTCCTGCTTGGGAAGCAATAGAACTTGCCGTCTGTCTCTGATCGCCTGTCAGCATGGCCACCTCTATGCCCTGCCGCTTCAGTTGCTTCACCATTTCAATCGCCTCTGGGCGAATGCGATCCTGGAGCGCGATCACACCGACAACACGCTCGGATCTCTCCACCACAATCACCGTCTTGCCTTTGCATTGCAAAGATTCGATCTGAGCGCGAATCATCTCATCCATCCCTTGCTCAGAGCAAATATATGACGGCTTGCCGATTCTCCATTGCTTCCCTTCCCATTCAGCTTCAATGCCCTGCCCGGCATGTGCTTGGAATTGAGTAGGGCGCAGCAAACGCTCAGTGGCTTCTGTATGCTCTTGGTTACGCTCTGCTTCAGCAACAATTGCCTTAGCGATCGGATGTGTGGACAGCTTCTCCAACGCTCCGGCAGCAGATAGAAGCTCCCGTTTATCCATTGATTCATACGGAATGACATCCGTAACCTCCAGCTTGCCGGAGGTGAGCGTTCCAGTCTTGTCAAAGGCAATTGCCTTTACGTGCGAGATAAGATCCAAATATGCGCCTCCCTTGAACAAAACGCCTTTTCGTGCGCTGTTCGAAATAGCAGACAGTGTTGCTGGCATGATAGAGGCAACCAATGCGCATGGTGAGGCCACAACGAGAAATACCATTGCCCGATAAAAGGCATCCGACCATGCTTCTTGCAGCAGCAGTGGGGGAAGAACTGCAAGCGCCAAGGTTGCAGCAATAATCACTCTTGCGTATATATGTTCGAATTTCTCAATCATCCGCTGCGACTTGGGCATCTCACTCTGAGCTTCTTGAACGAGGCGAATGATCTTCGCGAAGAGAGACGAGTCACTTGATCTCGATACAGTAACATACAAAGCCCCTTGCCCATTCACCGTTCCTGCGTATACGTCATCCCCCATGGCCTTATCTACAGGAATGCTCTCTCCTGTAATCGAGGATTGGTTGACAGAGGATTGGCCATCCTGAACCGTTCCATCTGCTGGTATACGCTCACCTGGCTTTACAAGCACAAGATCCCCTATTATCAACTGCTCTACAGGCAGTAACCATTCAATCCCATTTCGAATGACGAGCGCTTGCTCCGGCTTCAAATCCATCAGCGCAGAGATATCTCGCGAGCTGCGGTTCATCGTAAAGGTTTCAAGTGCGCCACTCAATGCAAAAATGAAAATGAGCACTGCGCCTTCAGACCAGTATCCAATCGAAGCAGCACCAAGTGCGGCAGCAATCATGAGTAGGTTAACATCCAAATCCTTGTCGCGAAGCAGCGTAACAATGCCTTCCTTCAGCTTAAGCCATCCTCCACACACGTAAGACAGTACATAGCACGCTACCGCCCATTGTTCAGCAAGCTGATTGCTGAACATGGCTAGCAGCAGAAACAGCAGGCTTCCAGCTGCTGCGCAGGATTCTTTATGTTCGCCAAGCCATTGCTTCCATGATGTTGTCATCGAAATTGTATTGTTCATTTCATTTCATCCTCTCTTCAAATGAAAATGACTATCGTTGTTAATCCCCTAAAAATGCATCATGCTGCTTCCGTGTTGGAAGCAGCATGTGTATTGAGAATGAGATTAATTTTCACTATGGTCATTTTTTTTGAATTGAGGCAACATTACTGTATTTATTATAATCAACAGTTCAAGAAATGTGAATAGAAATGTGAATATCTGCAAGCAGAAAAATAAACATTGAAATGAGGCGCACCTATATCTGTCAGGCTCTTGTCTCCCGAAGCTCGATATCGCCACTTACAGATGCAATCCGAACTACAGGTCCATCCACTCCAATACTTCCGCGGTAGTAATCCCGACGTTCCGTCTCTGTAAGTACTTGCGGAAGCTTCACGGACAAGTCTCCGTGATCTGCCATCGCCTCAATCTGAACATTCGCCGCCCACGAGGAGATTCGAACGTCGATATCCCCGGATTTACTTTCAATCACCGAAGGGCCAATATCACGACCCAATGTGCACTCCACGTCCCCGCTACTCGACTTCAACAGGAGTGCTCCGTTCAATTCGTCGATTTCAACTTCTCCAGAGTGGCTAACGATATCCATATTAGCTCGAATTCGCTCTGCTTCAATATCTCCTGAAGAAGAGGACAAGTACCAATTAAGTCCGACACCGTCGCTGAGACTAAGATCACCTGACGTGACTTCTGCACGCAGCTCTTCAGCATGAAGCTGATCAATTTCTACATCTCCGGATGATGTCCTAACTGCCATTGTATGCGTGTTAATGCGGCTGACGTCCACGTCACCTGAAGATGCCTCCATACTTATCCGTTCGGCCGAGCTATATTCCATACGGATATCTCCGGATTTGCTTATTATTCGTACATCCTGAAATGCCCCTTGCCGAATCACTCCATCTCCTGATGACAATTCCAATTGTAATTGGTCTGCACGAACATGCTGCATGTCAATATCTCCTGATTCAGACACCACTTGAATGTCTCCTTGGTAGCTGCTAGGTACACGGATATATAACTTCTGGTCGCCATACCGTAAATTGATAAAGGAGAAAAAGCGCTTCGCATTGTATCTCATTCGAGCCGATATTGTATACGTATCTCCGTCTATATAATCACGAATATCGAACTTCTCTGGCTCATCCGATTCGATGCGATAGCCGATCCGGTCTCCTTCATATGATTCAATGGCGACATCCACCTCACTAGTATGTATGCGGAGTGTGTGAATACATAAATTCGATTGACTGCGATCTTCTTGACTAAAGGAAGAAGCAGAGAATGTGTGAGACGATTCCTCAGCATGCGTTTCTTCACTTACTGAATATCCATCACTGCGTTCTCCTTCACCATTAGAGCGTGTATCCTCCTCAGTCTGTCCCTCTAGTGAAGCCTGCTGACGATGCTGTTCAAGAATTTCGTTTGCAATGGTCTGTACACTGCCCAGTGCATTTAGAATATCCTCTTCGGTCTTGCCAGTCTGCATCGCATCTTGGAAGTGAGCCTCAAAGTCCGTCATGATCTCCGCACGCTCCGCCGAAGGAATCTCCCCCAGCTCCCGTTCCAATCTTACGAGAAATTCTAACTTCTGCATGCTCATTTTGACATTACCTCCTTAATCATCTCATCTACACCTTTGGAGAATAGACTCCATTCCTTCAACATTTCATGCATGTAGGTCTTGCCCGTATCCGTCAGCTTGTAATACTTGCGCGGAGGCCCCTCTGGAGACTCCTTCAGATAAGTTGAAAAATACCCTTCCTGTGTCAATCTGCGAAGCAGTGGATACATCGTTCCCTCTGCGACCTGGAACTTCTCTGAGATGCGATGAACAAGCTCATACCCGTATCGATCTTGTTCATAGGTAAGTACAAGTACACACAGCTCCAGAACTCCCTTTTTAAATTGAACATTCACGACATCTCCACCACCTTCCCTTGTCATTGGTAATTTCCTACATTGTATCACTCACTACTGTGTATTGCAAGATACCTTTTCATACACAATCTACTAATAATTAAAGCGATTTAGCTTTAATAGAAATTTACGAAATCATGAGTTTCTATAGTAATGATTGAAAACGCATTCACATAAGATGAGATAAGCTTTTGCCACAAGGTTCCCATAAACAAGCAATGAAATTATTTACAATTCCTTATCTTCTGCTTAACGCTATGTTTAATATTGGCATTTACAATGAGGCATGTGCACAGATTCGACGAATTTCGCTAAAGATTTGGATTGGTTAGCTAAAGCTAACAAGATGTATCACTATGGGAACCTGTTATTTTAATTCTACTAAGGAGTGTAATTATGAAAGCAAAACGCTGGTTTACCCTGCTCACTGTCATCTCTCTACTATTTATATCCGTTATTGGTTGTTCGAGCGGTTCATCTTCTGGAGAAGGCCAAAGCAGTGAATCAGGTGCAAGCGCGCCTGCTGTGAAGGAGGAAGATAAGACACCTGTTAAAATTCAATATTGGCACTCCCATGCAGAAGCTCAGACTGAGGGCTTGAACTATATGATCGGGGAGTTCCAGAAGAAATATCCTTACATTACTGTTGAGCCTGTATACCAGGGCGGATATGAAGACTTACATAAGAAGCTGCTTGCGGCTGTAGCTGCCGGCGATGTTCCAGCGGTAACGAACGTTGAAGTATCTTCCTTGCCTATCTTCTCTCGTGATGGTATTTTCGAAGATTTGACACCTTATGTAGAGCGCGACAAGGTTGATACTTCCGACTTCTCAGAAGGCATGCTTAAGGCATATGCGTATGAAGGCCGTCAATTTGGATTCCCGCTAATCGTAAGTACGAGTGTTATGGTCTACAACAAAACATTGCTTGATAAGCTCGGCGTTCAGCCTCCGCAAACTTGGGCAGAAATCGAAGACTACAATAAGAAAGTTACAGAGAAGAAAGACGGAAAAACAGTTCGCTATGCATTTTCCGTTCCAGGCTGGGATAACTGGTACTACGATCCTTGGATGATTAACGGCGGCGGTTCTGTTCTGAACGAAGACATGACAAAAGCAGCAATCGATACACCTGAAAGCCTGCGCTACATCGAGAACTTCAAGCGTTGGGTTGATGAAGGCAACATGCACATCGGTTACGGCAAAGGTGCTTCTGGCACAATGCGTCAAATGTTCCTGGAAGGCAAAATTGGTATGGTTGAGCACACTTCCGCAATGATCAAAACATACGTGGAAAATGCGAAGTTCGAAGTTGGCGTTTCCTTCTTGCCGGGTGACAAAACACGCATCTCCAATATCGGCGGCGCTGGCATCGTCATGATGAAAGGTGCTAAGGACAATCAAAAAGAAGCAGCTTGGAAGTTCATTCAATTCATGACAGGCAAAGAGAACAATTTGAAGTGGGCAGAAAAAGTAGGCTACCTCCCTACACACAAGTCGGCCATCGATACAGAAGAAGGCAAAGCGTACATGCAGCGTTGGCCACAATACAAAGCCGTGCTTGACAACTTCGACCAAGTGCAAGCGCGCATGCAGCATCCATTGTACCCTGAGTTCAGCAACCTCTACATCGAAGCAATGGGCAAGATGGTTCTTGAAAAAGGCGACCCAGTGAAATTGATGAAGGAAGCAGCTGTGGAAATTAACAAGGTACTCGAAGATAGCAACTAGATAGCAACTAACAATTGCGTGTGTACATCTGTGGTCAAGCAAGGTCGTCTCCCCTATATACCACACGGGAACAGGGCATGCGGCTTTGGCTTGACCTTTCTTTATCATTGTTCTAAAGGAGAGGGCGATTAAACAGATGAATGGTAATTCCGGAATTTCGAATGATACGCCGGCAGAAGCTGTGAAGTACAAGCGGCCTTGGTCATGGTACCGCTTCTCCGAGAAGTTGAAGGATTTCAGCTTCGCGCTGCCGGCACTGTTGTTCCTGCTTATTTTTACGTATGTTCCACTGGTATTCTCGATCTTCATTAGTACAACGAACTGGAATATGTCGCGGCCAGTGATGAAATTTATCGGGGCGGATAACTATACGAAGCTGTTATCCAGTGAAGACTTCTGGAAGGTACTTACGATTACGTTCAAATACACGATTTTCGACGTGTTCTTTACGATTGTTATTGGGCTTCTACTCGCACTTTTGTTCAACTCTAAATCCAAGTTTTATAATTTCTTGCGTTCGATCATCTTCATGCCATACTACATCTCTATGGTCGTCGCAGCCATGATTTTCTTGTGGATATTTAACGGTGAATACGGCCTTGCCAACTACCTATTGGACTTGGCAGGATTCGATAAGATCAACTGGATGACGAATCCGAACACGGCGCTCGGCGCTCTTATTACGGTATCCCTATGGAAAGGCGTCGGCTTCGCAATGCTGCTGTTCATTGCCGGCTTGCGCAGCATCCCAGTTGAATACTATGAGGCTTCTAGCATCGATGGCGCTTCTCGCTGGAACCAATTCTGCAATATTACGATCCCATTACTGTCTCCAATGACGTTGTTCCTTGTCATTACAAACTTCATCGGATCGATGCAAGTATTCCAGTCGATCAATATTATGACGAACGGCGGACCGCTGAATGCAACGAAGGCGATGGTGTTCTGGATCTATCAGATGGCCTTTTCCGAGTTCCGGACAGGCCGCGCATCTGCACTGGTCGTTATTTTCTTCATCATTATTATCGCCTTAACCGTAATCCAGCTGTGGATTTCGAAAAAAAGAGTTCATTACGAAGGGTAGGCTTAGCGGATGTCAAAATCCTTATTTTCATCCATCCGGTTGGCAGCAGCCATCCTCATTACATTAGTGATGTTCTTTCCAACCTATTGGCTCGTTGTCACTTCTTTAAAAACACCGTTCGAGCTGCGGCTCGCGATTCCGTCCTTCTGGCCTGAATCGTTCCGCTTTCAGAACTATATTGATGCATTTCAGGCTTCTCCGTTCGGTCGTTATTTCTTCAATACAGCCGTGCAGACGCTTGGGATTATGATTCTGCAGATTAATGTTGCCATCTGGGCTGCCTTCGCCTTCGCGAAGGGAAATTTCTGGGGACGCGATAAATGGTTCGTTCTCGTGCTTGCTGCGTTGATCGTTCCGGAACAAGTAACCTTCGTTCCTGTATATGTGATGATGTCCAAGATTGGCTGGCTCAACACTTTCTTGGCATTGATCGTTCCGCATGGTGCGTCTGCTTACGGCATCTTCCTGCTTCGTCAAGCTTTCAAGTCGCTTAACAATGATGTGCTGGAGGCTGCTCGAGTCGACGGTGCTGGCCGGTTCCATCAGCTGTATCGCATTCTCGTTCCGATGGCGATGCCGACGATTGCGACACTGATCGTGCTCACCTTTATCGGCAGCTGGAACTCGTACTTCTGGCCGCTTATTATGACGAACTCGGACAGCATGCGTGTGCTGACGGTTGCGGTTGCGATGATGCGCGATGCAGTAGCAGGCGACGAAGCACTTACCTTCCATTTGCTTAGCGCTGCAAGTGTGATGGTTATTCTGCCGATTGTCATTGTGTTTGCTTTTGCACAGAAGCATATCGTCTCAGCACTCGCGAATTCAACTTTTAAATAATAAGACAACTGCATGCAGCTGCTCTTATCTATGTACCATCTCATCTACTTAAGGAGGCTATGTAATGAAATCTCAGTCTACTTCTTCACGTAGTCGTAAAGGTGTTCAAGCACTGCTGCTCTCCTCTATTCTCTTGTCATCTGCCGTTGCCTGTGCCAATGGTGAAGAAGTGCCGGCGGGCTTCAATCAAGCTGCTGCACCAGTCACACAAGGATCCAACACAACTCCAAGTGCGGCTGCGGCAGTGGCTGCTGGCAAACTGACACAACAAGAGGTGAATCCGAAGCTTCGCATTGACAAGAACGAGTTCAAGCTGCTGCTCAACATTGCACAGGATGGACCTATTATTCCTGGTCTGCACGAGCTTGTTATCCCGCAGGGCCTTGCCTACTCCGCGGAACAGGGATGGCTTGTTATGTCAGGCTACCGTGATGTCGGTGTCAGCGTTATCGCGATTATGGATGCCAAAACCGGTCAGCTGCTGAAATCCTTCGAGCTGTATGATGCTGTAGGAGATCCATATACGGGTCACGCCGGCGGCGTTGCCATCACAAATGGTTATGTGTTCGTTGCTTCCGGCAGCAAGGCCAGATATGTATCCATCGATAAGATGAAGCAGACAGAAGATGGCGGACAGCTTATTTTCGACGGACAATTCAAGGTCAATACGAACGCATCCTTCATTGCCTTCGAGAACGGAAAACTATGGGTTGGCGAATTTGCGCACGGCACAAGCTATCCAACAGATACCTCCCATCATATGACCAACCGTGATGGCGACCAATATCGCGCTTGGATTGAGGGATTCTCGGTAAATCCGAATACAGGATTGCCTATGCAACTAAAAAATTCCGGCGACAAGCTGGTACCTGAGCAGCTCCTCTCGATTCCGAATCGAATTCAAGGCGTATCGTTCTGGAATGGCCACTGGGTATTGAGTGATTCCTATGGTCGTAACAGCAATAGCACGATGCTGTTCTTCACCGATCCTCGTGGGCAAGCGCCTCACCAGAAGGTAACGATTAGCAACAAGGAAGTTCCGCTATGGTTCTTGGATAACGCTGAGCTTAAGCTGAAGCTTGACGGACCTCCAATGGCTGAAGAAATAACTGTTGCTGATGATTCCTTATATATCAATTATGAGTCTGCCTCTGAAGGGATTGCGATGACAGGAAGTTATGCAATGGATCGCATGCACATCCTGGATATGAAGCAAGTCGAGCAAATGTGGAAAAACAAATAAGCGCCATCCCGCAGAGCCGTCATGTGACGGCTCTTTCTTTTTGCCTTATAATGAGTAGATAGGAAATGTACGCTATAGAATAGGAGTCATATGATGATGAATGAACAGCAATGGCAGGATTTGCAGCATAGAGCTGCAGCACTTATTGAAGCCCATAACAAGGACTGCTCACCTTTGATCAAAGAGATGGTTGAAGAAATTAAGGAACTTCAAGCAGAGAATGAGCGCCTGCGCAAAGCACTGAGTTCCGCAAGGAAACAAAATGGTGGTCACAGCCAGATGTCTACCAAATTAAGGGATGCGCTATACGAATAAAATCCGTGTCGTATGGATAATTTACGACCTTCCTCCGAACCCTATGTACAATACTTAATTTGATGAGCATCGGTTCAGGAGGTTCCGCCAATGATTACACGACCAATTCTGCTCGGATTATGTACCATGCTAAGCATATATGCATCGGGTTGCAGCACGACAAGCACGTCCCCTCAGTCCCCTTCCGCCCAAAAATCGCATGAAGGATATTCGATTCAACAACGGCAAGCACGTGTCGCGACGAAGGAAGCTCCTTCCTTCGTCGGCGGCAATGAGAGCGATGTACGGAGCCCTAAGCCGCTCACCTTATCTGAACTGCGCAGGAAATACCGCTCCCACTTCATCATGCAGGGCCCATCTGACGAAAAGAGGGTTGCCCTGACATTCGATGATGTTCCCGACAACCACTTTACCCCGCAGGTTCTTGATGTGTTGCGTAACTATGGGGTTAAGGCAACATTCTTCGTTGTCGGCAATCGGGCGGAGAAATATCCAGAGATCATGATGCGCATCCTAGAAGAAGGCCATATCGTCGGCAATCATTCCTATGATCATGCGAATCTGCCGAAGCTCACTAATGAGGCCTTCCATAATGAGATTCTTCGCACACAGAATATTCTGCGAGCTGCTACGGGACGTACGATCAACTTCATTCGACCGCCTTACGGCAATATAAGTGAAGAGCAAATTAAATGGCTTGCCTCACAACACATGCTGATCGTGAACTGGAATGTTGATTCCCTAGATTGGAAAGGGCTCACCGCAGAGCAAATTGAAGCCAACATTATGTCTCACCTGACTCCTGGTGCTATCGTGCTCCAGCATGCTGCCGGCGGTAAAAATCATGACTTAAACGGTACCGTCAAGGCGCTCCCTCACATCATTGAGGAGCTAAATCGACAAGGCATTGAGATGGTGACGTTAGATAAGCTGCTAGGCAAGCCGACATATCGGGAATAGCCCGTAAAGACGTCTAGCAACCGGTACAGAAATGCCTGTCGTGTAATTCGTCCTATTACGGATAAGAACAAGAATGGATTTCAGTGGTGCGAAGACTCATCACAGGAATAACGCAAAAGGAGCCGTGAGATCCTCCTCAACGGCTCTTTTCGTAGTCAGATTGCATAGCGATTACCGCTCCATTTCTAGTTGCATTTCTAGCCTAAGTGAATGATGGTTAGAGCAGCACCAGCAGCATTATTAATAAGCGTAGCTGTTCCTAGAAGTCCGAACAATTGGAGCGATATTGTCGTGTTCGCAGCCAAGGTAAGAATGACGTCATTGTTAAAGGTAGATAACGTAAGAACGGGTGTTATCGTAGAGGCTACGTTCGCTGCACCGTTGATAAGCAGTCTAGATCCCAGCAACAAGCCCGCGGTTAAGTTGAGCTGATACGAGATGTAATATCTTCCCGCCGTAGTTACGGTAAAAGTATCGTTTGAGCCATTCACGCTTATTCCAGATCCAATGTTCTGGGCGCTTGGGAGTGGAACGAGCGTACCTAGCAAGACGACCGCGATCGATGCTCCGGTAGTATTGGCAGCATACGAGGATGTCGCGGTAATGCTCGTCCCTGTTGCTCCCGTTGCCCCGGTGGCTCCGGTAGAGCCAGTAATCCCCGTTGCACCCGTAGAACCCGTTACACCTGTCGATCCCGTTGCGCCAGTTACCCCAGTCGAACCTATTCCAGTCGATCCGGTTATACCTGTCGTTCCAGTAGCTCCCGTTACCCCCGTTGCACCTGTTGAGCCTGTAGTTCCTGTTAACCCTGTGATTCCGGTAGAGCCTGTGCTCCCTGTGACGCCGTTCTGACCATTTGATCCGGTTGAACCCGTTGCTCCTGTAGCACCTGTTCCTCCCTTAGGCAACACAGGTACGATGATCCCGGATGCCTTTGCAAGCCATGATGAAAATGGATGAACGTTTAGAAAACGATAATGATTGTCCATAAACAAACTCCTTTTCGAACCGCCATCAGCTTATCATTTCTCAAGAGAGTTACTCTATTAGTTCGTACATATTCCATAGTATTGAAGTTTCTCTCAATATGACTTGGCTTATATCCAAAACAAATAGATTTACACTCTCATTACTTGTAGTCGTCCCTCTCCATCACTTCAGTTAACTTACTATCAACCTCGGCATTTTCAATAGTCCGATCGATCAGCGTTCACCATAACATAAATAAGAGCCGCGAGATTCTATTTTCTCAACGACTCTTATGGTAAAGAGATTTATTCGCTTATATACACATCTAGTAGTTTTAGGCATTTATCATGGCTCTCGTCCCTAAACCAAAAATAACGCATGTAATGAAACGTCAGCCGAACATGATTGAAACACTAAAAAACTCCTTGCTGCGCAAGGAGTTGTCATTAGTTAATTTGGTGCGGTAGAGAGGACTCGAACCTCCACGGGCGTACGCCCACTACCCCCTCAAGATAGCGTGTCTGCCATTCCACCACTACCGCACGTATTTTGGGAAGGATGTCTATTGACATCTCAACCGAGGAATAAAACTGGTGAGCCATGAAGGACTCGAACCTTCGACACCCTGATTAAAAGTCAGGTGCTCTACCAACTGAGCTAATGGCTCATGGTGCAAGAACATTGCTGTTCGCCATGTCACTCCAACAAGGATTGAAGTGGTGACCCGTAGGGGATTCGAACCCCTGTTACCTCCGTGAAAGGGAGGTGTCTTAACCCCTTGACCAACGGGCCATATCGTTGTCGTTTCTTACTTCTTTCTCATCACCTCTCGGCGACAATTAAGAGTATATCAAACGATACGACCGTTGACAAGCCTTTTTTTAAAAAACTTTTTTACCATATTTATGAACCGTTTTTTCCTTATCCGACAGCTATTCTCTACAACCTATTCGATACGATTTATTGCTCTTATAATATGCCCGTCTCCTCAGATTAAATACGACAAGAACAAGGTGGCTGTACCGAAATAAACCGTCAGTGAAAAGATATCATTCAATGTTGTAATGAGTGGCCCAGATGCGACTGCTGGATCCGCGTTAAGCTTATACAGCATAATAGGAATCACTGTACCCGCCATTGTACCAATGATAACCGTCAGGAATAGAGAGCAGCCCACTACCAGCCCCAGCGCTAAGCTTCCCTGCCATATCCCCGCTACAAGGGCAACCGCAGTACCGCACACCGTGCCGATGATCAGACCTACGAACAATTCTCGCCACAGGAGCCTCGTGACTGTTCCCTTGTCTAAATGCTCTGAGGCAAGTCCGCGTATTACCACAGCAAGCGACTGCGTGCCTGTGTTTCCTGTCATCCCTGCAATCATGGGCATGAAGAAGGTGAGCGCAACAACCTGCTGCAGCGTCCCCTCAAACCAACTAATAATGCTTCCCGACACAAGCCCAAGGAATAGAAGCATAATCAACCATGGCAAACGTCTGCGGGCTGCTGTGAAAGGGTTCGTTCGAAAGTCAATCGTCTTATCCGTTGCCGACAACTTATTAATGTCCTCATGAGCTTCTTCTCGCAAGACGTCAATGACATCATCAACGGTTACGATCCCAAGCAGCTTGTCATCTGGATCAACAACAGGCATGGACAAGAAATCGTATTGTTCAAATAGTCGGGCCACTTCCTCTTGATCCGTATCGACAGTAACGGAAATGACCTTCTCATTCATAAGCGATTGGATGGTATCTGTCTCCGGAGCCAGCACCAATTCACGGTAAGTCAACGTACCGACCAGCCGCTTCTGTTCATTGACTACATACAGATAGTGGACGTTCTTCGTCATCTCAGCGAACGCCTTTACCTTCTCAACCGCTTCCCGCACAGTGTAACGCTCATAGAACCAGACATAGCGGTTCGTCATCAATCCGCCCGCTGTTTCCGGTTCATAGGTCATCAGGCGGCGTACTGTGTCGCTCTCCTCCCGCTCCATGAGCGAAAGCAAGAACTCCTTCTCTTCCACGCTAACCGCTGCCATCATATCAGCCAAGTCATCATTGTCCATCCGGTTCAATACTTCTGCCGCACGATTGCGGCCAAGCATCTGGAACGACTCCAGTTGAAGATCCGGATTCAACTCACGGATCATTTCCGTTAGCTGACCTACTTCCAGCACCTCAAGCAACCGAGAGCGCTGCGACAAATTTACATGACGATATACGACCGCTAAATCATAAGGATGCCAATAGCGGAGCGCGTACTTCACTTCATCAACAGAACCCTGCAAAATGCGTTCTGCCTCATCTATGATCTCATCAGTATCGTACGATACCGTGTCCTTATCCTTGTTCGAGTCTGCTTTCGTTGTCTTTTTCTCGTTCCATGCTTGCTTCTGTTTATCACGTTTACTCCCCATTACGCTCACCCCCCACGGATAACAATCCGTATATGGTGTATTCCGCTGCTACTTCAAGCCGATTTTATGAAACCCACCATTACATTCATTAAACGCACTGAACAATTGGCGAAACAGAATGACCATCATCTGTTCACACTGAATGCCTCCATAGTGTATGAAAAAAAGCAAGGAATAACCGCGATCTCTCACAGTTACCCTTGCTTTATCCATTTCGACGATGATGCAATATGTATAGATAACAAAAAAATCCCTTGCGGGATCTTGTCTGTACCATTGTGGCGGAGAGAGAGGGATTCGAACCCTCGCGGCTGTTACACCCTAACGCTTTAGCAAAGCGCCCCCTTCGGCCTCTTGGGTACCTCTCCATGAATGGCTCCCCGAACAGGACTCGAACCTGTGACAACTCGATTAACAGTCGAGTGCTCTACCAACTGAGCTATCAGGGAATGACAAGTACTAATTTATCATGAATCCGATATAGTGTCAACACATTTCAAAAAATAAATGTAAAAATAGCAGACAAACAGCCAATCAGTTCGCTTCAAACCAGCGTGACAAGGCAACGATTAACGCCCCCATTCGCTCCTCATCTGGAACTAACATCCGCTTTATCCCTTCATCGATCGCCGCTGCAGCTGTAACTTTGCCCACCGCCGCAAGCAGTGTTCGCTCTTGGAAGATCTGGAGCAGCTTATCCGCCATTCCTCTTTCCTTCGCATAAGCAAATAGGAATCGAAGTTGTGGAGCAGCCGTTACGGCAACTGCATCTATCTGTCCCGACAACAGCTCTGAAGTGAACTGCTCCAGTACGGCCTCATCGGGCGGGGTATGCCGGTAGGGCATCAGCTCTATAGATTGCGCACCTGCATCAGCGAGAAATGCGTTCAGGGTTGGGGCTGGATCTCCATGCAATTGCAGCGCAACTAATGAGCCGCGCCATTGTTCAGCATCATAAGACGCCATAGCCCTTACCAGTCCAACCGTCGAGCCATCATCATCTCGAATATCCGGGACGATGCCAAGCCGCTTCAATGCATTAACGGTTTTGTAGCCTCGTGCTGCATGCCGTATCTGCTTCAGCTTCACTAGCAATGCCTCTTCTCTTCCCGCTTCACGCGCTGCCTCCAACAGCTTCTCAAGCCCTATTCCTGTCGTCCAGACAGCCCACTGTACAGGCTTGTCTATTACCTTGTCCACTTCGGCAGCCAGATGGTCAAAATGCTCGAACATCGTCCCTTGAGTTGGCCTTACTAGCGGCAATCCTCCCTGCTTCGCAACAAGCAATGACATCTCCTCGGCTTTGCGTGGACCTGTAATTGCAACAACCTTTCCCTCGCATTTCGGCATGACAAGACCTCCCTCAGCTATTGTTTAATTAGTTCCCTACCAGTACGATTAATGCTATATGCTGAACATCATTGCTGTACATTGGCAGAACATTATTTCTCCACCTGCTCGGTCATCAGCAGCATCTTCAATTTTCCGTGACAACGACCACATGCATACTTACGAACATCCACCTTGCGTTTGCGCATATAAGCTTGTCCGCACTGTACACATTCCAAGTGGTATCGATAAGGCATTTGACGGTTGCGGGCAACATCCGGCAGGGATTTGCAATATCTAGATCCTCCAACTGCTTGCAGCAGCTGTCTGAAATCTGTATCTCGATGCTTGTACCCTTTCCCTTCCAAGTGCAGATGGTAGTGACAGAGCTCATGCTTAATAATACGTTCAACTTCTTCCAGACCATTCTGCTCCAGCTGCTTCGGATTGATTTCTATGTCATGCGAGCGCAGCAAGTAGCGTCCTCCTGTTGACTTCAGTCGCGAATTATAACGTGCCTTATGCCGAAAAGGCTTCCCGAAATCACGGAGCGAAACCTGTTCGATCCAAGCTTGCAGCTGTTCATCTGACATCTTCATCCCCCTTTCGCCTCTTCGTCTCAGTCTGCTATTTCTAATCCTGTTCGAGATAAGTTGCTTTCGGGGTATGCCTACATTGTATCGGGAAAGGTTGTTCCCTACAACAACAAGAATGGAGCATGAATTCCTATGAGAAACTTGCAGTGATACCTGTAGAGATACTTGCAGAGACGATTGCGGACCTGCACCAAATGCGGCCAACGCCCATATGATAGCGTTACAACGACGATTCTCTCGTCCCCGCCGAAGGAGGGATACTCATGCCGCAATGGTTATGCAATCAGCTAATGCGCGCCTTCAATAAGAAGGATCGCCGTCAAATTAAGCTATTAAATGAGTGTTGGTTTTTTTACCGTTCGAAGCCGCGTGCGCATACGTAAATGGTTCCGTACGCTGCGAAACATGCACAAGCAGAAAGTCAGGCCTTAGATCATCATCGCATATAGGCAAAAACCCCCGATTGAACGAACGGCGTCTCCTAACAAGGTGTGAGACCGTCCGACTTCCTCATCGGGGGACTTTCGTCATGCTGCAATATGCTACCGTCATGTTTCATATTTTACGATTGCATGTATTACATATACGGATTTAATGCTTTCGTTCTATCGCTTTATCCCTCTTTACTTCGGAGCCTTCATTGTAAGACCGACCCGGCCCTTCTTCATATCCACTTGCAGTACCCATACCGTTACATTATCACCAACAGAGACAACATCAAGCGGATGCTTCACAAAACGGTCGCTAAGCTGAGAAATATGCACGAGGCCGTCATTCTTAATGCCGATATCAACAAATGCACCGAAGTCAATAACGTTGCGAACCGTTCCCTTCAGCTCCATACCAGGTTTCAAGTCCTCAATTTGGAGGACATCTGTACGGAAAATAGGCGGCGCCAACTCCTCGCGCGGGTCGCGACCCGGACGCAGCAAGCTGTCGATAATATCCCTCAGTGTAGGTGTACCTACCTCTAACTTCTCAGCCAGCTCATTTAGATTCGCCCCGCTCAGTGCCTGTGTTAACGCAGCTGTCCCAATATCCTCCGTACGAAGTCCCATGAGCGCGAACAGCCGATCTACAACTCCATACGACTCTGGGTGAATCGGCGTCTTATCAAGAGGAAGATCTCCATCTGGAATACGGAGAAATCCTACACATTGCTCAAATGCCTTCGGCCCCAGACGCGGCACCTTCTGCAGCTGCTTGCGAACCGTAAATTTCCCGTTCTCTTCCCTGTACTTCACGATGTTCTTAGCCAAGGTTGCATTGATGCCTGATACATAAGACAACAAGGACGGAGAAGCCGTGTTCAAATCTACACCAACATGGTTAACTGCCGATTCCACAACGGCGCCCAAGCTCTCCTCCAGCCGCTTAGGAGCCACATCATGCTGATACTGGCCAACTCCAATAGCCTTAGGTTCAATTTTAACCAACTCCGCTAATGGATCCTGCATCCGACGAGCAATCGATACTGCACTGCGCTCTGCAACATCCAGAGAAGGAAACTCCTCTTGGGCTAGCTTAGAAGCCGAATAGACACTAGCGCCAGCCTCATTGACGATTACATATTGGATGCCAGCTCCACCGCCTGGACGGGACTTCAACCAATCTGCAACAAATTGCTCGGTCTCGCGAGAAGCGGTTCCGTTGCCGATTACGACCAACTCAACCCCGTACTTGTCTGCGAGTCTGCTGAACGTCTGCTCAGCCTCTGCCACCTTATGGTGAGGGGCTGTTGGATACGTTACTGCTACTTCCAGCAGCTTGCCTGTATCATCGACCACGCACAGCTTGCAGCCTGTCCGGAAAGCGGGGTCGACACCTAATACGGTCTTCCCCTTTACTGGCGGCTGTAATAGAAGACTTCGCAAGTTCTGTGCGAACACTTGGATTGCTTGCTCCTCAGCCTTGTCAGTTAGCTCATTGCGTACATCCCGCTCAATCGACGGTGCAATTAGTCGCTTATATGCATCTTCAATCGTCGCCTTCAGTAAGGAAGTGACGACAGAGTCGCGTTGGATCACTTTCCGCTCCATATAAGCATGTACCTGTTCCACAGGCACATCTAACGCAACTTTCAGAATGTCCTCACGCTCACCGCGGTTAATCGCCAATATCCGATGAGAAGGCAGCCTGCGAACCGGTTCCGTGTACGCATAGTACATCTCATATACCGATTCCTGCTCTTTATCCTTCGCTTCGGTACGAATTATGCCCTGATCAAATGTAAACTTACGAACCCAGGCACGTATAGCAGGATCATCGCCCACCATCTCCGCTATAATATCAAGCGCACCCTGCACCGCATCCTCAGCGGTAGCAACGCCCGCTTCTTCATTCACATATGAAGCAGCTTCCGCTAGCGCGCTGCCTTGCTTCGGGAACGTCAGGATCCAGTTCGCCAGCGGCTCAAGCCCCCGCTCCTTCGCCACGCTTGCCCGCGTTTTCCTCTTCTGGCGATAGGGACGGTACAAATCCTCTACCTCTTGTAGCTTCGAAGCTCCTACAACTGCTTGCTGCAGATCCGCTGTCAGCTTGCCCTGCTCCGCAATCAGACGAAGCACCTCACGTTTGCGATCCTCCAGCCCGCGTACATAAGCAAGCCGCTCTTCGAGTGCGCGCAACTGGTTCTCATCCAGCTCTCCAGTCATTTCCTTACGATATCGCGCGATAAATGGAATCGTATTGCCCTCATCCAATAAGCTGATAGTTGCATCTACCTGCTTCGGATTCAGTGATAATTCGCTTATAAGCTGCTTGCGCAGTCGTTTTGGCTGTTCCGCAGCCATCTGTTCTAGCAAGGGTTCCAATGCTGTCATATCGATAACGGATTCTTGTCCTGCCATTCGTTACATCCTCTCTGCAACCCGAACCCTCATCGTAGAATTCGAGATATTAGGTATCGCCGGCACTTGTCCGACATTTACGGTTTCTTAGATTGATGCCTGATCATTATGCTCTCTCTATTTTCGCAAAATTGAGCCTTATTTTCCAGCGTAAAGGTCACAAATCGTTATGATCCGATTCACAGAGGGATATAGCTGTATCCCTATTTCTGCTCATAGCAAAAAAGAACGAGGCAATCCCCGTTCTTCTCATTCTCAATATCGTATCTAGAAGTCGATCAAGCCCACACTAATTTGCAAGCCTTCATCAACCTTGCGCATCGTTTCCTCATCCAAGTGCGTTATCTTATCCGTCAAACGCTGCTTATCGATCGTACGAATCTGTTCCAGCAATATGACCGAATCACGATCAAAGCCGTGGGTTTCCGCATCGATTTCGACATGGGTCGGCAATTTCGCCTTCTGGATCTGGGCTGTAATCGCCGCAACGATCACCGTTGGACTGAATCGGTTGCCAATATCGTTCTGTATGACGAGGACAGGTCGAACCCCTCCCTGTTCCGAACCAACGACGGGCGATAAATCCGCAAAAAATACGTCGCCGCGCTTCACAATCAATGTTTACACCCCGCTAACCAAACGGCCGAGAGTGCCATCCGCATCTTCTTCCGCATAAAAAGCCTCCGATGCCATTGTGAGATTGATTTTCGCCATTTCCATATAGCCACGCTGCATCGATTCACGAATGTGCCGTTTCTTGCGCTCGTTCAAATATAATTTCATCGCTTGTCGGATAAATTCACTCCGATTGGATTTCTCCATAGCGACGATGCCGTCCACTTCTTGTAATAATTGGTCGGGCAAGCTGATCATGATCCGTTTGGTGTTCTGAATATTTGCCACCTGTCCTCGCACCCCCAAAACCTTTCCTGCCTAGTTACCATTATGTCGATTCCGTAGAAAATTTATACAAAAGAATATATATGCCCAATGCAGACGAAGTATGTTGCATCACCAACAAGTTCGTCTCAACAACATCCCCACTGAGCCTCTCCATTTCATTCGCCCTTGGGACACCAAAATCCTTCAAGTTCCGCAAAAAGTTTCGCGGTAAATGGTTCCATATGCCGAATCATCAGATGCGCGGCACTGCAACCTGCAGTATTTATCCCAGAAGGAGCGGATTCGACACCTTCACGACTTGCCCGTTGTCGATATATACGCGCGGTACACGATTCGCGATCATGCATGTGACCTCATAATGTATCGTGCCTAACCATTCTGCTACCTCGGCTGCCGTTATGCATTCCTCGCCTTGACGGCCAATGAGCACAACTTCCTCACCTGCTCCAATAGTGCTAGCAGCCTCGCCTAATGGCAGCAAAGACAGCATGCACTGATCCATACAAATAGTCCCTACTACCGGTACACGTTGCCCTCGAATGAGCATCGAGGCTTTACGCTGCAGCAAGCGTGAATAGCCGTCTGCGTAGCCTACCGGCATCGTAGCTATCCATTCACCATCTCCTGTATGGTAATTGACCCCATAGCTAACGCCTTCATTTGCAGGAAGCGGCTTGCTGTGGCTAACCGCACTCTTTAAGCTAAGAACTGGCTCTAGTGCAATGCTCTGCTGATTGACTTCAGCGGATGGATATAGTCCATACAGACTGATACCAACACGCACCATTTGATCGCTCCAACTCGGCATGTCGATCGTGGCCGCACTGTTGCTGGTATGGACGATCGGGATCGTAATCCCGTGTTCCTTCAGGACATCAACAACCGTTAGGAAACGATCACGCTGCACTTGCGCATACGACTTATCCGCCTCATCAGCTGTCGCGAAGTGAGTGAACAGCCCCTCTACCTCGACTCCTTGAATCGATCTTAACCGGTTAATCGTACGCACCGCATCCTCTGGACTGCGAATCCCAAGGCGTCCCATACCCGAATCAATCTTGACATGAACCTTCAATATGCGACCGGCGTGATTGGCAGACCATTGAGAAGCCTGCTGCTCTAACGCCTGCACACATTCTTCTGAAAATATATTCAATGTTATATCATATCGAAATGCCGCTTCTATTGCTTCTGGCGGCGTATATCCAAGTATCAATATTGGCGTATGGATGCCTGCCTTGCGAAGCTGGATCGCTTCCTCCAAGAACGCTACATTCAAATAATCAACACCAAATTGTTCTGCGGCGCGAGACACTTCTATCGCACCATGTCCATATGCATTCGCCTTTACACATACACTTAGCTTCGTCGAAGCTGACATTGAGCTGCGAAATGCTTGCAAGTTCCGGCGCAATGCATCTAAAGAAATCTCTGCGCGCGTCGGGCGAAAATACGTATCCAAGTCAACCACCTTCACCGTCTCCTCGTCTCTCCCGTTCAATCGTCAATATCCTATGTTACTTGCCGTCAGGAAGACTGTCAACCAACGGAGACCGTGTTTACCACCCTTTTCTAAGGAAAAAACCACATAGCTAGTCAGAATCTCCCGTTTCCTCTCTTGAGATACGCATAAACGCGGCCCGAATTTCATGTACATGAATACGGACCGCGTAAGTTAGATACGCTATCTTATTTTCCTGGCTGGTCGACTAATGATTGTGCAATCTTCACCATCTCAGCGGTCGGGAGATCTGAGCTGACGATGCGATATTTGACACCATCATACATCCAGGTGAGCGCCTTTTGCTCCTCGCCCGACAACTGTCCGATCGTAAAGCCAAGATTCAAGCCTTCCCCAATCGGCAGCCCTGTCTCCATATCCTTCGGACGGGATTCCATAAGGGTAAAGTTATACGTTCCTGTATAGCGAATCACTACAGCATGCTCCTTGCTGTCTGGAATTGCCGGCTCATCCTTCTTCGCTACCCCCTCTGGCAAGTAGGATGGCTCAATAATTCCAAATGGCCCAAGCTCAGCTTCATCATTGCTGCGATCATTTGCTCCAGCATCAGAGCCTGTTGTCTCCGAACCTGTTCCTTCTGTCGTACCCGATGATGGCTCTGTGCTGTCTGGATGCTCCGAATTGTCAACTTGAGCATTCGTTTCCTTCGTTTCGCCTGTTGGAAGCTTATTTACCTCGACAGTCGTGTTTGGAAGCGCGGCGTTCTTCATGCTCGTCATATTGCGCTGCATATCGAAGGAATCCTGCTCGAACTTCTTGCCGAAGTCGAATTGATTGAACTTCATTTCCACAATGACCTTGGAATCTGAATCACTCACTTGTACTTGCTTCGGTGCATAGCTATCCTTGTTTAACCATATTTTCTGACGAACCAAAGAGTCAGTCTGATAATTAGCCGCCACTTCAAATACATAGTCTTCACCATCTGCTGTGAACTGGCGAGCGTTGTCAGACAGGATGCTGCGTACTAACGTTTGATACAAGTACACTTGGCCTTGGTTCTCTGGCCAATCACTCTGGAAGCGGAAGATTTTATTCAAGCTTGGTGTCAGGACGAAGACGCCTTCCTTGTTGCGAAGCACAATTTGCGTAATATCCTTCTTCTCATTCTTTAGCTCAATCCGGTAGTACGACGGGTTCTGATACCATACCTCAACCCGGTATTCAAGCGGCTGTTGACCCGAGTGCAGTGTCATCGTGCCGATGCCTGCATAGCTTTCCAGTTTACTCATTACCTTGTCCAGATCTTGAACCACCGCAGTCGCATCCTTTTTGCCGCATCCAGCTACTAGGATTGCTACGCTCATCACGATGGCCAACACCCATGTGATCCGACGCATGAGATCATCCCCTCTGACATCAATATTCTTCGATTCGGTGTACTCCTCATCACTGATAACATGTCTATGTAGGAACTTGGACGATTATGCAGACTAGCATGACAAGCGTGACAAGTTATCTTTGTGAAATTTACACCCTCCGGTTCAAGGAATACACAAATTAGCGTCGAATATCATGAGAGGGAATCAAGATAAGAATATCATTGGATCGATTGCAGATTCAGGGAGTAGTGATTGACATACGATCTTGGACAAAAGTTATCCTATTTATTGTAGCTACCGCTTGCTTGACGCGGTTCATCCCGTTCTCAAGCTTCTTCCGCAATGTGGACACGTTAATTCACGAGCTGTCTCATGCCCTTATGACCCTAGTACTCTCAGGCAAAGTGATGTACATTCATTTATTCAGTAATCAGAGCGGCGTTACTTATTCTGCCTATACGTCGACGTGGAAGGCCATTCCGATCTCCCTTGCTGGATACATTGGCGCTTCATTATTTGCTGTACTGCTGTTCTATTTGCATGCTCGCAAGCAAGAAGCCGCTGGACTGATCGCTATCGCGTCCTTAGCGCTCATCAGCTTGATTCTATTTGTCCGTAATGGATACGGCATGATGTGGTGTGCTGGCTTCGTCATACTGACAGGCCTCATCTGGAAGTTCGCACCTCCGTGGCTTCGGAGCGGCTACTATTTACTAATTGCGTTCATTTGTCTTGTGGAATCGGTCATAAGTTCCACATATCTGGTCTACTTGTCAATGAAAATGCCTAATGGAGCAGGAGATGCTGCCAATCTTAGTCATGTTACCTATATACCATCCATCGTGTGGGCGCTACTGTTTACCGCCGTGTCACTATGGTGTGCAAGAATATCAATGGGCATCTTATTCCATGGCCCTCGTAGAGGGAATCGGTAAACTTCCAATAAGAAAGGAGCTGTCCAGCATGATGGGTATCATCCATGTCGGACAGCTCCTTCGTTTATGTAACCGCTGAGTTTTTTGTTCGTCTGAATGTAATATCTTTTGCACCGGGTTCTGTATTGAGCGGAGCACTTAGCAGAATTATATTCCCTTCCTCGTCGGCAGCAAATTTTATATTCGCTGTTACCCCTAATATTTCTGAATGTATCGCGAATACATGCTCCCCAGTCTGACTCATTCGAAAACAACCGACATGAAAAACAGCCTGAAGTTCATTCTCCACAACTTGAACCTTGATGGTTCCATAACCCGGATGCTCATAGTGTCCTTCATACCTCTGAAGTGTGGTTGAAGAAACCAATACGGCCTCTCCTCCTGATGTAGCGTTTTCGGCTGCCATTTGTTTTCGTTGTGCTTCCCATTTCTGAATATCCTCACGGAGTTGTTCACACCATTCAATAGGATCAAGATTCAAAAGCCTATCATAGACAGTCAATGCTAAAGATGTAGGGAGCATGGTACCTTGTCTGTTCGTCAGCAGAACAATGCCAATCCCTTCATCGGGCAGGAAGGAGATGTGTGAAGTAAATCCGTCGATGCCACCACCGTGCTGAAGCATGCGGTATCCTCGATATGATTCGAATCCCCAACCTAAACCATAACTGCTTAGTGGAAATTCTCGCCTTCCATTCATCATTGGTGGGCAAGACAATTGCGGGGAATGTAAGGTCGCAAGATTCCTCTCTGAAATAATACGCTTCCCTTTGAAAGCTCCATTTTCAAGATTAGCAATCAACCAATTACTCATGTCCATGACTGTACTATTAATAGATCCAGCAGGTCCAATCGCATCGAAATTGCGATACTCAACTTCTCGAAGCTGCCCCTCCTGTTCGATGTAGGGAACTCCCGCATTATCATGCAACTTCAACTCATTCACGGAAAAGCCGCTCTCCTTCATTTCCAGCGGTTCGAATATTCGCTCTTGAACAAGCTGTTCCCAAGTACACTCCGCTACATGCCCTGCTATATATCCAGCAGCCATATACATAATATTGTTATACTGCCAAGTTGACCTGAAATCGACATTAGGCTCGAGGTATTTGATTCGCTTGATTATCTCCTCGCGAGTCAAGAAAGAGCCGTACCACATATTATCATGCCGCGGCAAGCCGGTACGATGACACAACATGTCTCGCATCGTAATTCGCTCCGATGCCATCGAATCGTACATATCAAAGTCAGGGAGATACGTGCGCACAGGTGTATCCCATTCAAGCTTCTCATCATCTACAAGCTGAGCGGCTACCATTGCAGTAAATGCTTTCGAACAAGAGCCAATGGCAAACATCGTATTTGGTGTAACAGGTAGCTTGCGTTCCACATCCCGATAACCGAATCCTTCCGCCAAGATTATCTCTCCGTCCTTCACAATGGCGAGCGATAAACCTGGGACGTTCCACAATTCCATTTGTTTTTTGACGTAAGTATGTAAGTCTTGCAATACATACTGAGCATCCTTTGTCGTATGAACCATTGAATGGCACTCCTCTATCAAATCAATGTGGCGTCGTCTAGCATCTTGCCTCCAGACACGCTGACAAGCTTCTCTACTACCTATTGTACGATGCACCCCCACTACTCACAGCAGAATAACCCGTTGATAGTGAACGACGATTCTCTCACTACATAATCAATAGATCTTTTAAAACAACTGAATATTCAACCTTCTCTCTATAATAGAAAAATCGCGGCTGCTCGCATCTTCTCTTATTTCGTAGAAGATACGTCTTACCGCGATCTAATGTAAAGTGCTAGTGTACCTTTGCTAATAAGCTCGCCCTCCTAGGAGCAGGCTGCAAGCTTAGCTAATGCCATGATGACTGCGCCTTGCGCAGCATCTTTCTTCGGTGTAATGCAGTCCATATTGGGATAGTGTTCTTTGAGCATGGCTATGAAGGCATCCCGCACATTGCTGTTCTTCAGCAGCACGCTTCCTGCCATGGCAACTGTTCCTGACTGCAGAGACAGCTTCTCTACAACCGGGATAACAAGTTCACAGAGCGAACTTGCCGCCTTGTGAGCAATCTCTAGAGCCGCAGAATCACCGAGCTCACATGCCCGCGATAGTATCGGAGCAAGAGCTGCGATATCCTTCTTATTCGTCTGCTTATCGTATACGAATCGAATCAATTGCTGCATAGACTCAATCCCCAGCTGTTCCATAACCATATCTGTAATCGGCGATGCCGGTATGCGTCCGTCGTGTGCCCGTACAACGATGGACAACAAGTCACGCCCAATGCTATAACCACTGCCCTCATCATCGATGAGATGGCCATAGCCGCCTGCGCGATGAGACTGACCCGCTTCATTTCTCCCATAACAAATGGAGCCTGTGCCTGCAATAAGAATGATGCCATATTCACGATCATGGGCGCCGTACAAGGCTGTCTCTTGATCACCGGTAATGATTAGCCCACCTTCGTATCCGCAATCGCGAACAATGGCTTCCAGCCGTGTTACGACTGTCGGGTTGCTGACTCCGGCTGCACCAATGCACACCTGCTTACAGTTGCCCAACCCGCCGCATACTCTGGCGATCGTCTCAAATATTTCTTGCAAGCTTGCTCGCACACTCGCTTCATCCTGACCATTGATATTAATGGCACCAGATGTGAAGGTATGCACGGCTGCTCCATGTTCGTCCGCTATCGTTACTGCCGTCTTCGTACCGCCGCCGTCTAAGCCTGCTACGTATGTCAACGTAAGCTCACATCCTTCATCTTCCTTGTAAAGAAAGATTTCTATTTATACAAATGATACTGCTGCTTCATGGTTCTGAATTCTCTGCTCTCTTCACGGAATTGCTCCAGCATCGCTTCTACATCAAGAGATTCCTCACGATACAACTTGTCTCCGCAGAGCAAATCGATGAACGGTCTGGAATTCTCCTTCACTGGCGGCAAGAAGGCGAACTGCTCATAATTGCGCTTAATAGTGAACATAAGCTTAACTCCCGCTTCAAACGGCTGCACCGCGCGATTGTCGAGCACATGGATCTGCACCCCGCCGCATTGCTCTCCTTCGAACTTCGAGAAGGATGGCTTGAAGTATACTGGACGGAATATAATGCCCGGCAGCTTCTGACGATTCATCTCGTCTGCCAGCTTCTCTGCCTCAATGAACGGTGCACCGATCATTTCGAATGGTGCTGTCGTCCCTCTGCCTTCCGATATATTCGTTCCTTCGAATACACAAGTCCCCGGGTACAACAGTGCTGAATCATAACGTGGCAATCCCAGAGACGGCATAACCCAAGGACGCCCCGTATCCGTGAACTGCATCGACCGCTCCCAACCGTCACAACGAACGACATGAAGCTTGCAGTTCCAACCCATTTGTTCGTTCGCCATAAGAGCGACCTCTCCTGCGGTCAAACCATACCGTACAGCTAATGGATAGTTGCCGACGAAGGATTGATAGCCTGGCTTTAAGATATTCCCTTCAACCGTCGTGCCATCAAGTGGATTAATCCGATCCAGAACAACGAATTCCTTGCCTGCCTTCGCGCAATCTTCCATCGCGTACAGCATTGTATAAATAAACGTATAATAGCGTGCACCTACATCCTGGATGTCGTATACAACCATGTCCACTTCATCCAGCATTTCTTGACTGAGTCGCTTGGAATCCTTGCGATACAAGCTGTATACCGGAACGCCTGTAAATGGATCGGTGTAAGTCTCAACCTGTGCCCCTGCAGCTAAGTCGCCACGAACGCCATGCTCCGGCGAGAACATCGCTACAAGATTGAAGTTGTCATGCATAATTTGAATCGTCGATTCGAATTGATTGTTCAATCCAGTCGGCGATGTAATGAGACCAATTCGCTTGCCTTTGAATAGCTCCGTATATTCTCCAATGCAATCAATACCGTTGCGGATCATAGGTGCCTCCCTCTAAGTGCGCGTTCACTTGCCAATTTTACAATTCCGATTTCCGAACACACATTGTCTCTGCTGGAACCATGAACGTTTCCGCATATTGCTTCCGTGCCTCAATACCGCGGACCCGAGCCAGGTGCTTGTAGTATTCGAGATATGGGAATGACTTGCTGCCCGTTACGAACCAATGTAAGGACACTGCCTTCACCCACAGATCGTAAGCTTCTTGCGAGAAGTCCACGTACACATAAGGCTTGTAGTCGACTGCATCCTCCCAATTTTCTGCATAATAGAGTGTAGAAGCGAAGAATGCAGGGAGTTCTCGCTCGAACGATGCCAGCCCAGCGAAGAAGCGTGCATCATTGACAATGCGATGGGTCGTCATATGATCCTTGTGCATGCTGTTCTTGAAATGCGTAATAATGATGTTCGGACGCACCTGACGAATGACATTGCAAACTCTCAAGCGCATTTCTTCATTATCCTTCAGTTCCCCGTCTGGGATTTCGAATACGATCGCTTCGCCGCCGAGCATTTCCGCGAAGGCCTTCGCTTCGTTCACCTTCTGCTCGCGATATTCCGCCATATCTTGGCCGGCTGGAACCCCACGCTCTCCTGCTGTCAAAGCCAAAGTTACAATACGGTCGCCCTTAAGTGCGTGACTTGCCAATACACCGCCAGCCGTCAGCTCCATATCCCCCACATGTCCACCAATTGCTAGAATCGTTCGACGCTGCTCGCTCATACCTACAACTCCTTCCTCATGATTGAAAATGATTTGACTGTCTGGAAACCTGCCTTCTCGTAAATGCGAAGCGCAGGGTTGGTACTGCCTGTGAACAACGACATATATTCCGTTCCCATGCTGCGAAATGCTTCGCAAAGCTTGAAAAACAAAATGGTTCCAAGTCCATGTCCCTCATGTTGCGGGCTCACGCCAATGCCTGCAAAATATCCCCTACCGCTCTGCTGGCGAATGACCGGCCCTGCGAAGCCAACTGCTTCTCCTTGATAGGCTGCAATCACTACGGGAACACCGTTAGCAGCTGCTTGCTTAATCTCCCTGGTCCAAAATGGGTTGTGTAGTTCCTCTAGCATCGACTCGATCCCACGATGACGATTAAGGTCGTACAATTCAACCGCGTAGCCATCTGCTGCCGCTTTCAATTCTTTGTTCGCGATCTGCTCCGGAACTTCGAAGCTAGCCAATGGCAGATACATCGCTTGTTGAACCGCTCGCTCGAAGTAGCCATGCTGCAGCAGGTAATGATAGAGTTCACTTCCGACAGGCACCCCAGGCGCATTGTTATGCTCATGCTGCGGTGTATTCGGAATATACCAAGGAAGCATCATTGGATTGAAGAACAGGATATCTGCCTGCTTCTTCCCAAGCTCACGGAAACGCCCCTCAACTGCATCCAGCATTCGTGTATAGTACTCGTCTGTACGGTAATTCCGAGACAAGACGATGCAGGTGATATATCCAGCATCATGACCTAGCGGCAGATCATCTCCCGTACAGCCGCAAGCGAAGCCCTGCACACCGCCTTCATCATCAAGCAGAACGAATGTGTTCTCCGAATCGAAGTATGGGTTAGAACAAAATATGTCATAGAAACTCGCTGCTGTAAGCTCTTTATATCCATCGCGAACGGCCTCTTCATTCCATAATGCGATAACGTCTTCCCTATATTTGTTGTCCCATGTGATAAGCATCGCAGGACCTCCAATTAAACATTAAACCTTCATCGCAGCGATGAAGGTTCAGGATTAGATTGCAGGACTATTAGCCTTTCACCGCACCTACGGTTACCCCTTGCAAGAAGTACTTCTGCAAGCTGAAGAAGAGAATAAACATAGGCAACGCTGAGATTGTAGCCCCTGCCATCATCGGCGCAAAGTAAGTCGTGTTGGCAAATCTGAAGTTTTTGAGGCCTACCTGAATCGTCTGCATATCCATCGTATTGGTAACCAAGAATGGCCAGAAGAACGTATTCCAGCTATCCATAAACGTCAGGATCGCCATTACCGCGAGCACTGTTTTAGACAAAGGCAAAATGATTTTGAAATACACTTGGAACTGGTTGCAGCCTTCAATCTTCGCACATTCCAGTACCTCATTCGGAATACTGCTCATGAACTGCTTCGAAAGGAAGATATTATATACAGTAACGAGACCAGGCAAAATCAAAGCGCTGTACGTATTTTGAATTTGGAAAATGTTAACGATCAAAATGTACAACGGCACTTGTGTTACCTGATACGGAATCATCATCGCAACGAGAAGCAATGTAAACAATGCTGTTCTGCCTTTGAACTTAATTTTAGAGAAGGCATAGCCAGCCATACTTGCAAAGAATACGTTTGATACCGTAACAACAGCCGCCACAAATAATGAGTTCAATAACCAGCGCAGTGAGTATTCACTGTAATCAAAGAAGAACTTATACGATTCAAAAGATATTTTGGATGGGAAGAGCGAATAGTTCATCGCCCCAGCTTCGACGGGATCCCCAAAGGAAGAAATAAGCATAAAATAAATAGGGAAGATCGTTGCCAAAGCAAATAGTAAAAGTATGAATATGATGGCAGCGTTTCTCGTATGTTTAGCCGCCGGATTTCCATTATGCGGATTGTAAAGTGACATCGTTGGCTTCTCCCCTTTCCTTAGTACTCCACGTCTTTACCCATAAATTTGAACTGAGCGAACGATATAATAGCGATAATTCCAGCCAACACGAGAGATTGCGCTGCAGCTTTACCGAATTCAAAGTATTTGAATGCGTTGTCAAAGATGAGCAATCCGACCATTGTTGTCGAGTTGTCTGGGCCGCCGCCTGTCATCAGATAAGCGTTCTGGAATACTTGGAAAGAGCCGATAACACCGGTTACCAACAAGAATAACGTTGTTGGCTTCAAGCAAGGAATGACAATGTACCACAGCTTCTTCAGGAAAGAAGCGCCATCCAATTCTGCTGCCTCATAATAACTATCATCAATACCGAGCAATGCTGCCAAATAAATAATGATGCTTGTACCATGGCTTGCCAGCCAGGACATCAGAACCAAGGAGAACATTGAAGTCGCGCTTGAGCCGAGCCAGTTCAAATTGCTGATGCCGAACAGGCCTAACAGCTGGTTCATAATCCCGGATTCCATAGGATCGAAGATCCACAGCCATACAACGGACATAGCAACGCCTGATGCAACAGCAGGCAAATAGTAAACGGCCTTGAACGTCGTCTGCAGCTTCTTGCTGAGCGGCAAGATGAGAATGGCGACCGCAAACGAGATCATCAATGCAACGGGAACTGTAAGTATCGTATACACAACCGTATTCTTAATTGACTTCCAAAAGAGCGGATCTTTAAAGGAAGAAATATAGTTATCGAATCCTACCCATGTAGATCCTAGCGGTTTATAATCCTGAAAACTGATTATAAAGGCACTTACGACCGGATATGCGGTAAAGATTGCAAAGACCACTAATGCAACCGCGATAAACGCATATCCCCAACCGGAATCTCCTCTAATTTTCCGTTTCTTCAACGGCTTAGCTAATTGGGCCATAATGTGAAACCCCTTTCAATACGCAATGTCATAAACATTTCCGGATAGCCGTACGTTGTATCATACGGCTATCCGAAGCTGACTTCTTCTTAGTCCTTCACAATGCCGTCTTCACCGAATGTCGAGATCGCTGCCTCTTTCACAGCATCGAACATTTTCTCCGGCGTAATTTCGTTGGCGATCAAAGCTTGAAGTTTAGGGACAATGACTTCTGTTTCCATTTTGATTGCTTTTGCACCCAGATCTGATGGGATGTCTGGACGTGCAGGCGCTGCATGGCTGAGCAATGTTTGTACAGCCTTTTCATTGAACTCGTCTCTTTGAATTGGCATTTTTTCAGCTTCTTTCTTAGCTGATGCCGTAATATGTGCTGCAAAGAGATCATTGTTCGTCGTTGCTGCAACTTTACCGCTTGCAAGGAAGTACGCAGCTTTTACTACGTTCGCTTTATGCTCAGGCGTTGGTTCATTTTTACCACGGAACGTTACATAACCATCTACCGCAACAGTAGATTTCTGTTCTTGCCCCAAGAAGGTTGGAACTGGAAGAACCGTATATTGAACCGGGATGCTGCCTTTCACTTCGCTGCCATCTTTTTTCGCGATTTTTTCGTTGTTTTCGTTCGCGTTATTTTCGAAAGTTGCAAGACCTTTACCTGTAATCATCGTTTGCCCTGTCAAGAACATGTTCCAACGCTTACCAGCGTCAACAGAGCTGAGTTCTTTCGGCATGGAGCCGTCATCAATGAGTGTGCGAATATCCTTCAGTACTTCCAAGAAGTTTTTGCTTGTGTACGCATATTTCAAATCCTTATCGAATGGATCTGGCATGCCAGCATTCTTGACCAAAATACCCAAGTAATCCTTGGAAGCTACACCTGCTGTTGCAAATACGAATCCATAACGGGAAGTTTTGTCGCCTTCCTTCACGACGCCCTTCTTCACAGCTTCGCGGAATTCGTCAAATGTCCAGCCTTCTTGCTGAACTTTCTTCCAGTCGATTCCTGCCTTCTCCAAGAACTCTCTGTTACCGCCCAACGCATGTACTTCCATGTATGCCGGGAAGCCGTAAAGTCCGTTGCCGTTCTTCATGTATTCAAGTGGAATTTTGTCATAGTCAGCAATCATTTCCGGTGTAGCTGTATCTGAGATATCCATCAACATACCTTGTTGGATGTATTTTGGAATACCTGTGGAACCGATGAATGCAATATCTGGCGGGCTGCCCGCGTTAACTTGTGTATCAAGCTTCTGCGTCACATCTTCCCAGCTTGCTGGCTCAATCTTCAGCGTCAAGTCAGGGTACAACTCGCTAAATTCCTTCTCCATTTGCTTGAAGTTATCTTGGAACTTACCAGATACTGGTGGCAACAAAGCTGTAATTGTATCTTTTCCACCTTTGCCTCCGTTCGCCTGTTCTCCGGATTTTGCATCATTGGAACTTCCGCAAGCCGATAGCAAGGAAATTGCCAAGGTAAAAGCACAGATGGACGCCAATACACGCATTTTTTTTCTCATTGATAAAGCCCCCCTCAAGGATATCGAATGATTTTTATACCGCTTTTGTAAACGTGCCAATTGCTTTTTTCAAACTACCTTCACTCTGCTCTAATGCCCGTTCCGCTTCAGCTGCGTCAAGTCCTGTCTTAATCATCATGATGGCTAGTTTGCAGTTCATGGAAGCGCTTTCTAAATAGCTAGTCGCAGTCTTCGCATCAACGCCTGTAACCGCTTGGATAATCCGAACTGAACGGTCGCGCAACTTGATATTACTCGCTTTCAAGTCAACCATCAAGTTATTATAGGTCTTCCCAAGTTTAACCATCGTGCAAGTTGTCAGCATATTCAGTACCAACTTCTGGGCTGTACCCGCTTTCAATCTTGTCGATCCCATAATGACTTCCGGCCCTACAACAGGTGAGATGCATACATCGCAGACGCTCTCTAGTTTGGATTGCTTGTTATTCACTACGCCGATCGTCGCCGCACCAATTTCCCGCGCCTTTCTCAAGGCAGCAATTACGAATTGTGCGCTTCCGCTCGCTGTAATGCCAACAACCACATCCTTGTCCGTCACGCCGCATCTCTCGATTAATGCCATCCCCTCCTCTGCATCATCCTCGCAGCCTTCAACGGCCCATCTCAGTGCAGTGTCTCCCCCAGCGATATGTCCTTGCACTAGCGAAGGGTCAGTTCCGAAAGTGGGTGGACATTCTGAAGCGTCGAGGACGCCGAGTCTGCCGGAAGATCCAGCCCCGACATAGAACATTCTACCGCCATTTTTGAGCGCATTGTGCAGGGAGTCGACCGCTTTGGCAATTTGCGGAATCTCTGCTGCAACCGCTTGCGGAACTTTTGAATCCTGCTCATTCATGAGGCGCAGCATCTGATCGGTTGTGCACTCGTCTATCACTAATGTCTCTGGATTGATTTCTTCTGTCGTTAGACCCGCCAGATACTCATCCATAGCCATCCTCCTATCCTGTGTTGTATAACTTGCTTATATATCCATCTTAGACCTAAATGTCATCATGGTCAACAGTTTTTGAAATAAAATTTTATTATAAAATAAATTATTGGTGTTTTATTTTTTGTTTTTCAACAAAAAAAGACACCGGCGCACGTGCCCTGCCGATGTCTGCCATGTTGATCTGTTCTTCGTATCAACGATGCTTGCTGGCCAAAATATTATGTGTTTTCGTCAAATACTTCTTCACATTCTTATATTCCGCACTCGCGACTCCTGCAAAAAGTATATCGATTACCGTCAGCATAGCGATACGAGAGCCCATCGCACCACTGCGAATCGTAACCTCGGGCGTGGATATGCTCAGCACGATATCGGCATTATCCGCCAGCTCGCTTTTTGTATATTTCGTTATCGCAATAATACAGGCGCCATTTTTCTTGGCGATTTCCAACGAATCCAGAATATCAATCGTGTCGCCTGAATTCGAGACAAAAATCGCCACATCGCCCTTATCGAGCAGTGTAGCCGCCGTTAACTGACTATGCCCGTCCGTATACGCATGGCACATTTTGTTGATGCGCGAGAACTTCTGCTCCCCATCAATCGCAACGAGCCCTGATGCGCCAATACCGAAGAACACAACCCGATTGCTCTCGCGCAGCACCTGCACGGCACGGCCGATTTCTTTCCGGTCAATGACACAGAGCGTATCCTCGATGGATTTACTATTGTTGCGCGAAATATTAGAGATGATCGTATCTAAATCATCCCCTGGTTGAATGTCTGTATACTGATCCTTCTGCTCGTCATCCATCGATCCGATTGATGCGGAGATGCTGACGATAAAGCTGCGGTAGCCTGAATAGCCCATCGTCTTGCAGAAGCGAAGCACGGATGCATCGCTGGTCTTCGTCAGCTGCGCCAAGTTCTTGATCGACAAGTGCGGAATCTCTTCCAAGTTTGCGAGCACGTACTCAGCAACGATACGTTCTACTGGCGTAAGACTATCCTTCATATCACGGATTTTGATCAAAATATTATCATGTATCGACATATGTCTATCCCTACTCGCCAAGAAATTTTATTTCGAAACAAAACTATCATTTTGATATTATATTTTATTCTAGCTTGCATCTTGCCGGAATGCAATGACTTTCATCGCACAATTGTAAAATTTCCAAAAATTATACAGGGAATAGTTACAGAAAAAGGCAACAGCTTTACAGCCATTGCCTTGTCACGATCTATATTATTTCACGTAATAATGGAGCGGATAGGTGCGATACTGTGCCGGAGGCATTTTCTCCGTCGTGTAAAAGCCCGCAGGTGACTGCAGCAGATCCGGAATACGATTGACCACCGTTGCACAGGTAAGCTCTACGGTAGCCGGGCACGAGATCTTAACCTCTGTCTTCGGCTCCCCCTTGATGATCCAGTCATTATGATCTACTTCATCCTCCGCATATACTTTGCCGATGCATTCTGTCACGATGACCGATCCTTGATGGGTTACCGTAGTGACGACCGCGGACATACCCGTCGCGTCGCCGGCCGGAATCGTTCTGCCGAGTGTCGTCGAGTACAGATCTTTGTCATGCGTCATCGGAATCAACTGCTGATCCATCGACTTGATCGTCCAGCCGAACTGCGAGCACAGCCACTCATTGGCATTGCGCATGAAGGAAGGCAAGTCATTGTTGCTTGCAATCTTCTCTTCAAATTCCGCAAGCGTCAATCCCGCACCATGAACCTCTGCCAGTGCAATGCCGTACTCTTCCACGTTGTAGCTGGACATGCCTTCGATTCTCGTAATCTGATGCGTTGCCCCTGCCAATGTCGTGATCAAGCTGCCCCAGAATACATCCTGATACCCGGATCCCGTCAACGTGCAGTTGTTGTCCTTCGCCAGCCGATCCAACCGGTTCGTCAGCGCCGGAGAAGTCGTCCATGGATAGAAGGCCTCTTCGCATGTACTGATGGCGTTCACCCCATAACGCGCAGCAAGTTCGAATGCAGCATACGTATCGCTTAGCAAGCTCGTCGTCGCAATAATGCACACCTGCGCGTCACACTCTTTGAAAACTTCCTCTGCATCCGAACGAACCGGCACGTTCAGCTTCACGCCGAGTCCCGCTACTTCGCCAACGTCCTTGCCGACGACGTTCGGATTCAGATCGATTGCACCAACGATTTCGGCCCCTTTTTCATACAAATATCTCAAAAAGTAAATCCCCATTTTCCCGCAGCCATATTGAATCACTCTGATTTTTTCTCGCATGTGGACAGCCTCCTTAATGGATTGTTATTAATTTCACAATCTAATGTATCTGAAATACTTGGAGCTCCTATGTCCTCATCATAAACTCTATAGCAACTATAGAGTCAATCCCTTTTGTACGGGAATCTGCAATTTCATGAACATGTTGCGCTCCTCATGATGAAATACCGGCAGTTCAACTACGACTTCGCAAATGTAATCGCCTATGATGTCGTAATCAAACTCGCGAACGTAGGCGAGCAGCTTATTAGCGCACTCCTGCTCATCGAAGAAACTGCTGCAATAGATGCACAAATAGTCGTGCTCGTGAATCCATTCAACCCCCTCTTGCATAGCAAAGTCATCATCGACAAATAGAAATATTTCCGTGGATACGAACTCACCTCGCTTCAACCTGTCCTTGCGTATCATTGAACCGACATTGCAGAAGTATGCCATCGGCAGGTGATTCACAATTGCCTGTGTTCGCAGCTCTCGCAATATATACTCATAGGATTCCAACGTGTTCTCATAGATATTGATGCCGCTGTCATAGCAAAAGACTTTGCGTGCAGGAATGTGCTCCAGCACAATATATCCGTCTTTTGGCGCTTGGATATACGTTTCATAATTGTTGATGCTTACGTTAACTGCTCTCCTCATCTGCTCCAGTTCATTCATTTTCTGCTCAATTAGCGCCGCCTGCTTCCGCAGCATTGCAGGAATCGATTCGACCTCTTCATGATCGAGCCATGCCTTGATGCTGTCCAAGGACATTCCCAGATACTTCATATAGTTGATCATGTCCAATCTTGCGCACTGCTTGATTGCATAATACCGATAACCTGTGCTTTCTTCAATAAACTCAGGCTTCAAGAGACCGAGCTTGTCATAATACCGAAGTGTTTGTACAGAGGTATGATTCAGCTCGGCCATACGGCCGATAGATAGTTTCGTCATGACGGTGCACCTCAACTAGTAAGCTATTAAACGTATCTCTTCCTTTTCGCTTCATCATGTCGATTGTCCTTCTACGATCTCTACCGTTACAGCATTGGTTGTTAGCGTAAGACATTCCGTTTCTTTATCCTCCTCATGCCCACACCTTAATCAATTTGCCCGAACTTCCATGCCTTGTTTTTATCCAGTGTAAAATTTGCGGTGTAATTTTTTTTGTAAATTCCGCTCTATCCTTATCAGCCCACGCCTGTAACGTATGCAAGAATAATTGGACGATAGTAGGAGCAGCTGCAAGTGTCTCTGCATGCAGTTTCCACCTTTCTAATTCATTAATTTCATAAGAAAAGATTATATAAAAAAGGCGCTTTCCGCTTGGAAAGACGCCTGACTGAAATGACTGTATATAATGATGAATGCTAATTTTATTGCTCCACGAACAATGGCACCTGAACAAAACCTTGTTCCGTCGTTTTGATGAGGCCGATATCTGACAGACGGAGCTCGGGAACGACAACAAGCGCAAGCAGCGATAAGGTCATGAACGCATAGTTCATCGTGCAGCCTGCCTTGTTCAAGGCTTTGCTAACAGCCTTCGATTGTTCCGCCACTTGCTCGAACGGCGCATTCGACATAAGGCCAGCAACGGGCAACGGCAACGTTACGATTTCCGTCTCGGTAACGAGCGCGATACCGCCCTGCATATCGGCAACGACATTCGCTGCTTTCGCCATAAGCTCGTCGGAGTTGCCGATGACCATGACGTTATGACAATCATGTGCCACCGTCGAAGCCAACGCAGCCGGTTCCTGGAACCCAACACCGGATACGAAGCCTACTGCCTGCTTGCCCGTACCACGGTGGCGCTCGATGACGGCTAATTTACATAAATCCGCTTGATCTCGTAATGATGCGATTCCGTCTTCAACCTGCACAGACACAAGCAATTCCTTCGTGTCCACATGATTCTCCCTCACTTGAATCGAACGAGCAGTTGCAACACCGCCCATAATCGGCGCTTGAATCACGAAGTCTTCTGCCTTTACCGGACGAGCCAAGTGTACGGATTGAATCGCTGATTCGGGATAATGGAACTCTGGAAGTTCGACGACCATTTGACCATGCTCGGCGACTACTTGTCCGGCAGCAATCGTCATGATTACATTCACGTCGGAAATATGACCGTCCAGTATAATCATGTCCGCGAACGAACCCGGCGTAATCGAACCTACATCCCGCGCCACGCCAAATCGTTCTGCTGTATTAATGGTTGCCATCTGGAATGCCGTCACAGGACGCACTCCCTGCGCAATCGCATGGCGTACAACGAAATCCATATGTCCTTCATCTACTAGCGACTCTGGACTCCGATCGTCGGTGACGAGTATCATGCGGCGCGTGTCGATATTGTGCTCAGTATGGGCCTTGATTGACTCCGCAACGTCATGCCATGCGGAACCGCGTCTCATTTTCGCATACATGCCCAGCCGCACGCGTGCGATGACATCCTCAGCATTCACGCTTTCATGGCAACCGGTAATCCCGCTGGCGGCATATGCTGGCAATCGCCAGTCTTGAACAGGCCATGTATAGTGTCCATCAGCTACTCTGCCTGCGCGCAAGGCAGCTTGAATTTCCCCAATCATTTTGTCATCGCCGAATACGACGCCTGGGAAGTTCATGACTTCGCCAAGGGCAATCATGTCCGGGCCCCACGTAAAGGCTTCCGCTACCTCGGCCGGTCCAATCGAAGCGCCTGCCGTCTCCAGCTCTGGGCCGGTAGAAGGCACGCAGGAAGCGACCTGCATGTAAGCGGCGAGTGGAGTCGTTCTCGCTTCATCAAGCATAAGCTTCAATCCCGGAAGTCCGAGAACGTTCGTAATCTCATGCGCGTCGAAAAAGCCGCCTGTTGTCCCTTTTGGCAGTACAGCTCTTGCAAATTGCGTTGGCGTAATCTGGCTGCTCTCAATATGGCAATGCCCGTCAAGCAGTCCGGGCGCTACATAACGGCCCTGTGCATCAATAACTTTCGTCGTGTCTCCGATAAGATGACTTGCATCCTTGCCTACAAATGCAATCCTTGAACCTTGTACACCGATGGACATATCGTCCAATATTTCTCCAGAAGTCACATTGACCAGCTTGGCATGCTGAATGACAAGCGTCGCTTTCTTATCTCCTCTTGCCGTTGCTACGAGGTCAGGCACGCATTCTGCTAGATGCGGTCTTGCAAAGAGTGATGCGGATCCCATTATGTCGATGTCTCCTTTGTAAGAAAAATATGGTTATACATGATGCCATCCTCCCATTATAGGTGATTGGGAAAATATTCTCTACAAGAAAAGACCGCAGCTAAGCTGCGGCCTACTTCCATTTACGATGATTAGCTTGTTAATCAGGCTTCACTATAATCACATCTGCCTAACTTTTATTTCACAGACTGTTGTCCTGCAATACGGCCAAATGTAATGGCGTCCGCAACCGCGTTGCCGCCGAGACGGTTCTTGCCGTGGATGACACCTGTTACTTCACCTGCTGCGAACAAGCCTGGGATCGGTTGTCCCTTCTCATTCAATACTTGAGTCGTCTTGTTGATCACCACGCCACCCATCGTATGGTGAACGGATGGAACTGCTTTTTCAATATAATAAGGGCCCTTGCTCATGTCCTTCAGGCCAGCACGATGATGGAAGTCCTTATCGTCTCCTGCTTTTGCGAAGCCGTTGACCCGCTCAATCGTTGCCTTCAATGCAGCCGGATCGATGTTGAAGAACTTTGCAGCGTCTTCAAGCGTGTCCGCTTTATACAGCATGCCTTCTTTCACGAGTGCGTCGTATTCGTCCTTATGCACCTCGTGCGTTTTGCTAATATTCGCAATATCTTCGTTCCAAAATTGGTAAGCGTATTTTCCCTCTTGCGCCAAAATTGCCTTGGAAATTACGTCGCGGCGTTCAAGCTCTTCAACAAACCGTTTACCGCTTTGGTTCACAAGGATTGCGCCATCGAAGCGGCTGTCCGCTACGAGCGAAATAACACCTGTTACTGGATCGCAGACCGGATACGTTTGAATGCTCTCCATGTTCGTTAATGCTGCCCCTACATCCTGAGCCATCACGATACCGTCACCTGTAGAGCCAGGAGTATCTGTTGTCATGTATTTCTCGTCATACTCCGGATTATATTTCTTACGCATTTCTACATTGGAGCCAAAGCCGCCGGATGCAATGATAACGCCCTTGTTCGCATGGAATGTCAGCTTGCTTCCTTTAGCGCCTGATGCTTCTACGCCGATTACTTTGCCAGAGTTGTCTGTGAGCAGTTTTTCCACTTTCGTATCTGTCTTCAGCGGAATGCCTGCTCCGTCCAAATGCTTCTTCAGCTTCGTAATCAGCTCTGCCCCTGTATGTCCCTGTGGAATAAGCGCGCGCTTCACGGAGTGTCCACCGAACTGGAAGAGATGATCCGGCAAAAATTCAACCTTGATCTCATCCTTCAGCCATTCTGCTGCTTGGGTCGCATTCTCAGCCATCGTGCGCACCATCTCTGGATCACCGACGTTGTCGCCGCCCTTCAGCGTATCCTTAATAAACAATTCGACATCATCTTTAATGCCAAGTTTCTGTTGAACCCATGTGTTCGCTGCGTTCATTTCCCCGCCGGAAATCAATGTGTTGCCGCCAACGGTTGGCATCTTCTCCAACAGAACGACAGTAGCCCCTGCCTTCTTCGCTTCAATTGCTGCACTGAATCCCGCTCCGCCTGCACCAACCACAACGATGTCATAGGTTTGTTCCGCAGGCTCCTCGGATTTATTGGAGGAGTCTGCCTTCTTCGCGATGAGCGTAATTCCTGCTTTAGATACAGCATCTTTGACTGCATCAATGAAGCCATGGCTCGTCATGCTGGAGCCGCTGATTGCATCTACTTCAGCCGTATTGGTGCTGATCATATTTTCTTTCAGCTGTTTATATACAGGCTCGGCCAGAACTTCGTTCTCCTTCTGTTCGAGTACCTTAATGTCCGTAATTTCATTATTGTCGAATGTAACCTCTACCTTGATCGCACCGTGCTTGCCATCACCTTCCCCGACAGATGTAATGGTCTTGCCTTGTTCCTGCTGTGCGGCTCCTTGCGATTCCTTGCCACTTCCATTGCCACAAGCTGCTACCATTACAATAAGACATAAAATGAGCAGCCAAGTTCCAGCCTTACGAATGCTCTTCATGTTGTTATACCCCTCGTCTGTATATACTGGTTGTCCGCTGCGCATGCGGAAGATGTACCGTACATAGATAAGAGTAGCATATATTTGTAATGTTAAAAGTGAAAGTTATCACTTTCACCTAGTATATCTTTTATTTTCATATTTTCGCTATAGACTTTACTTCATGTACTCGGCTTGCAGCAGTCCCATCTGGATAATATCGTGCCAAGCTCCATTGCGGAATAAGGCCTCTTTTATAACCCCCTCTTGCTTGAAGCCTATTTTCGAGTACAGCCTAATCGCTCTCTCGTTAAAATCGAACACCCGTAAGGACAATCGATGCAAATTCAACTCATTGAAGGCATAATGCAGTAAAATCTGCAATGCTTCATGACCGTACCCTTTCCCCCAATAATCCGGTTCTCCGATATCGATAATCAGCTCCGCATTGCGATTTTTGTAATCGATTGAAATGAGCGACATGATTCCGATGGGCGTATCCGTGTCTGCGTCACCAATGATATACGATTTCGAACTCGAAGATCCAAGTATAACAGTGCGAACAAAAGCATCAGTATCCTCAGGAGCATATACATCCATATGCGGATTCGTTGTCTCCATCACCCTTGCATCGTTTCTCCAGCTATGATACACCTGTGCATCCTGCTCCGTCATTTTGCGCAATCGGATTCTTTGTGTTGTGAACATAGGAATGCCTCCCTGCTTCTCTCTTGTTTAGAAACTAATAATAATTGCTTTATCCCTATTATCAGCCTTGCAAAAAGAGGAAAAAAGGGTATAATCCTTGCTTACATGTCCCCTTTTAGTGAGGTGAGTCAATTGCTTCAACTGGATTATTTATCATTGCGCGCCTATCTCTACGAGCGTGAACATGAGCATACCGCAATGCTACGGCTGCAAGAACTGGAGAATGTATGGCATTGCAGCCGGAAAAATGCTAAACGAAAGCTACATAAGCTGGTATCTGAGTATGATTGTACTTACATTCCCGGACGAGGCAGAGGAAATCAATCCGAGATTTGCTTCGTTACGGATTTTTATGAGGATCTGCTTGATTTCATCCAGCTCTGTCTTCAGGAACAGGACATGGAGCAGTTGCTTCAAGTGCTTCAGCTTCCTTTTCCAAAGCAGTGGATCGGTGATTTGCAAAAGCCTATACAAGAGCAGTTGGGGCTGCAGTCGACAACATTAGGCAAGGACGTGTTACATGCAATTACGACCTTTCCGGTAACAAATCTTGATCCTGCGTTCGTATCGATCACCTATGATACAATGCTTTGCTCGTTGATCGGGGATACACTGCTCCGTTATGATGCCGATCAGAATGAGCTTGTGCCTCATTTAGCTATTGGGTGGGAGGTCGATGAACAGGGGCTAACATGGAAGATATATTTGCGCAAGCAGGTATGGTTCCATCACCATCGCGCTTTGACGAGTCGGGACGTCAAGTTCAGCATGGAGAGGCTCATGCATTCAGCCTGTCCCAACCGATGGCTTGCCCGGGATATCGCTTCTATAGATTGTCCTTCGCCACTCGTGGCTCGGATTATACTACATCGCTCGAATCCTTTGTTTGGACGCTATCTAGCATCAACACCGATGATCATCCTCCCCGAAGATGGTGAGAATACGGACAGCTTCTTTATCGGCACAGGGCCATATCGAATTGTATCCTGCCAGCAGAATCGAGTTGTACTGTATGCATTTGATTCGTATTTTCGCGAGCGCGCTTATATGGATGAAATTCATTGTTGGCAAATGCCCCCGGAACGGGCACATCTTATCCAATATGACATCCCTAGCACTGGAACAGTTCCTTTCAATGAGGCATATGATCGTCCCACGGAACTTGGATATCGGTTTGCTATGTATAATACAAAGCACTCTTCTACCATGCGGGATCGTATGCTGCGGAAAGCGTTGAACGAATTGCTGGACGTGGAAACCATGTGGAAGGAGTTAGGCAGAACTGGGCTTATCCCTGCCTCTCATTTTTTTCCGTGGAGAAGCTCCTTGATTAGGAAAAGTCTAACTGAGGCAAAAAGATGGATAGCCTCCAGCTCCTATAGCGGCGAAAAGCTGCGGCTATATATGCTGGATATCCCAGAGGCATGGGAGGAAGCAGGATGGATTCAACAAAGGGCGCTCTGTATCGGGATCCATATCGAACTTCATCCCTACTCCTTTAACGATGTCCATGATTCGACGAACGATCCGCACATGGATATCATCCTGTCCGGTGAGGTATCATCACTTGATCCGCATCTGTCAGTGCTTGCTGCTTTCCGCAGCGATGCATTGGCTTTCCGTCGTTATTTGAGCGATGAACAGCTCGAATGGATTGATTCCCAATTCGTTTTGTTCCTACATGAAAATGCGGAGGAGAGAGAAAGACGAATTGATCGCATTGTCCAATACGTAGTTGATGAAGCCTGCATTGGTTTCATGCATCATCCGCAGCACGTGCGCCCCATTCATCCTATGCTGCAGCATGTTCAATATGATTCATTTGGATTTGCTGACCTGTATAAATTATGGACTCCACCGTTGAAAAATTAATATATAACCAACAGGAGCTAAGTGTGCTTTGTCTTATTTTGTGCATACTGGCTCCTGTTTTTTATTTGCTTGCGTACTGCCTCAAAAATGACAAAGATTGCTCCAATGCCTTCATTCCAGACTCGGTATCTAACTTAAATTGAAACTCATGCTCGGTAATCGCCTCATTCTGCTCGAAAAAGAGCGAATGAACCGGGACATTCACGGCCTCCAGCCTTGCAGCCAGCTCTCTTCCGTGCTCCTCAAATGAATTTTTGTTGCCATCGGTAATAAAGGTTGGTGGATAATCCTTCGTCACAAAGTTCACAACCGAAGCTAACTTCACCTTCTCCACTTCATGCCAATTCTTCTCTCCGATGTAGCTCCAAGCTACTTGATTCAAGAAAAATTGCACAGGCAGCGAATACGTCGTACTGTGGAACAGTTGAAGATCGAATGGGCCGCAATACAGCAGCATTCCCTTTATCGTGTCTCGTGGCACTGCTTGCTCCATACCCATTTGACGTGCCAAATCAGAGTTCGTCTGAATAGCTGTATAGTTGCTGGCAATCTGTGCTCCTGCCGAATCTCCGGCAAAGAATAGCCGATTCGTATCAATCGGGAAGCGATCTGGATTTGCCTTCACATATTGATAACATTCATCCAGCTGCAAAATAGGTGTAGGATATTTGGCTTCTGGTGCGCGCTCATAATTCATCGCCAATACCACATAACCTTGACTTGCTAACATGGTGGAAAAAATCGCAAGATCCTTCTTATCCCCTCCAACATACGCACCGCCATGCACCCAGATAATAGTCGGGTATGATTTCGCTCCTTCGGCGCTTGATGATTGTGGCAAGTATATATCGAATCGGTTGTCCTTATACCTCGATGGATAGGTCAAATCATGCTGAACCTGCACTTGGCTGCTATACGAAGCATACCCTGCTGGCTGGGTCGCGATTGGAGTCTCAAATAGTTTTCTTACAAACAGCGCCGTTAATGCAGGTGTGCTGTTCACCAATATGTAGGGAACCAAAATAATGAGAACAAGGGAGATCAGAAGCCAGATTCTGCGTTTTCGCGGTTTTTTCGTATGTCGCATGACCAGCCCCCCTTTGACTATTTATCCATTATAACGCATAAATCATTCCACTCAAAAATCACAAAGAGCGCATAGCCCCAGCTATCTAGACTATCACGCTCTTGGTTATAAGCCAATGCTACATTGACGTGTATAACGGCAACGATATCATTAGGATTGAGTTTTTATCCATTTCGCCATGTCAGTAATAACATCAAGCGGAACGTTGCCCGGCAGCATATATTCTTCTCCGGTCGATGGTTTATCATACGGTACAAAAACATGGTTCAGCTTCGGATACAGCTTGTATGCGACATTGGTACGAACCGACAGCGCCTTCTTCCAGCCGTCTAAATGCTCCTTGCCCACTTGGACATCATTGTCCCCCTGGATGAGGAACATCGGAACTTGCTGAGTCTTCGCAATGTCTCCGCCATAATAGTCGCGGAAATCAAACCACCAAGAAGGTGTGCCGATTGGCAGATTTGCCGGGTAGTTGTCGACTGTATATTCTTTATTTTTTATGATTTGAAGGGACTGCTTCCAAGCTGCTACTTGTGCTTCCAATTGAGCAATTGCCTGCTCTGGAAGCTTCGACTCCTTCGCACGAGCCAATTGGCCTTCGAATTGCGTCAGCATGAGATCCTCAAGCGGGCCAGAAGGTCCTGCTGCAATTACCGCTCCACGTACCGTCTTCGCGGTATCCTGAGCAAGAATTCTAGGCACGAGCATTCCGCCTTGACTGTGGCCAAGCACAAAGATCTGCTGCTTGTTCAGCCGCTTGTCTTGGGCCGCCCAAGCAACCGCATGAAGGGCATCATCTACCGTCTCTTCCTTCACCGTAAAGCGTGGAACTGCGGTGGACTGATAGGAATATTCACGCGTCCGCTTCTCATAACGAATCGTTGCAATCCCTTGCTTGGCAAGGCCGACGGACAGGTCACGGAACATCTTGCTGCTGCCGATCGATTCATCTCGATCATTCGCACCCGATCCATGTACAAGCACCAGAACCGGATAATTCCCGTCTCCTGACGCTGGCACTGTCAGTGTGCCTGGCAGCTTGAATTCCCCTTCTCCGATTACGATCGACTCTTCTCTATAAGCATCCTTATCATCATAAGATGGGGCTTGATATTGACCTTGGGGTACGAAGTTGAAATACATATCATCCACCAAGCCGTCCTTAGCATAACGGAGCACCACGGATAATACTGAGCCTTTATCAGTCTTGAATGAGACGGCAGCATTGCGATGCACATCATTTTCAGTTTGCGTGACTTGGATCAATTGGGTTGGTTGTCCGAACATCGTCGTAATTTGCTTGGCAAACATGCCGATCGGGTACACTTGACCCGCTTTCTTGAGTGCCGGAGTCAGAGAAGATTGGATCTGCTCCACCATTTCCGGACGGTCAGCGGCTGCTGCGAATTGCATGACAAATTGAGACGCACGCGTCTTCCAGTCCGACATCTCTGCTTCCACTTTCCCATTTACCCATTTCGCTTGAATGTGCAAGGCTTCACACAGATCGTTCCAAGGTACAACCAGAGTCCCTTGCTCCACTCTAGGTGCCGCAGTCAGCTTCAACGGTTGGCCGCTAATCGTCGATTCAACAGACCCGCTGCGTACGATCCATACACGATCCCCATAAGTAACCGTTGCTTCTTTCGTACTCTGTTCCCACTTTACATAAGCTCCAATTGCGTTCGCCGCTTGCCGCAGTTGCACCATGCTAGCAGCTTCCTTCTTTTCGGATGCCGCTTCCTGCTTCGTCTCCTCCGCAAATGCAGTTGGGACTGCGCTCCCGAGCAGCAAACATGCTGCCATCATCCATTTCCAAGCTGATTTATTCAATTGGAATCCCCCCGACCACAGAATTAGAACTCATTAGACATTTAGATAAATGTCTAAATAAAAGATATCACAACACCCAATTCCATGTCAAAAGAATCCATAACCCCTCTCCCCCTAACATTGGCGGGGATAGTCGCTATGAATCCAGCTCATATTAACAACACATTCGGTTCACGATTGAACCGAGTGCAGCACGGCTAGACAGATGCTTGCATCTATCCAGCCGCAAACTTATTATGCCTTATTGGGCTCATTTCAAGAGGAGGCTATCATCCATGTCCATTCCAAAACATCGCCGGGAAAACGCCGATAAAATCCGCAAGCAAACACCGCATGCGCATGGCAAGGTGAAATCATTCAAGGAGCTTGTTGAGGAGTAACATGCATGATAAGGGGCGACTTGAGCATTTCGCTTATCTCGTAATGATGCAGCGAAGCTTAGTCCCCCTCCTTCTCCCTAATGGTATGAAAATTGTATCGTATCACAAAGAATGAATTGATTTGAAGGCTGATTTTCCTTCTAGAGCATAAGCTTGCATGGAGAGGTATTCATTGTACGCAGATACATCGTACGCAAAGTCTGAAGATTGGAAACTTACTTCTCTGGATTGTTCGCTGATTGTTCTTTCATACGTGCGAATACGAATTCATAGCTGTGGTTGCCATGATTCAAGGATCGCTTAACGCGGGAAATGGTAGCCGTGCTTGCATTCGCCTCAGCTTCAATCTCACTGTATGTGTTATGGTTGTGCAGCATCTTCGCAACCTGGAAACGCTGAACCATCGTCTTAATTTCATTTACTGTGCACAAATCATCAAAGAAAGCATAGCACTCTTCAATCGTCTCCAAAGATAAAATCCCTTGGAAAAATTCATCTAACGCTTTCCCTTGCAGCTCTTCTATTAACATATGTTTACCTCCTTGAGTACTGACTGGCTGATTTCCAATCTCATCATGTTGAAGGTGGGATTAGAAGGTCATTCATATGACATATCCAGTTATGTGATTTTTTTCTCCAAGTATCTGAAATAGGTATAACATATTATAGCATTATTTTTCATTAGTAATTAATACCACATATTTCATAAGAAGAGCAGCACCTTCCATAGAAAAAAAGCTGGCTCTATACACCAACTTTTCTTCTTATCGTTTGCGATTATGCTGCTTTGGAAGCTTTGGAAGCTTTCGTAGATTTTCCCAAGAAACCGTACAAAATGTTGAGAAGCGGTGCAACAATACAGAAAATAGCGAACGGCAAATATTCAAGTGTCGATACGCCGAGTGTCCCTGTAATAAATACCCCACTGACGCCCCAAGGAATTAGCGCATTAAAAGCTGCTCCGCCATTGGCGAGTATTCTCGTCATTTCCTTGCGTCCCACATCAATCGCATCATACTGAGACTTGAACGCTTCTCCCGGTAAAATAATGGACAAGTACTGCTCTCCAAGGAGAAGGTTAATCCCCATCGAGCTAAGCGCCGTCATCAGAATCAGCTTTCCTTTTGTGCTAACAAATGAAGAGATGCGAGAAATAATCGTTTTGATGATGTTCATTTCTACCAACAGCCCGCCTAATGATAATGCAAGCAAAATAAGGGATACAGACCACATCATGCTCTGGATACCGCCGCGAGACAACAGCTTGTCCACGCTCTCAACGCCTGTGTGCGCAACATACCCATCCTGCATCAGCTTAGACAGGCTTGCCAAGCTTGTTTCGGGGTGATAAATAAACAGAACTCCGATGGTAAAGACAATGCTTAGCAGCAAAGTCGGGATGGCCGGAATCTTGCGCCATGCACATAAGAAGAGCACCAATACCGGAATCAAGGTCCATGCAGATACGGTAAATGACGAATTCAAAGTCTGAACAAGTTCATTGATTTGTTCGCCTGTCGTCAGCACCTTCGCGTGACCTACAATTCCAAAGAACAAAAGCGAAATCAGGAAGGCGGGAATAACAACTCTCAGCATATAACGGATATGTTCGAACAAGTCCACTTCACCAATGGCCGAGGACAGGTTCGTTGTATCCGATAAAGGCGAGACGTTGTTTCCTAAGAATGCACCTGAAATGATTGCCCCGGTCGTAATGGCGGGATGGTATCCCATAATCTGTCCCATTCCGAAGAAGGCAATACCTACAGTTGAGATCGTAGTGAATGAGCTCCCTACTGTAATACCAACGACTGCACAAATGATAAAAACAGAAGGCAAAAAATATTTAGCGGACAAGATGCCAAAGCCATAAACCATAATCGTCGGAATTGTTCCTGCTGCAATCCACACGCTGATTAAGGCTCCAATTAGCATAAAGATGAGAATAGGGATTAATCCGGGTGTAATGCCGTTCGATATTCCTTTGTGAACGCGATCCCAAGATATGCCCTTTATTTTAGCGAAGACGATAATAATCCCCAAGGAGAATAGTATCGGAATTTGTGGATCCATGCTTAAGCCGATAATACAAGCTCCTATAATGGCTAGTAAAACAACTAAAAGAAATAGGCTTTCTTTCAGTGTAACCTCTTCTTTCTTCATATAAGCCGAACTCCTTCATGACCAACTATTGCAATGCTGCGCTCGCAAATGGGGTCTATAGATTGGACATATACCTGCTGTGTTTAGCAATTCATGCGTTGTTCAGCCTTATTGTACGCACCATGCCATACAGGTCCTACAAATTGATTAAGCGCGAATCCGCCTCCAATGCCTGCTGTAACGAATTGCTTCGCAGTAGCTACTGCATTCTTGACCGACATCCCCTTCGCAAGACCAGCAGCGATAGCCGCCGCAAATGTACACCCTGCACCATGATTATGGTTCGTATCCAGCTTCTCTGCTTCGAACAATGTGAACGATTGACCATCGAACAGCAGATCAATAGCCTTCTGATCTTCCAATGTCTTGCCACCCTTAATGACTACGTGCTGTGCTCCAAGCTCATGAATCTTGGTTGCAGCTTCCTTCATATCCTCAAGCGTGCTAACTTTGCGAATTCCCGCAAGCTGTCCCGCTTCGAATAAATTGGGCGTCACAACCGTTGCTCTAGGAAGCAGAAGCTCTCGAATGGCTTCACCGTTTTCCGGTTGAACAACTTCATCCTCGCCTTTGCACACCATAACAGGGTCGATGACGACATTCGTGATGTCGTGCTGGTCAATAACCTCTCTAAGCAGTTCGATCACAGGAATGGAACCGAGCATGCCTGTCTTCATCGCATCTAGTTTGCCCCCAGATAGTACGGTTTTAATCTGATTGCGAACAAGTTCAGGATCAATCGGATATACGGCATGATGCCAGTTGTTATCCGGATCCATCGTAACGATGGAAGTAATGGAAGAGAAGCCAAATGTTCCGTATTCTTCAAACGTTTTCAGATCCGCTTGTAGTCCAGCGCCGCCGCTAGAGTCCGAACCTGCAACCGTTAATACCTTTTTGATGTTTGTCATATCCAGCACTCCTTGGATAAAGAGGAATGCGCAACAACCGAAGATTGTTACGCATTCCATTTTATAAATTTGAAACTTACATTTCGTACAAGTAGATTTTTTCCAGCTTGTCTTGAATAGCTTTCTCAATCTTAAGCGCATATTCTTCGAATACGTCTTTGTCATGAGCATATGGAGACAAGGCACAAGCACGAAGGATAGTAACTTTTTCAACACGATCCCATTCTGCTCTGCTGAATCCAAGGCTGTTGACGAATTCCAGTGGACTGTTGCCATAGTCAGGAATTGCAAAGTCTGTATGAGAAGTGATGAATTCGTTGTTATACAATCCGCCCTTCACATAGGAAGCGTAATTGAAGAATTCATGGTTCAATTTGTTCATTTTCTCCAAGTCTGTGTTGCCTTCTTCGTTAAATACATAGTCAACCATGTTGAAGTCTGGTTTAGTCAATGGATGAAGTTTAATCACTTTGCCATTAACGTTGAATGTTCTTTCCTTCAAGAAGTTGTAGAAGCGATAAGCGCCTTCGATGCTTGCGCCCATCAACTTACCAAAGCCTGTAACGTTAAGCGGCAATACTTTGTGTGCTGTCCATACAGCAGCTGCTGTTGCACCTGCTTTGGAACCTTCGAGAATGTACGCGCCGAGCAATGCTGGGATATCTGCACCCTTCTCGAACACGTATGTTGCGAAGTAAGAGATTGCATCGCGCATTCTGATATCTTGAATAACGATTGCACCTGCAGAGTAAGGGATATAGCCCATTTTGTGCGGGTCAATTGTAATGGATTCAACTTGGCTCATTGCTTTGAAGGCTTCATATACGTCTTCAGTAAGCCATTCGTCCTTCAAGCTCATATCTGTGAAGACATTGTGTTTCTTGAATACTTCATTAATTTTGTTATATTCGATGAATTGATCGTTTTCATCCAAGAAGATGGAACGTGCATATCCGCCGTATGCTGCATCGACATGGATATAGAAGTAAATGCCTTCCTTCGCCAATTTTTCACGAAGAGCAACCATTTTATGAATATGGTCGATTTGACCTTCTTCTGTACTGCCGACTACGCCGACAACCCCAAGGATTGGTGTATTTTCTGCTGCCAGTTCACGAATGCGTGTTTCCAGCTTTTCAATATCCATGTGATAGCTGCTGTCTACATCGATTGCTTCAACAGCATCCAAGCCGATACCGATAATGTCGGCTGCTTTCAACCAGGAATAGTGTTTTGTTTGTGGAATCAACCATTTACCAAGCTTGTCCAAATAACGGCCGCTGCGTGCGGATTTTGCTTTGATATCATCCAATTTGTCTTGAACTTTGTCCAAGATGTCCATAATTTCATTCGTAGGCATGTTGAGCAATTCCCATTCGGATTTGCCTTCTACATGCTCAGGTGCAACTTCTTTAATTGCAAGCGGCAAGGACTTGATGTTACGTGCATACCAGAGACCTTCCAAGTTCGCGATGGAACCATCGGCACAGATGTGGCCCCAGCTATGTCCTTCGCGATAGCTCATCATTTTGCACAATTGATGTCCAACTTCTTCTTCCATTTGGGATGTACCCGGAGAAGATTCATAAGCAACGTTGTTACCATTCCATAGCATTGCTGCTGTATAAGCGATAATTGCAGGCATCAATGTTTCAGAGTTCATATGACCCCAGAAGCGTCCTGCTGTATGCCAAGGCAAGGATTCGGAACGAAGCTTGGAAGACAATTGATCGAATACGCTGCGCATATGGTCTGCAGTATTTTGGAAGCTCTCAGAGCTCTTATCGAAAGGAGAGATGACTGGCAAATCTTGCGGTTGATAGTTTTGTCTCCAGCCAACATGCTCGTCCACAATTTTATTCAATACTTCTTTGAAGAGATTAACGTTTTCGCCTTTAGAACCAAGGAATAATGCTTTCAAGTTAATTTCCGGAATTTGATAGTTCATGTTCTATTCCTCCCGTGATGTATAAATGAATTGAATGTGATGAAACGAATTGATGAAGCACTTAATTTGTGAAACTATTCACTCTTTTTCCAGCTTGGCTTCTTGAATTTATATATGATAAGGGCGATGCCCACCATAACAATTGTTGCGCCTACTTGATAAATGATATAACCCGTTGTTTGGCTTGGTTCGAGAATAGATGGTGGAATCAAGCTAACAACCAATGTAATGCCTACGCTCAACAAGGCCAGCAAAGCTACGAACCACATCAAGCCATTGCCTTTGCTGCCAAGTCGGAATGGTCTTTCGACTTCAGGCATTTTGTAACGAAGACGAATTGCTGAAATTGCGATAAAAGCATATACGAGACAATAGAGAATTGTCGTTGTAATTGTGATAATCAAGAACGCACTGTTTACGTCAGGTACTACGATATAAAGAACGGAAACTAACGAGATAACAATCGCTTGAATCAATACGAACGAAATTGGAATACCTTTTCCATTTCTCTTTTGGAAGAATGGCGGCAAGTTACCATCTTCTGCGACCTTGATCATCGATTTACTTGGTCCAAGTACCCATGCACTAAGCTGAACGAGTACACCGATCAAAATCATTGCCGAGATAATATTAACGAAAATTGATGGAATGCCTAAGTCTTCACAGAAGATCAGGTAAGGCTGCGTAATGTTCGCAAGCTCCATTTTCCCCATTGGAACACCGTTTGCTACAGTAAGACCTGCAATCAGGTTGAAAATAACCAGCAAGATAACGGAAGCGATAACTGCAATCGGATAGTTGCGTTTCGGATTTTCGATGTTATTCGCATGTACAGAAGAGATCTCTACACCAGCGAAGATAAAGATGATACCGGACAAGAATGCCAAGCTTCCCAAATCGCTTAGATTCGGCAACAAATTGCTTGCTTTGAAGTCAGCCAAGTAACCTTGTGGGTTAATGCCATTTTTGAACATGTACATAAGACCCAGGATTACGAGAATAACGAATGGGATATATACCCCGATAATTGCGCCCCAGTTACCTGCAATTTTGACCATATCGAACTTCAAGTTCAATAATGTAACGCCCCAATATGAAATCAGGATAACTGCGAATATGAAGTAATTGTTTGATGATAAATCGGGAACATTAATGACGTATCCGAATAGAACCCCTACTGTGGATGCGACCATTACCATCCCGAAGAACATTTGTACCCATAAGAGCCATGAGGTAACGAAGCCCCATTTCTCGCCTAAAGCGTTTTTAACCCATACTTGCGGTCCGCCCTCTTCAGGGAACCCTGTTGACAGCTCGGCTGACATCAACGCGATTGGCAAGGCGAACAATACGGCTGCAACCAACATATAAAAGATTTGAGTCCAGCCGGTGGCGGCAAGTGTCGGCACACTACGAACAGTACCGAAGAACGCCATCGTAATCCCAATTAACCCGAATAGCGTCAACTTTTTTGAATTGGCCATTGATCTATCCTTCTTTCTCTCAGTTGTCTAACCTTTTCAATCTTCCTAAATTATTCAAATCAATGAATAAGGTATGAATTGAAACTATAGGAATGCAATTGAAACGCTTCGAGCTCACCCCTTGATCATATGAAATTATTTATATAGTTTTGTTAATCGATTAACTTGCACCGTCAGTATACGCCTCATTTTTTTGTTCTGTCAATTCGATTCAACACCTTGTCACATAAGGTTTTTTCGTCATTTTCCAGAATCTTGTTAGCAAATACTTTAAAGCTTTTTCCAGCAATTCGATGAAGGCTTTAAAGGTTTTTCGCTTCTATAGGTAAAAGCATTTCCAGGGTGAAATAGTGAATATAAATGCGGTAAATAGTATTTTTATATATACATCAATTCATCTTCTCTATCATTTATTTATTGATATTGAACACACATCCTTTCTATCATGAAATAAAAGCACACTTGGGGATTGGTTGCCTACTAGACGATATCACTATCATGCGTTGGGGAAGTTGTTCTTATTCCCTAAGGTTGAACGTAATTGAGGGCAAAACTGGATTGGGGAACAAAGAGTGAAGAAAATACAAAAGGGAATACTTATACATGCTGGGGAATATGTTTACCGGCTTGCTGGAGTAAGGGAAACCTCTCAGAAATAGATAATACCCTCTCTATTTCTATTTTTTATCAAATTCTACTCAAATGCTTGAAGTACGTAGACACAAACGCAGAGGATTAATTTGGTAAGTAATTATGTTGAAATCGGCTATTTCTTATATCAATACATGTACCCTTTCTTATTTTCCTATGATAATCCTCATATTTTAGTTGTGAAATATATCATAGCCAAACATTTCAATTTTTGATCTTTTTTTTGCCTTTATGGATTAATCCGCTCAATCTGCGTCAGAAAGTGTATAATTTCTCTTCAACTCCCACTTTTTTGAACCAAGCAGCATTCATTGGTGACGTTCCGTACAAAGAAAGGACTGGATTTTGTCTCAATCCAGTCCTTCAAACTTCTATCATCTATCTATAAATTAAATGATGACTCTATTTCTTAGGATGATGATCTATTTGAGCCGTATCCCAGGATACCAATCGAGCATGATTTCGAATGCAGCGTTCGCTACTATATCTTCTGTTCGGTACTCGCTCAAATCATATACAGGATCAGGCTTCAACTTCTCCATATATTCCTTCATCACTCTGCTGTATCCGATTAATCTGCGAGAAGGGAGTAGGGTACTTGGCTCACTACTCTCCAACCTTCGTTGTCCCCTATTCACTACAAGCTTGTCCAAGCCTTCGTCCATCTTTTGAACAGTCGCCTGCTGATCGCCCTTTGGGTTCACAACCTTCACGTTCACGGTCACATGGTCTACAGATTCTTTATCCAAAGCTCTGCACCATAGAGACAACCACGACTCTGCCTTAATATAATACCTGCCTTGAAAATAACTCTTAATCGTTGGAAGCAGAATATGTAGCTTAGGTTGGCAACTCTCTTCATTTCGTATAATATCCAACATTCGAAAGTAGCCTAGCGATATCTGCTTTACCTGTTTATACTTGCATAATCGATTGAACGCAATCAGCATACGGTCAAGTTCTTCATTCAGTTGATTGAGAGCCACTTCGGTAATCCCGAGATCGAGCATAAGCCAATTGACTTGCATGTCCTGATTGATAGCCGATATAATGCGATGATTCAGTAAAGCACTTTGCAGCGATTTTTTCCACGATTCTGGCATTTGGTTATTCCGGCCCCCTAACTAAAGGAGATAAAGGAAAGAGAATAGCTGTAGCAGCTATTCTCCAAATTTCATGAGCAGCTATTCTCCCAATTTCACGAGGCTGTAGCTCTTTTTCCCTTTACGGATAATAATGAAGCGGCCATCGAAGGAATCGTCCACAGTAACTGTCATTTCCAGATCCGTTACTTTTTCTCCATTCATCGAAATTGCACCGTTCGCAATATCTTCACGCGCTTGACGCTTGGATGGTTCGATACCAAGATCAACGAGCCAGTCTACAATGTTTTTCTCTTCCTTAGAAGCATGGAATGTAGGCATATCTTTGAAGCCTTGCTCGATTTCATCTGCAGTCAGCGCTTTGATATCTCCGCTGAACAAGGCAGCTGTAATTTTCTGAGCTTGTACCAATGCTTCTTCGCTATGAACGAATTTGGTCATTTCTTCAGCAAGTACACGTTGAGCTTCACGTTTATGCGGCTCAGTTTGTACTTTCTCTTCCAACGCCTTGATTTGCTCTTGCGTTAAGAATGTGAAGAATTTCAGGTATCTAATTACGTCACGATCATCTGTGTTTGCCCAGAACTGGTAGAACTCGAATGGAGTCGTTTTGTTCGGATCGAGCCAGATTGCACCGCCAGCAGTTTTACCGAATTTCGTACCATCTGCTTTGAGCATCAATGGGATTGTCAAACCAAATGCTTTAGCTTCTGATCCTTCTTTTTTGCGAATCAAGTCAAGGCCGCTTGTAATGTTACCCCATTGATCCGCGCCACCGATTTGCAGTTGTACGTCTTCATTAACGAACAAGTGATGGAAGTCCATCGACTGAAGAATCTGGTACGAGAACTCAGTGAAGGAGATCCCCGTATCGAGACGGCTTGCTACGATATCTTTCGCCAGCATCGTGTTGACGCTGAAGTTCTTCCCGTAGTCGCGAAGGAAATCAAGAATTGTTACGTTATGAGTCCAATCGTAGTTGTTCACCATGCGCAGGCCAGTGTCGCCTTCGTTCAAGAACAGCTTCTTCATTTGCGCAGTCAATGCATCTACGTTATTTTGGACTTGATCCATCGTTTGCAGCGTACGCTCTGTTGTACGGCCGCTTGGATCGCCGATTGTCCCTGTTGCTCCACCAATCAAGATCACCGGACGGTGTCCTGCAAGCTGGAATCTCTTCAGCATCATGAATGGAATCAAGTGTCCGATATGCATGCTGTCCCCAGTAGGGTCAACACCACAGTATAATGATATCGATTTCTCGCTTGTTAATTTACGCAAACCTTCAGCATCTGTCTGTTGATTAATGGCACCGCGCCATTCCAATTCATCGATAATGTTCATCATTGTGATTCAGCTCCTTGGTGTGATTTTATATTTGATAATTGAGAATGTAAGTTCAAAACGCTACCTTTAAGGTTCAGAAAAACAAAAAAATCGTCTCCTTGTCTATTGTAGACATAGGGACGATTAATTAACCGTGTTACCACCCAGCTTGCATGAACAGTGCTGCAGCCACTATTCATACCACTCTCGGCAATGATATCGATTGCCAATCCGCTTAGCGTTACCTAAGAACCTCCAGAGTGTAATTCGCAATTCATTGTGTGTACCAGGTCGCATCAACCCCTGGCTTTCTGAGAACAGTGACAACATTGCTACTTCGCTCTTTCATCGGGTTATTCAATATTAGATTACTGACAATCTTAGAACTTATTAAACCGTCTGTCAACACCATTTTTTTGAAATTTTAAAAATTGAAGAAGTTCGGAATCAGGGATCTTTTACGCCTCTGCTACTGTCCGGTCGCAATTAGTATGACTTAAACGGTATGTTCTATACAGCTGGATCACGTCTAAGTCGATCCAATTGCTCTGTTAAAGCTGCGTGGAAGTCATGTTGTTGTTCTAATATTGAGCTTTGTTTATCAATTAATGCAATTGCCCGAGCCACAGGTCCCCTGTTCAAGAAGTCCTCAGCACTGCGCTCTCTATCCATTGGGGTCGCTGTACCGCGTATTCTCACTTGTTTCCCAATCATTGACCAATAGAACGTTAGCGCAACCCCTGGATTATTGTTCAGTTGTATGCCTTTCATACTGTTGGCACTCGATGCAAAATACCATCCTGCTGCATCAACGTCCTTCAAAATAAGTATGCGTGCATCAGGAGTTCCGTCCACACCTACGGTCGATAGCGTCATGGAGTGAGGTTCGTGTATCCCGTGTTCAAGCGCTTCCTGATACCACTTCAAAAAAAGAGAGTATCATACAAAATATTAAAAAGAAAAGACAATACACAATTGAATAAAATTCAATTGCTAAGTGAACAAACATATAAATATCTGAACTTCCAGCTTATAGAAAGACCGTCAGGATGATCCCTGACGGCCTTTTGGATTCTGCGCATATTCGTTACTTATTCAACATCATATACAGCATCTTCGAGATTTCTGCTCTCGTTACTGAGCCTCGCGGATCGAAACGGTTTTTCTCTTTTCCGTTAATGATACCCGCAGCTTGCAGCTTCGTCGCCGCATCCTTCGCCCATCCGGCAATGCTGCTCAAGTCAGCAAATGCTGGCACGGTGGATGATCCCGCAAGTGGCTTCTTCATGTATTCAGCCATTTTGGCTAGAATCACTGCTGCTTCTTGGCGCGTAATTGGCTCCGTCGGACGGAATTTGCCGTTACTGCCCTGTACCAATCCCAGTTCAGCCGCTTTGCTCACATAGCCTGCATAGTAACGGTCTGCCACCACATCCGCGAATGCCGTCTTTCCTTCCTCCGCTTGGATACCCACCGCACGGATGACAAGCGTCGCGAAATCCGCTCTCGATACATTCAGGTTCGGACGGAATTGGTTATTTTCCATACCCGTAATAATATTTTTAGCAGCCAGCTTGAGGATGTATTCGTCAGCCCAACCACCCGTTAAGTCTGCGAACTGCTTGTGCAGTTCGAGCGCAGCGAATTGCGCCAGTTGATCCGTCGAGAAGCTAATTGTGCTCCCATCGAACGTACCAGCGATCATCTCTGCTTTGCCATCGACCAGACGATACATATTCGCGTAATCTTTCTGCAGCTGCTTCATTTGCTCTGCCGTTAGCGTACGCTTCACGGTAATCGGACCGCTGAATTGCTGAACCGCCGTCTCTGTCTTTCCTTTGACCGTTACTAGCTTGAGCGTGAATACTACGCCTGTCGACTTCAGTTCACCGTTCGAGCTGATTGCCGCATTGATTGCCGTCTGGATCGAGGAATTCATCGTCGGATCAATATGAAGCACGATGCGATCCGCATCTGCGATGCCATTCGGCAAGGAAGCTGCCGGAATCGTCACGGTAAATCCAGATCCCACAATTTCAATACTCAATTTGCGCTCTTTCGCTTTTCGCACACCAGCCGCATCCAACACGAGCTGAGCCGCTTGTTCCGAACCCGCTGCCTCGAGCTTAATCGCCACTTTGCCGTGCTCTGCTTCATTGACTGCTTTTTCAAGCGCAGCGCGATCTACCGCATAAGCGCCATCCGCGCCCGGTTTAATGCTCATAACCCCTTTGTCCGAAGAAGTCTCCGGCTTAGGCTGAGGTTTTGGATCAGGCTTTTGTTCTGGCTTTAGATCTGGTTTCGTAGTACCAGGGCCTGGATTAGGATTACTCACCTTACCTGTATAGAAGCCCCAAATATCCGATAACACTTGACCGCTGTTGCCGTCTTCTGCCTTCGTATACCATTGATAGTAGCTATCGCCTTGGAGCCCGCTCCAAGTAAAAGCTGCCTGCTGGCCGCTCTTCACGTTATTCACTTTGCCGATCGGTAATTCACTATAGACCTTCACGCCGATGTAGTCGGTTGCGACGCGTTTGATCTTCGGCTGTAAATCCAGATCCAGCGAGAACTCGTCTTTGCCAGGATAGAACTCAGAATCATAATAGTTATAATCGTCCAAATACGGCGAATACGTCTTGATGTGAAGCTTGTTGTTCTTCATGTCGAACTGCATCAGACGGATATAGCCGAGACCGCCTTCTGGCGCGCCTTGATAGTCCGCGAGCATCTGATAGACTTTGCGCTTCTCGCCGTTGTCGTCCTCCAGCTCATCGATCTTCAGCTGCGCATCGTGATAGTGTCCGGACAATGCCGCGATGACGTTCTTGTTCGGCTTAATGACCTTCTCGAAAATCTTATCGGCAATCGGGGCACGGTTATTGGATACGAGCATGTATTCATGCAAGCACAAGATTGCCTTACGCTCCGGATATTTCGCCACGACCTCATTCATCCAGTCGATTTCCTTATCACCCAGGCCCCAGCCCATATAGACGATGATAAAATCATTGCCTCCGGCCGAAACGAGATCGTAGTGTCCGCGATTGTTCTGATAGGACTCGCCGTACGTTGGCATATCCTTGAATCTCTGTTCTCCGAAATACTGCCAGTACTTCGTATAGTCGTTGTCTTGGTGACCAACATCATGGTTACCAGCAAGCACGCCGTAAGGAATGTTGGCATCTTCCAACACCTTCATATCCTCATCCGCTTCCTGCCATTGATACTCTTGATAGGATTTATCGACGATGTCTCCCGTATGGATGACATATTTAATATTGTTGCTCTCTTTGTTATCCTTCACCCAATTCACGATTTTCTTGTAAATCTGAGGATAACTCTGCGAGTAGTACTGCGTATCCGACATCCATACGAAGGAGAAATCATACGGATCTTGGGCCGTATCAGACTTCAGTTCCTTCATCTCCGCGATCTCATCTTGCACGATGATCTGGATTGTCTGTCCCATTGCATAGTCTTCGACTTTAACCGTGGACTTCAATTCGAAATCCTCTGTGCCTGCAATGCGGGTAACGAGCTGCACCCATTTCTTCGCGCTCTCGTTCCAAGCATACAAGCTGACTTTACGTCCTTCGATCGATTTGCCCTTCCAGACGATATCGACGCGGTCTGTCTTCTGGACCGCTAGGTCAAGCTTAATCTGATAACGTTGGTATGGGAATTGCTCCACTGCGTCATTGACTAAGTAATCGCCGTCTTCTGCGCTGATCTTACGGTAATCCTCTACCGTTAATGTCTGCTCTCCTTCCGGAATCATGACTTTCGGCGGTTCGGTATCGGATGCGTTCATGAAGCCTGTGAATCCTTCTGCAGTGCGGTTGCCATCATATTGGAAGCCTCTGTAGAACGTGACGTTCATCGGATCATTCGTCGGATCCTGCACTTTCACCTTCAGACCCACGCTGCCGCCCAATTCGGATTGACCTTGCATTGGCGCGATCAATTCCGGCTGCAGCGGATTTTCCTCCGGCGTCGTGAATGTGACCGTGCGCTCCGCTTGATTACCCACCTTATCGGATGCCGTAATCGTCAGCGTGTGCTTGCCCGCCTTCATGCTGCCGGAAGATAAAGCATAGGGAAGCTTAATATCTTGGTTATCCAGCTTCACGATCACTTGGTCAACGCCGGCAAGCTGGTCTTTGATCTCCGCATCCAGATTGAAATTGCCGCGGTACTGCTTGCCTTCTTCAACATTCGGCTTGATCGAAGGCGGCGTATTGTCTATCGTGACATTCGCCGTCACGGTAACATTTTTGCTATCGGTCACTATCACTTGATGCGCGCCGTCCACCGCTTTGGTCGTATCCCAAGCATAGGCGTGCGACTGGAAGTACTTCGCATCCAGATTGAAGTTGAAGCCGATTCCTTCCATTTTTCCCGGGCTGTCGCCGATCTTGATTTCTTTCCCCTTCACGTAGAGTGGATCCCAAATCTCAGTACCGTCCGCCAGCATTAAGCGTACGTTTCGTACTTCGAAATCGTCTTTATTCTCTTCCTTGCGGTCATCGAATGGGCTTGTCTTCGAACCTGCACGAATATAGATCACGTTATCCGCACCAATATGGAAGCGGCTCGCATCGATTTTAAAAGTCAATGTCGTATACGTCGGGATCGGATCCATGAACGTATAGAGGATCGTCTTATCCTTCTCGCTCTCCGGCCCCATCGTGACGGCATTCTTGAAATAATAGTCCACGTTCTTCGCTTCGAAGACGAAGTATGCATCGTGCTCTAATGCATCGAACGAACCTTGTGTAATCGCTTGGCCGTCTACGCTTAACTTCAACGTATTCGCAGGCGCTGTCTCCGACGTCCCTTTCAACGTCTTCGTACCGTTCACGATATCCCCGTTCTTCACGTTGAGACGGAGCGGATCATGACCCGGCTTGCCGGTGATGTCCACCTTGGCCTTTGCCGTCTCCACCTCATTTGTACCGTCAGATACCATGAAATAATATTCAATATACTTGCTGCCGATCAGCGTAGCTGCAGGCACGAGATAATGATACAACGAATCAGTGAAATTCTGCGTCAGTGCATAACCGGTATAATCCGCTTCTTTGTCCGTCCGGATAAAGACTTTTACTGTCGCCACTTGCCTCTCATCATCCGCAAAAGCTTTCAGATCAAGGTTCTTCGATTGCTCGACCGACGTTATGCCAGAGCGGTCTTCTGCCTTTGGCGGCGTCGTGTCTTGCTCGACATGCATAGGCACGGCCGGAACGAGCTCCGGATCGATCACGCCAGGAGCAGGCGCCGCGAGCCCGGAACTTGTCTTGATCATCGTGATGCTGCCGTCCATTGGATATTTGAATAGAATCGCTTTGTCTTCCTTGGTCTCGTCACTCACGCCGCCTTCATATACGGTCGTTGCGTCATAATTGGCATAAGAAATTTCTTTGCCCGTGTTCGTCTTAATGACGATACCACGGCGACCCGAATTCGCCATGCCGTCACTCATGATTACGAACAAGTTCGCATCCTCAACCAAGTTCGTCTTGTGGAAGTTGTTGAAATCCGCAGCCGTATAGCTATTGTTCGCGCCGTTCTTAATCCAGAACACAACCGACTGCTGAGAAGGAATCATGAAATCTTCTTTGGTCGTAGGCCATTTCAAATCAGCTTCCGGTCCATCATCAGGATATCGATAGTTGACCTTGTAGTTCTTAAAATCGATCGGTGAATCGGTATTGTTGTACACTTCAATCATTTCGAATGCGTCCGATGACGTGTTCGGCACGTTCGTCGTGTTCGGAACGATCTTCGTTACGAGCAATGACGGCACCTTCGCCGCGTTAAATGGCGGGATATTGACATCCACGGTATAGCTCTTCTCGACGTCTTTCACACGAATGGTATAATCTAGCGTGGATTCGACGAACGCCTTCGCCGGAATGGTCACGCTATAATCATTGCCATCGGGTTGCAACTGCTTCATTGCCAGCAGGGTGTACTTCGCCTGCGATGGCGACTTGTACAGCAGCTCCACTTTGTCAATTTTGACTTTATCCGGATTGTTCAGCTTCGCAGTAATGAGCAGATCCTTCGCATCGACTTGCTTCGCCGAAGTATGCTCGATTTGAAGCTTGTCCCCTTGTACCGGCGGCAAAGATTCGATCTCAACCGCATATGTACCCGTTCGCTCCGGCTGCAGATTTCCGTCCACCGCTTCAATATAGTATTGAAGCAAATTGCCATCAAGGACCCCTTGGCCAGGAATCGTAGTAGTATGCTTCACTCCGTCAGCCGACGCCATCACTAGTGGCGTATAAGCCGTCTGAACGTCTGTCTTATAGTAGACGGAAGCGGTAACTGAAGTCAGGTTGCCTGTGATGGATGCATCAATCGGCACATCTTGATTCACGAGCGTCTTGCTTGCCGGCACATGATCGAAATTTAGAGCCGTAGCAGTAGGCGGTTCCCCGATATCCGAAGGGAATGCCGGCACTTGAATCGCCTCAACGGTTCCTGGGGAAGCCGGTTGCGATTCCGCTGCGCCTACCATCGCCATATTCTTGCTTGCATCCATTGGATAGCTATAGTGAATGCCGAAATTTTCTTTGGACTTGGTTACCGAATAAGCCGCTTTGGCAATCTCGACACCGCCTAGCGTATGAATCGCTACGCTGCGTTCTCCCGTATTCGCCATGCCTCCGCCGGCATCAATCCGGAACAAATTCGTGTTTTCAATCAAATTGGACGTATATCCGTTAATTGTATAATTGCTATTAAATGCATCAGCCGTCTCGTTCGTATTACTGCCATTCATGATCCAGAGCACGATCGTCTGATGCGGCTTGATAATCACGGGAACTTTCTTATCCGTAAGCGACCAGTCATTGTTGCTGCCGTTGTTATACACGATTTTGTAATCTCTGAAGTTGATGTCTCGGTTCGTATTATTGTAAATCTCAATACTCTCATAGCCGTCGGCCGAATTCACATTCTTCGTATCTGGCACCAGCTCCGTAATTAATAGTTTCGGCACCTTAGTATAATCGAATCCAGGTGAAGCTTGCGCCAATGCAGGCTGCAGCACGCCAAGCAGCATGCTTCCCAGCAATGCCAGAGACAACCATTTTCTGCGTATTCGCATGTGATCTTTTCTCTCTCCTTTGTTATCTGTTACAGAATGGTAGATGTATTGCTACTGAATTCTACCCCCAAATTGTAATATCCAGGTCATCCCCATATGGAGTGTCTGTAAAAGAAAGTGAAAGCAAAAAAAAGGAATCACGCGATCTAGCCAGGGGGATGCACCATTTATTTAGAACAGAGTATTATAATAAATATAGTACCTTGACTGTCAGAGTAATATATCTTATTATGCAGTTGTGGAGGTGATTGTATGAGCGAGAACAAGATCACATCCGCCCTACTGCGCGGACATACGGATACGATGATGCTTATATGTTTGCAATAAGGGTGTATAAAAAGAGGGTATAAAAATTTTAACCGCCGAATGCTCGACACAGGCATCTCCCTAAACAAGGCGGTAGAGTAGAAACTGATTCAGAAGGAAAGTATTGAACAAAGAAAGATGATCGTATACAAAGCTGTAGACCAAAATGAGTGCCCCAGCAAATAGAGCTGAGGCACTCATCTTATAGAGTCGCTCATTGCGACATTTGAGGTTGTTGATCGGTAGAATTAGTGATACTACTCTCTTGCGCAATATGCTTCTTCCAAAGATAGATCGCATAAAACAATAAAAGTGCTACCTGCACGGGTAGTATAATAATTCCAGTTTCGATACTGCCTTCTGTCAGAAGTGAGATAAAGTCATGTGCGGCATGCCATACAATTACGAACCACAAGCTCTTCGTAATCGATACAATCTCCGCGAATACAATACCAACCAGAAAAGCATAAACAACCTGCAGTAAGCTGTAGCCAATATTTTGGCCACCAAATGCATTCGCCATATGTAATACCCCAAATATTACCGACGACCATATGATCGCCGCTTTAATTCCTTTTTCCCCTATGTACCTTAGAGCCAACCCCCTAAAATAGATTTCCTCATTGAAACCAATCGAAATCGTAAATAACAGGGTAAACACATATTGTACCGGACGTATTTCACCACTGAAGCCATACGCTACAATAGAAAGCACTTCAATTACGAGCAGCGGAATGTAAAACATAACCTTACTACTGCTCTTAGCCTCGCTATAACGGAATCCGTAATCATATAACGAAAACCGTGACTTCTTCATAATCATAAACCCAATAATGGCTGATACAGCGAGAAAAGCTGCCAATACTAACAAGCTATGATCATCGTCTAACCCGATAGCCTTCGTTACAGCGAAGCCGGTTGCTGTCATCAAAGTGCAAAGCAATCCTACAAGTATTGCCGCCCAGTATGGGTGTCTTATCGAAAATTCTGTCTTCATCAATACTCCTCATTTCGCTCATTAGTATTGTTAAGGAAATAACGCATACCTACCTTGGTATGAATGATGCAGCATTTCTCTGCTCTCCGCGGCGTGTCTCTGTAAGTTGATCCGGGATGGAGCTTCGGATTCGATTGAGCACTTGCTCGTATAGTGGTTTGCTTGAATCCAACGTGATTCACATTCCGCAACAATCATGTCATTCAATGAGCTCCTTCCTTTGGTGTATCATTTGTATGTAGTGTATTATATCACTTGATACACTTAATACAATAGGTAAATGAAAAAAATGTTAAAAATAATTCCTCAAACTGGATATATCAAGATAACTTCAGCTCCGTGTACAGGAATTCGATCACTGAGTTCAACAAAAAGAACAGCTATCCAGCGCTTGTGCGCGAATAGCTGCTTTGTCGATAACGGATAGGTTCACTTATTAACTGATTAAAACTGATCGCCTTGTCCACGAAGACGGGCCATTTGCTGCCAGACTGTACCAACAGCCTCTTCACCAGAACGGATGCGCTCAATCGCCATCTAGAATATGGCTGAGGAACATCTATATGCAGTAAAAGAAACCAATAAAAAAGAAGCCACTCAAACGTTCAGAGAACGAATGAGAAGCTTCTCATAATCAATGTAGATAATTTAGGCGCGGTCGACCATCTTCGAATTGCTTCGAAAATGATTCTATTACATCATGCCGCCCATTCCGCCCATGCCACCCATGCCGCCCATATCAGGCATGCCGGCTTTTTCTTTTTCTGGCTTGTCAGCGATAACCGCTTCTGTTGTCAAGAACATAGCTGCAACGGAAGCTGCGTTTTGCAACGCGGAGCGTGTTACTTTTGCAGGGTCAACGATACCTTGAACGATCATGTCAACCCACTCGCCAGTAGCAGCGTTGTAGCCTACGCCAACTTTTTCATTTTTCAAGCGCTCAACGATAACGGAGCCTTCTTGACCAGCGTTATCAGCGATTGTACGAACTGGGGACTCAAGAGCTTTCAGGACGATGTTCACACCTGTTTGCTCATCGTCAGATGCAGTTACAGCTGCAACTGCATTGTATACGTTCAGAAGCGCAGTACCACCACCAGCAACGATACCTTCTTCAACTGCTGCACGAGTCGCGTTCAAAGCATCCTCGATGCGCAATTTGCGCTCTTTCAATTCTGTTTCAGTAGCCGCACCAACTTTGATAACTGCTACGCCGCCTGCCAATTTAGCAAGACGCTCTTGCAGCTTCTCTTTGTCGAATTCGGAAGTTGTTTCTTCCAATTGCGTACGGATTTGGTTCACACGCGCATCGATGTCCGCTTTGTTGCCAGCGCCATCTACAACGATTGTGTTTTCTTTTGTTACGCGAACTTGGCGAGCAGTACCCAATTGATCGATCGTAGTCGATTTCAATTCGAGACCGAGCTCTTCTGTAATGACTTGGCCGCCAGTCAATGCGCCGATATCTTGCAGCATTGCTTTACGACGGTCGCCGAAGCCTGGTGCTTTAACAGCTACGCAAGTGAATGTACCGCGCAATTTGTTCAGAACCAATGTAGGAAGTGCTTCGCCGTCTACATCTTCAGCGATGATAACGAGCTGCTTGCCTTGTTGAACGACTTTCTCCAATACTGGCAAGATTTCCTGGATTGTAGAGATCTTCTTATCTGTGATCAAGATGTACGGATTGTCCAGAACAGCTTCCATCTTGTCAGTATCAGTGATCATGTATGGAGAGATGTATCCGCGGTCGAATTGCATACCTTCAACCACTTCAAGCTCTGTGTTGAATCCTTTGGATTCTTCGACAGTGATTACGCCATCTTTGCCAACTTTCTCCATCGCTTCAGCGATCAACGTACCTACTTCATCGTCAGCTGCAGAGATCGCTGCAACTTGAGCAATGTTTTGCTTGCCTTCGATCGGCTTCGCAATGTTGTGCAATTCTTCAACTGCTGCACGAACAGCCTTCTCGATACCTTTGCGAACTACCATTGGGTTCGCGCCAGCTGTAACGTTCTTCAAGCCTTCGCGAATCATCGCTTGAGCCAGAACTGTAGCTGTAGTTGTACCGTCACCAGCAACGTCGTTTGTTTTCGTAGCTACTTCTTTAACGAGTTGTGCACCCATGTTTTCGAATGCATCTTCCAACTCGATTTCTTTCGCGATTGTTACACCGTCATTCGTAATAAGCGGAGAACCGAATTTCTTCTCCAATACAACGTTGCGACCTTTTGGCCCAAGTGTCACTTTAACCGCATTTGCCAAAGCATCTACACCACGAAGCATCGCACGACGTGCTTCTTCAGAGAACAAAATATCCTTAGCCATTAGTGAAACCCTCCTCAATTCGTATCAATATGTTCATTCATTCATCTTCATGTATGTGATTCAGCGGTTCCCTCTCTGGAACGTGATCATGTGATTGCAAAATGAGCGCATACGCTCTCCGGCTCTATTCGCCGATTACTGCGTGGATGTCGCTTTCTTTCATAATCAAGTATTCTTTGCCTTCGAATTTAATTTCAGTTCCAGCGTATTTGGAGAACAGCACGCGGTCGCCTTCTTTTACTTCCAAAGCCACACGTTGGCCGTCTTTCCACACTCCGTTACCTACTGCCACAACTTTACCTTCTTGCGGCTTTTCTTTGGCAGTGTCCGGCAATACGATTCCGAAAGCTGTAGTTTCCTCCTTCGCAATTGCCTCGATCAATACGCGTTCACCTAAAGGTCTGATCATGAAAAATAGCCTCCTTTTAAACAAGAGTTATAAAGTGAAGAATCCGCTGCCCGATAGTACGGACAAAGGCTCCACAACAAAATTAGTAATGTGTTAGCACTCGATAGTGGTTAGTGCTAATAACAATTCTTATGATACTGATTTTAAGATTCGATTGCAAGGGGGTATTCGCTTAAAAATTTTTAACTTTTTATAACCCTTATGTCTCCAAAGCTTATAAAGACGGGCTGATTTCAACAAAAAATGCAGGTAAGGAAAAGTGCAAATCGAATCACACTCTCTCTACCTGCATTTATAACTTAAGCGATTGTCGCATCTGCTGATTCATCGAACTCTTTCTCCCAAGCAAGCTGTTCTGCTATCTGTTTGCGATATACAATCGAAGACAAGAACACACTTAACTCATAAAGGATGAGCAGCGGGATCGATACCAAGATATCCGAAATGACATCCGGCGGCGACAGCATCGTACCTAACACAATTAAGATAAAATACGCTAAACGGCGCATTTTGCGCAGCCGAAGCGGATTTAACAGCCGTATTCGTGTCAGGAACATGATTACAACTGGCAGTTCAAACAGCAGTGATATCGGGAGCAATATATTGAACATGAACGAGAAATATTGCGTAATCCCATACGTCGCTTGCAAATCCATGTGTTTATTAATACTAGAAGTAAACTCGAAAGCCATCGGAAAGACAACAAAATACGCAAATGACAGCCCTAACAAAAATAATACGAACACAAAGGGCACATAACGAAGAGCCGCTCGCCGCTCTATCACTCTCAAGCCGGGACTGACAAAAGCCCACAGTTGATACAGCGTAATCGGCAGTGTAATCGCCAAAGCAAAAATAAAGGCGAACTTCATATAAATATTGATGCCATCCCAGAGCGAAAATCCATGCAGCGGCATATTTTTGGCCGGCTCGACACTGCGCAGGTAGGTATAGATCGGATCAGCTAGTATAAGTCCGCCTACAAGTCCGATAACAAGCGCCACCAGAATAAGAACAATCCGTTTGCGCAGTTCGACAATGTGCTCGACCATTGTCATTTGGTCTTCCTTTTCTATCGACATTGCTACACCAGCCTGTTCATCACATTGTTGCAATCTTCGCTAGGCCACAGCCAAAAGGCCTGTCACCAGCGAAGCATTATTCCGGCAAACGCCGTTGTGATTCGGAATGAGTCGCCGACGCCGTAGGAGAAGGCTGTTCAGACTTCTCTACATCTACATGCTGCACTTCCTTGCGAACAGGCTTAGATTCTTCGTCATCGCCCATAATATCGCGTGCACCTGCTTTGAACTCCCGTAAAGTACGGCCAAATGCGCGGCCAAGCTCAGGAAGTTTATTGGGTCCGAACAATAACAAGGCAATAATCAACAGCAACAGAACACCAGAAACCCCGATTCCGTTAAACACCTTGTAATTCCACCTTTCATTGCCTCTATAAAATGAAATGCTATGATATACATCATAACATACTAGATATGTAGAAAATACCAATGAACTGTAACAAATTTATGAAAATCATTCCAAATTCGGCACACTACTCGAATTCGTCCGCACTGCTCAAATTCCCGCTAACCGCGTACAAAGCATGCGGCAACTGGTCGATAATCGCCAGCAAATGATCATGTACACCCTTTGGACTTGCAGGCAAGTTGATAATGAGTGATTTGCCTCTTATTCCACAGACTGCACGAGACAGCATTGCCTTGCGGGTTCGCTGCATAGCTGCGTACCGCATTGCTTCTGCCAATCCAGGAACTTCCTTATCAATCACCTTCATCGTCGCTTCAGGCGTCACATCACGCGGAGCTAATCCATTTCCTCCGGTGGTAATAATTAAGTCCGCTTGGAAGTAGTCAGCCATCTCAATTAATGATGCTGAAATATCATTGACCTCATCCGGCACAATCCGGTATTCTACAACCTCACCATGCAATTCTTCCTCGACTAGCTCACGGATAACCTGTGCGCTCGTATCCTCCCGTTCGCCACGTGAACCTTTATCACTTGCTGTTAATATCGCCACTTTCCAAAGCATGTCCATTCCTCCTTCCGCCATTCGCCAATTCATCATAATAATCTCTTGTTCCATGCTAAAGCTCGTTTATATTTTCTCAGTTGTGTCTGTCTAGTCCAATATAAAAAGTCGCAGTCTAATCAAAAATACTATGAGTCTGCTACTGCAATCCAAGTTCGAGCTCTTCCTGCGAAATCCTTCCTCGCTCGCAAAAAATTATGCCTTCTTCGGAAATAAGCAGATCCACCCCAATGTCATGGGGCTCCATCGGAACATTATCAGTAATCTGCCAAGAATAGACACAGCTTATCCGCACGACCGAGAGATCCCCTTCGATATCTTGATTGTTCGTGAAGCTCTCCATATAAGACTGCCAGAAGCGATCATAATATCCAGCCCCTAATCCGAGTCTGCCGCCTTCGGTATCAAATGCAATACCAGGTACAATAATCACGTCTAGACTTGTCCATTCTTCACTCGGCAGCAAGTCCGTATGTGCCTCAGGTTCACGGAGCCCGAAGCAGCCATCCGTAAACGTCGTCTGCTCATCCCATCGATGCAGTGTCATTGTTCGTGTAGCAGGGATTGTTCGCGGCAAGTAAATCTGATCTCCAGCTTCTAAACAAACAGCGAACAAGGGTTTAATGTCCAACTCTCTTCCAAATGGCCAATAGCCAAATATCCGAAGTGGGCGCTTCAAATGTTCCCGCAGCTGCGCGAAATAGGCAGAAGCATGGTTACATACTTCTGCACTGGATACAGCGTACTCCTTCTCCATTACCGCCTTTCGGCGCTGTTTGAATCGTTCTCGAAGTGTGCCTTTATCTGCCGCTTGCTCCAACTGTACCCCTCCTCGGCTGCGTTACATTCTTCCATTCGGCGTAAATCTCTTATGTATGTTCATTTGCTCTTATTTTCACTCATTTTCACCATTTTCAACCTTAGTTTACCATCCTTACTTCATTTCCGCTAGCTATACGCAAGCATTCTCCATTTTCGATACCGACTGCTTTCAATATTATCATCTCATACATGGAAAGACTTCGCACTTTTCCGCATTTTCATGTAAACTTAAGGGGATATGTTCAATTCTGATTGCTCTTGTAGCACGGATTGGACAACCTCTTAAGACATGGTAGTTTGCCCAAAACGGAGGAGATACCGATGCTGCTTCAAGCGAACGGCATATGCAAAAGTTACGGGATTACCCCCGTGTTATCCAACATTACTTTTCAAATTTTAGAGCGTGAGCGAATTGGCCTAGTTGGGGTCAACGGCGCCGGCAAGTCTACGCTCCTGCAAATGATTGCGGGAGAGCTCACACCTGATGATGGCATCATATACAAGTCGAAGGAAACTCGAATCGGCTATCTTGCCCAACATACCGGTCTCCATTCAGAACGGACGATTTGGGAAGAGATGATGTCCGTATTCTCTCACCTCATTGAGGCTGAGCAGGAGCTTCGAGAATTAGAGCGTCTTATTGCTGACCCTGCAACTGCGGAGAATGAATCTCGATATGAAGAGATCTTGCGTCGATATGCGGAGCAACAAGATTGGTTCCGCCAGCATGGCGGCTACGAGATGGAGACGCGTGTGCGAAGCATCTTGCACGGCATGGGATTTGGTCAGATGGATCCGAACACGATTCATATTCACACGTTGAGCGGTGGACAGAAGACGAGATTGGCACTTGCCCGAATTTTGTTGCAACAGCCTGATTTGCTTCTGCTTGACGAACCTACGAACCATCTAGACATCCATACCCTTACATGGCTCGAAGGTTACTTACGCTCCTATCCTGGCGCTGTCCTTGTTGTATCGCATGACCGGTACTTCCTAGATGCGATGGTGACGACGATCATCGAGATCGAACGCCATCAGGCCAAGCGGTATACAGGCAATTATTCGAAATATATCGAGTTGAAGGCAGCCGAATATGAGCAGCAAATGAAACTCTATGAGAAGCAGCAAGTTGAAATAGCTAAGCTTGAGGACTTTGTACAGCGCAATATCGTACGCGCCTCAACAACCAAGCGTGCACAAAGCCGTCGTAAAACACTCGAAAAAATGGAACGAATCGATAAGCCATTAGGGGATCTGAAGCGTGCAAGCTTCAGCTTCGAGATTACACGTCAAAGCGGGAAAGATGTGCTTAAAGTAGAAGAAGCATCTGCATCCTATGACCATAAGCCTCCATTATTCCGCCACGTAAGCTTCGAATTGAAGCGTGGAGAAATGGTCGCACTCATTGGCCCGAACGGAATCGGCAAGTCCACCTTGTTGAAAGCATTGACTGGCAAGCACGATCTTTTAGCTGGACAGATCCAATGGGGCACGAATGTTACGATTGGTTACTATGATCAGGAACAGACAAATTTGAACCCGAATGTAACCGTCATGGAGGAAGTATGGTCTGCCTATCCGCATATGGATGAAGTTCGTATTCGAACCGTACTCGGAAGCTTCTTATTCAGCGGAGACGATGTACAGAAGAAGATCGCTTCTCTCAGTGGTGGGGAAAAAGCTAGAGTAGCACTAGCCAAGCTGATGCTCCTACAAGCAAATGTGCTCATACTCGATGAGCCGACCAACCATTTGGATCTATTCAGCAAGGAAGTGCTCGAATCCGCTCTGATTGACTATGAAGGCACACTGCTCTTTATTTCACATGACCGTTACTTCCTCAACAAGATGGCTGAGCGCATCGTGGAAATGAGTGCAGAAGGAACGTGTCATTTCCTAGGAAATTATGACGACTATGTAGAGAAGAAGCAGCAGCTGGAAGAAGATAAGGATCTGCTCTCCACAAATCCATCTCAGCCGAGCAAACCTGCTTCATTCCAGAGCAGTACGGCGGAAGGCAAATCAGAAGCAGCACCTAGCGGATTGTCTACGTATGAAGCAGATAAGCAGTCGAAGCGAGAAGAACGCGCACGACAACGTAAGCTGGAGCAAATCGAGAAGCAAATTGCCGAGTTGGAAGCAGAGATTGCTGCTCGTGAACTAGAACTTACCGAACCCGAAGTGTTCAATGATTATGTACGCGTCCAGTCGATTCAGGAACAATTAGATGCGTCCAAGGCCGCACTTGATGAAGTATATGCCGAGTGGGAGCTGCTTATGGAGGCATAAGAAAGTTTATCCTCAATACGTGTTGAAAAGGGATCTCCATTGGGATCCCTTTTTTTGTATACACTTCAGGCACCATACAACTTATCCATATGATCTATGTGATAGAAACTACCTTTCCGTTCGTCAATTCCACTAACTGCTCAGGCGTTAATTGAAAGACAGCTTTGGGATGGCCTGCTGCGGCCCATATCACTTCATATTTCATCAGTTCTTCGTCGATCAGCGTCTCAATCGATTCCTTATGGGCAAACGGCGGAACTCCTCCGATCACATAGCCTGTATGTTCTCGGACAAAATCAGCATCTGCCTTGCCAATCTTTTCATTCAATAGATGACTGATCGCTCTCTCATTTACGCGATTCGTACCACTTGCCACAATTAGCAAAGGGAGGTCTGCAGCTTTTCTGCGAAATATAATTGACTTTGCGATTTGCGATATTTCACACCCGATTGTGTTTGCGGCTTCTTGCGCGGTTCTCGTGCTATCCGGCAGCTCAACAACCTGATTAGGCAGACCCCTAGCTGCAAGCTTGTCCTGCACAATCTGCGCACTGTTCTTAAGCTCATCCATTCCAACACCTCCATCACAGCTCGGTGAATCAATTTTACTCTGAATGGCTACTTACAAGATGGGTCAGTGCTGAATAACATCAGCACCGAACCATTATTTATCGCTAGTACGATAAGCCATCCTGCAGCATTCATGCCCTACATTTCATTCCACGAAATGGAATTTTCATGAATAAATGCAGACTTTAAGACCACATCCACGTAAATCACAGGTTATTCACAAGAATCATTTTTATGAAACAGAAATCTAATTTTCATTTTTACTCATTTTTTATTGGTAGACCAGTGTTTTGATTTTGTAAACCAAGATTATCCACTGTTTTATCCACATTATCCACAATTCCAGTGTATTCCATTGCAAATGTTATTCTTTTTTTCACAAAAACTAGATCCTTAGTCCTGCATGGCCGAAAGCGTTCTATCCACGTTTTCAACGGAATATGTGGATAACTTTGTCCACACTCCGTTAGGATACCTCCACAATCCCCGACTGGGCAATAGGGTCTGACTCAGCCACTTGGCCTCGAACGGCTTGATTGCATGCAGCAACATAGGCTTGTGCAGCCGCCATTACAATATCTTGGTGCATCGCACTTCCTTGGTATCGGCATTCATTGCACGACACGGTAACTATGGCCTCGCCCGCAGCATTCTCCCCGGAAGACAAGGAATGAAGCTCTAAGTCTTCAAATTGAATCGGTTCAGAGAAGGACTGCGTAATTGCCCGTATCACGGCTTCAATTGGCCCGCTGCCCACACCGGCATAAGTATGCTCCATTCCAGTATCCTGCTTCTTAACTACCACGGAGGCAACACGACTGCGAGAGCTCCCCGCTATTACTTGAACATCAAGCAGTTCAACAGCCTCCAGCTGTTCATTCAACGTCTCCCCGATGCAATGAAGCAGTTGTTCATCCGTCACAACCTTCTGCTGATCAGCCATCTGCTTGAAGTTCGCATATACCTCTTCCAACTGATTCGTATCCAATGAGACTCCATATTGGGCAGCTCTATGCTTGAGTGCATGGCGTCCCGAATGCTTGCCCAGAATAATCATATGATGAGGAATGCCCAGCTCAACAGGATCCATGATCTCGTAAGTGCTGCGGTTTTTGAGCAATCCATCCTGATGAATACCAGACTCATGCTGGAAAGCGTTGCGGCCCACAATCGGCTTGTTGAATGCAATCGGGAAATGCATCATGCGGCTAACCATGCGAGACGTTTCGTATAAGTGCTCTGGCTTGATCTGCGTGCCCGCCCGCAATACATCATTCCGCGTATTCAGTGCCATCACGAGCTCTTCCAAAGCGCAATTGCCTGTGCGTTCCCCAACCCCATTTACCGTTACTTCAATCTGAGTAGCTCCTGCCTGAATCGCAGCGATGCTGTTCGCAACAGCAAGACCCAGATCATTATGGCAATGGGCACTGAATTGAACTTGGTCTGCCCCCCGCGCGCCTTGTCTCACCTTGCGGAATAATGCCCCGTACTCCTCAGGGAGAGCATAACCAACTGTATCCGGCAAGTTAATAATTGTGGCTCCTTCTTGAATAGCAGTCTCTACAAGTTCAATTACATAATCAGCGTCTGCGCGTGTCGCATCCATAGCCGTGAACTCAATCTGATCTACAAATTGCTTGGCGTAGGACACCATTTCCCGTGCCATTTGCTTCACTTCTTCCCGAGTCTTGCGCAGCTGATATTGCAGATGAATATCCGAAGCGGAAATAAAGAGATGGATACGTCTCTTCGCTGCATCTTCGGTTGCGCGAACCGCAGCATCGATATCCTCTTTTACCGCACGTGCAAAACCACAGATTTCGACCTCAGGGAACATTCTTGAAATGCGCTGTACGGCCTCAAATTCCCCTGGGCTGGATACCGGAAATCCCGGCTCCATGACATCTACGCCCAATGCAGCGAGTCTCCCCGCCAGCTCCAGCTTCTGATCCAACGTGAGAGCTGCACCTGGTGCTTGCTCTCCATCCCGCAGCGTAGTATCGAAAATTCGAATCATATTGCTATTGTTCGTTGACATAGAAAGTCCTCCTTCATATGGAAAGGCTATAGGGAATCAGCATAGAAACTCGTTATTCATCTTCAAACGGAAATTATTTTTCTGTCGCCCAGAGACATACTCCAAAAGGAGAAATGAATACAAAAAAACCTATCGTCTCCACGTATCAGGAGACGACAGGTTGTATGCCGCGGTACCACTCCGATTGAAGGTCATATAAGATGCAGGCGCAGCCAGCTCCTATTCGAGACCTTCCTCTCATGCCTGATAACGGCAGGTACCGTAACTGCTTATCGAATATAATCGGAATATCGTCATATCCAATCATGCTCGTTCAGCTGTTCCACTCCCAGGCGAGTTCAGACTTTACTGTCACTGCGTCGCATCACCCCGCAGCTTGCTGTGAGACAGTTCAACTCTTACTACTCCTGTTCGTTGTGTATGAATACTATGTTATTGTCGTGTCGTTCGATTAAGTTGGGTGACAATAAAAAAACCTGTCGCCTCGTTAGAGACGACAGGTGTTCTGCCGTGGTACCACTCTAGTTGATGAACTCCATCTTCGCGATAGATGAAGCCTCATCCGCTTCATGCACATGTCGATACACGCAGGCCACAGCCTAGAAATATATCGTCATGTACGCCCGATGACGGGGGCTACCGTATCTGCGTACTTCATTCCGCCGATCCGCTCACAGGCGAGTTCAGGCTTGCTGCCACTGCGTTGCACCATCCCGCAGCTCTCTTCATTTGAACAGCAATTTCCCTACTACTCCTGATCTTAGCGTTATACCGTATTTCCCATTCCATGGAAGGATTTAGGTTTGATGATTATTATATTGCCCTCATCTGAAATCGTCAATACCTAATTATCGACGTTTGAAAGAAGCTGCATTCTGCAATGGATTACACGGACCACGCTTCTAAGGAGAACGATGGCTCTGCCTTGAAGTCAAGCGGCGTAGACTGACCATGCTTCCACTTCAAGTAAGCAGCAGCTCCAATCATTGCCGCATTGTCCGTACAATATTCGAATGGCGGGATGAGCAGCGGAATCCCCTCAGCAGCACAGCGTTCTGCCAATGCTGCCCGCAGGCCCCGGTTGGCGGCAACCCCTCCGCACAGCAGAAGCTGCTTCGCACCGTATTGTTGAACAGCCCGCATCGCTTTGCCAATCAGCACGTCGATGACAGAGAGCTGGAATCCACGGGCAATTCCTGCGTAATTCGGCTCGTCCCCCTTCATCTTTGCCTGGTTGACCGCATTCAGCACGGCAGATTTCAATCCACTGAAGCTGAAGTCGTACGATTCGGGATCAAGCCAAGCTCGGGGCATCTCGACCTCCTCGGTTGATTCAACTGCCAGCCGGTCGATATGCGGACCTCCCGGATATGGGAAGCCGACTGCCCGTGCTACCTTGTCATAAGCCTCGCCTACTGCGTCGTCTCTTGTACGCCCGATTACCTGGAATTTTCCTTCTTCCTCCAAGAGCACAAGTTCTGTATGACCCCCAGACACTACGAGCGCCATGCATGGGTACTCAATCTCTTCCACTAGTCGATTCGCATAAATATGACCCGCAATATGATGAGTTCCAATGAGTGGAATATCAAGAGCCATAGACAGTGATTTGGCTGCGACAACGCCAACAAGCAGCGATCCGACTAGACCCGGCCCTTGTGTTACCGCAATTGCATCTACATCTGCCATCGTAACGTCTGCTTCCTGAAGCGCCTGCTCCAGCATCACCGTAATCGTCTCGACATGCTTGCGAGAGGCAATCTCCGGAACAACTCCGCCGAAGCGGCGATGAACGTCGATTTGACTGGACACCATATTGGACAGCACCTCTCGTCCATCGCGGACGATAGCTACTGAGGTCTCATCGCAGCTCGTTTCAATAGACATAATGAGGCAAGAATTATCTTTAATAGATTGGTTCGTCAATGATTTCACCTGCTTTAATCAGTTAGCGCCTTAGGGTCTTGCATAGGGAGCCGTAGGATCCAAGTCTGACCACATAATAAGCGCGTCTTCTTGGTTATCGGAGTAATAGCCTTTGCGCACGCCTTGCGAAGTGAAGCCGAACTTGGCATACAATCGCTGTGCGACATGATTCGAGACACGCACCTCAAGTGTCATTCGCAGCATTTCAAGTGAGTGCGCCAGCTGAACTAGCTCTTGGAGCAGCATTTCTCCGAGCCGCTGCCCTCGATATTCTGGATGTACAGCAATATTCGTAATATGCGCCTCATCCAGGACGGTCCACATTCCTGCATAACCGATAATACGCTCACCCGCTGTCATCACGATATATTTTGCAAATAAATTGTTCGTCATCTCATTACGGAAAGCATCTTGTGTCCATGGCAACGTAAATGAAGCATGCTCAACCGCGAGCACACCCGAGATATCATCAATCGTCATACGGCGAAATTGAACATGTTGAGCTTGTTTCAGCTGAGAAGAGTGGTTAACATTCGCCTCGTCCTGACCCGCATGCCGTGGCTGTGACACAATTCCAGCCTTCTGTTCTTCAGCTTGTCCCATTCGAAGTACGCTCCTTTACGATTGTTGTACAGCCTTGGCTGCCGCCTGCTCCTTCGCTAGCAGCTTAGATTCCGCTTCCGTCAATTGTGTGTAATTCGGCTCAAGCCGGTGTGTGTCACCAATCTCCCCTTGATGGAAGGCCTTGCTTCCAATTCGGCCGATCCAATGGGCCTTCATCATACTAGGAACCGCATGTATCCGATCTCCGAATTGTTCTTGAAGTGCTGCAATTCGTTCCATATGCGGCTCAATCTCTCCGACGAACCATACATGTTCAGGCATATCAGCCGGCTCTAAATCAGTGGATTGCAATACGTGTTCCACCTCTTCAGCCACCTGACTGAACAATCGAATCCCATCCTCTTGCACGCGATATCCGAGCTGTGTATCCCATTCCGATTCTTGTCCAGAAGTCTTATCTTCTACTTCGACAGCACCTGTATCTGTTCCTGTGCGGAACCGAGCCGTATATACTTGGCCTCTCCGAGCGTCCACTAACGGATAGACCCAGTCTTTGCCTATCTTTAGGGTCCCATCTGAGACTTTTCCCTCGCGAACAGCTTCTAGTCCACTTAGCGCTAATGCATGCAAGCTTGACACACCTACAACCGGCTTGCCCCATGCCCAGGCCATGGTCTTCGCAGCTGTAACGGAAATTCGCACACCTGTATAAGAGCCTGGTCCAATCCCCACTGCAAGGAGAGAAAGATCGCTCCCCTCCCAATCCAGACCCTTCAGCATGGATTGCATCGCTGGAACCAGCTTCAAGGAGTGATTGCGTTCAGCCTGCGATTCAAGCTGAGCTGCTGTTCTCCTATCATGAAGAAGCGCTAGAGCCATAGTAGAAGTAGAGGTATCTAACGCTAACACCTTGACTTGCTCATGTTGTACTGCCATGATTCATACTCCCATCCGTTTCAATTCATTCACCCATGACACGTACGGCTCCCCGTATCCAGTCAATCGAATGATGCGTTCTGTCTCTCCCTCATTCTGAATGAACAAGTGCAAATGCTGTGGAGGCAAGATCGGGGTAATAATGCTGGACCATTCCACCAAGGACACGCCTTCTCCATAGAAGTACTCATCCAGCCCCAGCTCGTCCGCTTCAGCCATCGATATCCGATATACGTCCATATGATATAAAGGCAACGCATCGCCTTCGTATTCCTTAATAATCGTAAAGGTTGGGCTGTTCACGACACCCGTAATGCCCAGCGCCTTCGCTACAGCCTGTGAGAACCTCGTCTTGCCTGCGCCTAAGTCCCCATCAAGCGCGATTACAGTTCCCGCATGGAACCGTTCAGCCAGCCGGGAAGCCAGTCGTTCCGTATCCGCTTCGCTGCTTGAGCGGAAGGCAAATTCCGCAATTTGATTCATATTTGTCCTCCATCACGATACGTATAGTAACTAAGTTATCATTATAGCATAAATTCAACATCTCCAAACCGAGATCTACCTTAGAAACATGCGAAGTCATCGTACAACTATACCCTTAGGAAAATGATTTCTATGACCCTACATGTAATCCATGGTACACTCCCCTCACCATCCTAAAACCATTTTCACCTGCCAAAAAGAAAGGCATAAATCAAATGTCTAATATACAAAAAGACACCTGCATGCCGCAGGCGCCTTCTCCCTTCTCTTGATACCATCATTCCTTACAAGAGGCGTTAATGCTTTTTCTCCTCAACGAGGCGGTCTACCGCTACCGTCTGCGTGTTCAATGGACTCGTTCCCACTTGAACGGTCGCCATACTATTCGCTACATCCACGCTTTCAATCCACACAGACTGCTCCCCATCCAAGCGAACAGGCACCGTATCCTTCATCTCTAATATTTGTTTCGCACGGTTGGCATCCATCATCATGCCCCATCCTCCTTCATTTTCAACTCCGCATGCGGCACATCCTGCCTGCAGCCACCTTCTGTTAAGATGGCTCAGCGCTTCCTATTTCATGCATGCTTCAGAATGGGTAACCCCAGTGCATCTGTCACATACTGAGATCAGGCAATCATTTTGCATTTCTCATGCTTACTAATGAGATCATCAAGTATCAATAAGCAAAGGAGGCACAGCATGCACACGGTATGGAAAGGCGCCATAAGCTTCGGCCTTGTACACGTCCCTGTCAAAATGCATACTGCAACGGAGGATAAGGATATATCCATGCGCATGATTCATAAAGAGTGCGGAAGCCCGTTATCCTACGTTCGATCATGTCCGGTATGCGACAAAGAGGTAGCCTGGGACGAAATCATCAAGGGATATGAGTATGAGAAGGGCCGATTCGTCTTATTCGACAAAGAGGAACTTGAGCAGCTGCAAGAAGAGGCCAACCGCGCTATATCCATCATTGATTTTGTCGATTTGCAGGAAATTGACCCAATTTATTACCAGAAAACGTATTACCTCTCCCCAGACCAGGCAGGGGCGAATGCGTATCAACTCCTGAGGGAAGCCCTCAATGAGACTGGCAAGATTGGAATTGCTAAGGTTACCCTTCGTGCAAAGAGCAGTCTTGCTGCAATCCGTGTGTTGAACAATTGCCTCGTAATGGAGACGATGCATTACCCCGATGAGATCCGGGCTTCGACTCAAGTACCGAATGTTCCGGAACAGGTACAGGTGAACCCTAAAGAACTCGAGATGGCCAAGCTGCTTATTAGCCAGTTATCAACTACCTTCGAGCCTGAAAAATATACGGACGAGTACCGAGCACGCCTATTGGAACGTATCGAACGGAAAATTGCAGGACAAGAGGTTCGGACCGCTCCTGCTGCTCAGCCTACCGCCAATGTCGTTGATTTGATGGCTGCATTGCAAGCCAGCATCGAGGCAATGAAATCACCTGCACCGATTAGCACGGATACAGGCGTAAGCCAGCCGGTAACAGCAAGCAATGCAACAGCTACAACAGAAGGTGCATCGACCCGGAAACGAAGAACAACAAAACGAAAATCAGAAACGGCAGCACAGGAAACAAGTACCGTTCAGACCGATGCAAATGCAGCTGTGAACGATTCAGCCCTGTCCGAAGAAGCTCCTCGAAGCAGGCGCAAGACTCGCAGCACTTCCACACGTGTTCCAGCTAAGCAAGCAGCTAGCGGAGAAGCTGCAGAACCAGCACCTCCTGCACGTCGACGCAGAAGTACTAAGAAATCGAAGGAAGGCTTGAGCTCCTAATGAGAGAGGATGGGCCGCGTAATCTGACTGGAACGTCGATTGCCAATTCTAACGTTCCCTCACAATCAGACTTACTTTCTATACCTTCTAATCAAGGTACAGAACAGACGAAGGAATCTCTTTCTTCTGCGTATCGATTGCCTGCGCCTCCCATGTCCCCGCTGCTGTCCTCTCATATCCCGACAGGAGCAGGCTGGACGCATCAGCTAAAGTGGGATGGGGTACGCATATTAGCTTTATGCTCTCCTGGGAGCGTACAACTGTACTCGAAGAAATTGCTTAACAAGACCAGTATCTACCCAGAAGTAACCGGGATACTCAATCAATGGTCGAGAACGCTTCAACACCCTGTACTCTTGGATGGAGAAGTCGTTGTAATGGATCCTAAGACGCTGCGCCCGTCATTCCCGCTTGTGCTTCAGCGGGAGCGGACAAGAGCGCAAGGAGCAGGCGAAGCGTTGCAAGCCATCTATGTTCTCTTTGACCTGCTCGCATGCAATGGGAAGGATATCCGAGCACGCCCCTACTCTGAGCGATATGAACGGCTTACTAGCCTGTCTGCACCATCAACAGAACGTTGCTTCGTCACGGATTGCTTCGATGATGGCGATGCCTTATGGCAGTGGGTCAACGAGCGTGGGTGGGAAGGAATCGTCAGCAAGCGATTGGATTCGCCCTATGTAGAAGGGAAACAGCATCGAGATTGGATGAAGAAGAAGAAGGATATGCAGCTTGAATCTTTCGTAATTGGCTATGTGCGTAAGGACAATCGTCCTTCCAGCATTGTCTTGGCGGATTCTACAGGGCAATATATGGGCAAGGCCTCTATCGGATTGGACGAGCTCCGCAGACAGCTGCTTACGGCATGGGCAATCAAGCACCCGGCTGACCGTCCAGTAACACTAGGGTTGCCCGCTTCTTTATCGAAGGAGCAGATAATCTGGTATCGACATCCGATCCCTTGTCTCATCGGTGCTCTAGAATACACAGACGCTGGCTTGCTTCGCCATCCGCGCATCTTAACGCTTCCATTGCTTAATACCTGAAATTCCAAAACATTTTCAAACACGGTACCTGATAAATTCGGCTATAGCGCGTTGAAGAGTGGCCATAGAGCGGCCATCATCAATGTGCGTGAAGGAGGTTTCATATATTGGGAACTTCGAAGGGGACTAGAAGCCAGGCACAGACTTCTTCCGCGACATTGAACATCGGCGGGAATCATGTGCAGATTACCAATCCTGACAAGATGCTGTTCCCCGAAATGGGGATTACAAAAGGACGGTTCATGCAGGAGCTTGTACGGCTTAGTCCTTATCTGCTGCCTGCATGTGAAGGAAGATACTTAACGACAATACGTTATCCAGATGGCGTGAGCGGAAAATTCTTCTATCAGAAAAATGCCCCTGAGCCCACTCCGCCTTATGTTAAAACGGCTGTATCGGAGGGCATTTCTTATGTGGTGCTCAATGACATTACGACACTGCTCTGGCTTGGGAATCTGGCATGCATCGAATACCACCCCTCCCTGCATAAGGTTCATGACCCGCTTCCGACGGAGTGGATTATTGATCTCGATCCATCTGTAGAAGAGGAGCCTCGAATCATGGAGGCAGCCTCGCTCGTCGGTGATATGCTGGAGCAGCTGGGGCTCCGCTCCGTGCCGAAGACCTCCGGTGCAACTGGCGTACAGATTGTAATCCCCATCGAGCAGGGCCCTTCCTTTACTCAGTTAAAAGAACTGGGACATGTGGTTGCGGCTTATTTATGCGAACGTCACCCGAAGCTGTTCACGATTGAGCGATTCAAAAAAAATCGCGGCACTAATATTTATATCGATTACATGCAGCATGACAAAGGACGAACCATCGCGGCTCCCTATACACCGCGAGCAACGCGATATGCATCCGTCTCCATGCCGCTTACTTGGGATGAAGTCAGACGGAATCCGATGCCTCGGGATTTCCATCTGCTTAATGCTGCTGATCGCCTGCAGCTAACAGGCGATCTCATTCAGCTTGAGCCGAAGCAGCACATTGAGCCAGTATTGGAAGCACTAGCAAGCCACATTGCTGCATTACAGAAGCGGCGATAGCAGCCGAGCCAATGCCTCGGCTGCCCGTTGCCAGCGGGAGCGATGAATGAACTTCGTATAATCAATTTCAACACTGTCATCAAAATCCTTATAGAAATCCTGCTCCAATCGTTCAATTGCCTGCTTGTCGAACAACACCGCATTGATCTCAAAATTACTAAAAAAGCTACGCATATCCAAATTCGCAGTTCCGACTGAACCCAGCGCGTTATCCATAATAAATGCTTTTGCATGGGCGAAGCCTTTCTGATATTGATAAAAGCGAACCCCGGACTGCATGAGCTCTTCCACATAGGATAAAGAGCCCCAATCTACGATGCGTGAATCCGACTTCCCCGGAATAATAACCCGCACATCAATTCCGCTTACCGCTGCCGTCTTCAATGCAAGCCGGATGCTTAAATCAGGAATGAAGTATGGCGTTATTATCCACATCCGTTCCTGCGCCGAGCTTAATGCTCCGAAGAACAGCTCTTGAATGGCATCCCAGCTTGCGTCTGGCCCGCTTGAAATCATCTTCACCTGCTCACAGCCTTGACAGGTATGTTCAGGAAATAGATCCTGCCGATCATTCGGCGGCTCCTTCACAAAGGACCAGTCGTGTAGAAAGACGGCCTGAAGCGCGTAGACACCATCCCCTACTACTCGCAAATGTGTATCTCTCCAAAACCCCAACTTGTGGTTCAACCCTAAATAATCGTCACCGATATTAATACCTCCAACAAATCCAATCGTCCCGTCAATCACGACAATCTTGCGATGGTTCCGGTAGTTGAGCCTGCGCCGAAAGAAAGATACCCACACAGGAAGGAACCAATGAAATTCCACGCCTGCCTGCTGGAGCTTGCGCACATATTTGCGCCGCAGCTCAATGCTTCCTACCCCATCCGCAATGATGCGCACCTTGACGCCTTCCTTCGCCTTCGCAATCAGTGCTTCTTGAAACATCGTGCCAATACCATCATCTCGAATAATATAAAATTCCATATGTATATGACGCTTCGCCCCGCGGATAGCGTCCAGCATCGATTCAAACGCAGCCTGTCCATTCGTTAATACCTCAGTCGAATTGCAGCTGGTTATCGGGCTGGGCGACAAAGTAGAAATTAAAGAAAACAAACGTTCATGCTTAAGCATATCGCTGTTGTTCAATTCCTCAACTTGATCAATAATACTCAACTTGGACAGCTCGCTTTTATTAACGTATTCTCCCCACAATTCATGCTTGCGCACACGTCTACGAGCCGTATATTCCTGAGCCAGAAAGTAATACATGACAAAGCCAATGAGAGGAAAGCAGAAAAGAATCAATAACCAGGCAACTGCTTTAGATGGATGCTTGTATTCTGAGAGCACAATCGTCACGATTTGGAAGAAGTACACAAGCAATATTACGATGACCCATATCATGAATTCGTGCAACCTCCGTAATGTGACGTCTTCTATTTATACCATATTCCTATCCATTCCAGATCATTTGATGGTTCACACGAACAGTACTGCGTTTTTTCCATTGTATCCTCTTGTACAATAACCACACTCCATGTACAGTAAATATTACTACCCCAACACTTTCCATGGAGGATCAGTCGATCATGAACCGCAGAATTCGATTGCGCGTATTTGCACTAGGTATGATCATGGTATTTGTTTTTCTAGTCTTAATCATACGCACGTTCTGGATTCAAGTCATCAGTTATGATTTCTACATGGAACACAATGTAAAGACCTGGGCGCGCAGCGAGGTTCTTCTGGCCAAAAGAGGCACAATATATGATCGAAACCAGAAGCCGCTTGCTCTCGAAGCCTCAGCATATAATCTGGTGGTTTTCCCGCAGGAGATCGAGCATCTGAAGCAGCAAAGTCGAGTTGCCGATGGGCTTCATCAAATAACGGGCAAACCTCTTCCCGAGCTCAATGATCTCATTAGCCGAACAAAGCAGCGCCAAGTCGAAGTGCGCACAGAAGGCTGGCTCATGGACTATTCGAAGCTCGATGATTTCCGCACCCTCTTCGGCAAAGAATTGGATTATGGAGAGTGGCTGCATTTCCCTGATTATGGGGTTGGATTAATGAAGTCCTCCAAGCGTTATTACCCCTATAATCAATTAGCCGCTCACGTACTCGGATATATCAATAAAGAAGGACAAGCTGTATCCGGCATTGAAGGCAAATTCAATGAACAGCTGCAAGGCGTTAATGGCAAGGCAGCATTTCTGAGGGATAATCGCGGCAACCCCATTGCACTGGCAAGCCGTTCGACAACATCGCCCATTGACGGCAAGTCCGTAACGCTTACGATTGATATCGAAGTTCAGCGGTTCGTAGACGAGGCCATGACTCGTGTCATGAAGCAATGGCAGCCTGCCAGAGCCATGGCCGTTGTTATGGATCCGCATTCGATGGAAGTGCTGGCTATGTCCTCGAAACCGGATTTCAATCCGAACCGATACTGGGATATATCGAATATTGGCGCCTTGACGAACGATACCATACATTTCGGATACGAGCCTGGATCAACGTTCAAGATCGTTACGCTTGCAGCTGCCATTGAGGAGAACGTATTCCGACCGGACGATACATTTGTCTCTGGCTCGATCAAGGTTCCCGGCAACATTATTCACGATGTGAAGAAAGATGGCTGGGGAACGATCAGCTATCAGCAGGGATTGGAGAAGTCAAGTAATGTCGCCTTCGTCAAACTAGGCTTGGAGAAGCTCGGCAAGGAGAAGCTGTACAACTATATTGACCGCTTCGGATTTACACATCCAACAGGCATCGAATTAAGTGGAGAGGCAGAGCCTCTTATTCGATTTGAGCGTCCTTCCGAGATTGCAACCGCGACCTTCGGGCAAGGTAGTGTTCGCGTAAACACACTCCAGCTTGCTGCCGCTTATGCCAGCATCGCGAACGGCGGGAAATGGATGCAGCCGAGTATTCTGAAGAATGACTCCGCTCCTAACGCTCAGACTGAGCGTCAGGTCGTCTCCCCTGCCACTGCAAGAGAGGTCACAGAGCGCTTGGAGCAAGTTATCCTAAAAGGTACTGGCAAGCCTGCTATCATTGATGGCTATCGGGTAGCTGGCAAGACCGGAACTGCACAGAAACCAGCCAAGCGAGGCTATAAGAAAGGAAATTGGCTTATTTCATTTGTTGGCTACGCACCGGCCGATAACCCGAAGGCTGTCGTCGCGATTGTAGTGGATGAGCCTGATCTTGGGGGTGACTTCACCTTGGGTGGTCAGGTCGCTATGCCCGCCTTCCGCTCCATCATGCTCAGTACGCTTCAATATATGGGGATTAAGCCCGATCCAAGTCTACTCCCTACTAACGATGAAGGTTCTGAACCACCGGTAAAGATCAACAGCAAAGTGGAAGTGAAGAATACAGCTGTCGTAGGAAATTATAAATCAAAACCGGTAAAGGACTCCGTGCAGGCTATCAAAGATAGACGCATGCATGCCGTTGTGCTTGGAAAAGGTACACAAGTGCTTGAACAATATCCGCAGCAGGGGGAAGAGCTGTATGAACAGCAGCCAGTCTATTTACTAACAAGCAAGGAGAAGGACGTTCCCCTCCCTTCGCTTGCCGGATTGTCGCTGCGAGATGCACTTACCATCTGTCAGTTGCTTGATCGCAAAGCCACCATCATCGGAGAAGGGTATGTCGTCAAGCAAGAAGAAAGTACGGCCGGAGAACAACGATCTGTAACACTCTATTTGCAAGCCGGAAGCTATCGAAATCCACAACAAGGCTCTACTTCTTCTGAAACTTCGGTGCCAACCAAGACAGAGAACAAGTGACGCGTCCACGAAAAAAGGTATGTTTTGAGGAATCGTTGAATAGAGATCAATAGACAACTTTCTTACGAGCATACGAATCGTGCGCGAGCAGCAAGCGAACCCGGGAAGGGGGAAGGCTTGATGACGCGTCTAAAGTTGAGGTGATAGGATGAAACGGCATTGGTGGAATGGATCGATGACACTGCTTGTCATTCGTGATGCAGATCAAGCAGTGAAGCAGGTCAGTGTATCGAAAATGCTAGTTGTCTCCGTCCCGATTGCGGCAGTCATATCGATATCTGGACTCTTTCTGGCTATGCAATGGAAATCTACCGCACATATTCAAGAGCTTCAGGGACAAGTGACTTCCCAGACTATGGCCTTGGACGTCACCGTGAAGGACAAGGACGAGGCTATTCGTGTTCTGAAAAATGAAGTCATCCGCTTGTCTTCCCAAGCAGAATCCGTCAAGGATCGATTGGAGCAGATGAGTTCCCTGGAGAAGCAGCTTCAGCAATTCGTCGAAGGATACATCGCTCCTTCGGATGCATCCAAACATTCAGCTATGCTATCCGCCCCCTCACAATCCTCTGGTTGGAATGAACGCATTCAGGTTGGCGGCGAAGACATCGAGGCAAGCACGGATCAAATTCTGAATTTGGCAAACCGCTCTCGCATCGATCTCAAGCAAGTAAGTGACATGTTGAATACAATGCAGCGTTCTGTTCCGACTACCTTGAAGCAAGCACAGAACAGACAATCGACGATCGCAGGAACGCCGTCCATCTGGCCGACGAAGTCACGCCGCATCACATCCAGCTTCGGCTATCGCCAAGATCCAATGCATGGCCGAGCCGCCTTCCATGCGGGACTCGACATCGGCGGCGAGCTGGGCGACCCCGTCTATGCCGCAGCTGACGGCAAGGTCATTGAGGCCGGATTTCAGCCAGCTCGCGGCAACTATATCGTCATCCGCCATGTCAATCAGCTAGACACCTGGTATATGCATCTACAGTCGATCCTCATCGACGTAAATGACACAGTGGCAAAAGGCGACCATATTGCCAAGCTTGGGAATACCGGAAGAAGTACAGGGCCTCATCTTCATTTTCAAATTGTACAGCGCGGTGAACCGATCGATCCGTTTCCTTATGTACGCAACGCTCTGTATGAGACTGCAAGTTCCAAGAAATCTATCCCTACTCCTCTTATTCGCACCAGACGTTCAAGCGAACCATTGACGTCTCTCAGCACTCGGGCCGACTCGTATCCAATTTATCAATCCTAGCTTCGTCATCCTGATCCATTTCAAGGAGGTTATGCGAGCATGCTCCGTCGCTCAACACAACAACCGAAGCACAGTGACACGTATATCGCACCTGGGACTCAATTAGAAGGCGCAATCCGCTGCGAGGCAAACATCCGCATTGATGGCAAGTTCACAGGAGAAGTGACTTGCAGTGGTACGATTACAATTGGGGAACATGGAGAAGCGCATTCTACCCTTACCGCCAATCATATTATTGTAGCAGGCAGCGTAGTTGGCGACATTCACGCAAGCGGCAAATTAGTAATTTCCTCAACGGGGCAAGTCTGCGGCAATTGTCTATCGGAAGTGCTGTTAATCCAGGAGGGCGGATTGCTGAATGGAACAAGCCTCATGGAACGTTCATCCGAAGCTAGCTCATCCAAGAAAGGCAGCAAGGGGAACCGACAAGAGGCGGCCAACGCATCTAGCAATAAAGAAAGTGAGAAGCAAGCGGGATAACCGCTTGCTTCTCTTTATGTATTCTTATGCTTACCCCTTCAATTGGTTGCGTATCGATTCGGCTATTTTCTGCAATTGTTCTTCATCAGGGAGGAAGTAGTAGATCCCGTTGATCATCTTCCCCTTCCCCTGCAGCACCTGCTGCTCCACTTTCGTCAACTGTGGCCGATAATGAAGCATCAGCTGCTTCCAATCGTCAAATTGCAGGTTTGTACGGATATTCTCCTTTACCTGTACGAGCAAATCCATCCAATGTCCTGCTGAGTCAAGTTGGGCCGACTTGTTCAGTATCGCCTGCAGCACTTGGCGCTGTCGCTGCATGCGGCCAAAGTCGCCATCTGGATCCTGCTTGCGCATCCGAACATATACGAGTGCTTCTCTCCCTTGCAACGCCACCTTGCCCTTCGGGAAAGTTATACCGTCGTCCGTGAATGATAAGCGATTCTCTACTTCTATGCCGTTTAAGGCATCTATCATCGACACAAACCCATTCATATTCGTCTTCACATAATAATGAACAGGCACCTTAAAGAGCTGTTCCACCGTGGCAACTGTCATTGGAACTCCGCCAAATGCATAGGCATGATTGATTTTATCAACCGTATGGTGGCCTACGATTGACGTCCTCGTATCACGAGGAATGCTGAGCAAGGACAAGGTACCACTCTGCGGGTGAACCAGAACCAGGGCGAGCGAATCAGATCTCCCCTTATCGCCTGGCCGCTCATCCGTCCCGATCAGGAGCAGCGTGAAGGGGCTCTGCTCGGATAAATTCGGCAGACCCATAGCTGCCTGTGTCGATGCTGGCACTGTCTCGTTCCTATCTCGCACAGCATGCTTCGTCGAATCAGATGTCGGCTGCTCCAGTAATGGCCCTCTCGTTCCTTCCGGGAGCGGTTCATACATCGCATCAGCCGTTCCCTTCAACGTATTCCATATGATAAGAAGAACGGTAGATACAATTAATATCATAGCTCCTAGTAAGATAAGAACGACCTTGTGCCATCTTCGCAATGAGTTCCTTCGTACTATCAAACATCTCCCCTCCCCTTGTTCCCCTCTATTCACCTTGATCGTTCGTGCAAATTTGAACCGACCGGCCAGATCGCGCAAGCAAACAACGAATAACGAGATCCATCTTATTCACTTGTGCGATCTGCCCTTTCACCCTATTACCACTCTATTTCTCGGGAGGAGCATCCTTCTGCAAGAAATGCCGTATTGCCTCATTCCAATGTCGAAGCAGCGAGAAGTCATTAAGCCTCAACGCTAGTGGCTCCAACACTGAATATTCAGGTCTGCGAGCAGGCCTTGGAAAATGAGAGGTGGGCACCGCGCGTACGATCGTAGACAAGCCTGCCTCCTTGATAATTGCTGTAGCGAATTCATGCCACGAGCAGCTTCCGCTGTTCGTAATATGATAGGTTCCATATTTGGTAGTGTAGAGCAATTCGACTATCTTCTCCGCCAAATCAAGCGTATACGTAGGCGAACCTACTTGGTCATTAACGACTTGCAGCACTTGTTCCGTCTGTGCCTTCCTTAGAATCGCTTTGACGAAGTTGTCCCCATACAAGCCGAAAACCCAAGAGGTGCGTACAATAAATGCAGCAGGATGATGATTTCGTACAAATCTCTCGCCTTCCCACTTCGAACGCCCATAGATATTGATGGGACGAACGGAATGGAACTCATTGTATGGGCAGTCACTCTTCCCATCAAATACATAATCCGTGCTGATATATACAAGTGCTGCACCAATACGGTTAGCCGCTACGGCCACGTTGCGCGTCCCGTAGCTGTTAATTCGATACGCTGTGTCAGAATCCGACTCAGCCAAGTCTACCTTCGTATACGCCCCAGCGTGGATAACATGTGTAGGACGCTCCTTCTCCATCACCGTCCGCACTCGCTCCGCATCCGCCACATCCATATCGTGATGCCCGTAGCCAACTGCCGATATGCCATGGCGATGCAGCACAATCAGCATCTCCATTCCAAGTTGTCCACCTGCTCCTGTAACCAGCACCTTCATCTCTTCCTTGTTCACTCGGCAACACCATCCTTATTGCAAGAATTGGGAGCTGCCTTCCAAGCAGGAAGCTCGGCATCTTCTAACATCGGATGCTTGGCATCCTTCTCGGACAAGATGGGCTTGCTTACAGGCCAGTCAATATGAAGCGCTGGATCGTTCCATGCAATCCCTCGGTCGGATGCCGCATGATAGGGAGCATCCACCTTATATAGAACCTCTGTATTCGGAACGAGCGTACAGAAGCCATGTGCAAAGCCTTGCGGGACGAGAAGCTGCCGACGATTTGATGCGCTTAAGATAGCACCAACCCATTGTCCGAACGTCGAAGAGCCTTTGCGAATATCAACCGCAACATCATAGACGGCCCCGACTGCAACCCGTACCAGCTTCGTCTGCGCATAAGGATCCAACTGATAATGAAGACCTCGCAGTGTGCCAGCACGCACAGATAAGGAATGGTTATCCTGCATGAACGAATAATTTATACCAAGCTCTTCCCACTTATGTGCGTGATAGCTCTCCATAAAAAATCCGCGTTCATCCTCGAACACATTCGGCTCGAGAAGAAGTACTTCGGGTAATTTTGTCTGACTGACCTTCATCCTGACAACTCCCTTTTCGAGAGATAATTCGTGACTGATTGAAGAGGCTTTCCGCCCACTCATAACTATTCTATGCCGTTCACCCTCTTATTGACATTCAATGTGGGGAAAGTGCGACATATATCCATCAATCATATATTCGGGATGATTCCAGTTCTACGGTTAGCCGAACCATTGGACTTGCGCCCAAGCAGGATCGGGGTTATACAAAAAACATTGATTATACGTATTCATCATTTTGGAATAATGTGGACATGCCTTCGTAAGTTGAATGTTTAGTCGTGAGGTAAGCATTGCTTTCTGCTGAGGGGTTAATATAAATTTGACGGTGTATTGATATTTAACCTGTTCTTGTTCATGCTTCCGTTCTTTGCACACAACGTTTCCGCGAATAGACATACGGTCGTTGTCAAATTCATATGTAAATGCTAATGAATAATGGTTCGATATTGGCAAGCTCAAATGAGTAATCATCGTTAAGCAGTTCGGGCTAAGCCCGACAAGCATAACTTTACAGCTTCGCGCATGATGAACAGGCTCCTGATGCACGCGATCTATTGTCATCAGAACGGGTACCGGCTTTGGCAAGGTAATGAACAGTTGCGACGGATACGCAGAAGGCCAACTATTCATCATGATATTCCTCTTGTACAATCTGAACAACAGAATGACTCGCAGCACATTCCCACCTTGCACGAAAAATGCCTAATTGCAGCATGATGTCCGTAATATCAACCGTCCGTTTCTCTGTCAAGGACTCTCTTTCAAGCTGCTCAACTGTCATGTCATGCCTCACTCCTATCACCTCGTTCATTCACTGTCGTATCGGTTCCACCTGTTGCAGCGGAATTCATCCACTCTTCCTTACGCTTCCTTATGCCGATAGCGCTCATTCGATAAATAATCAAATAGAATACGCCCAATATCACGGCTTGCAAGATGGCAGCCGCCAGCGGGGACAATTGCAGCCATACGACGATTAGCAAACCTAGCGCCAATACCAGAAAACGAGTAACCGTCCACCAAAAATTCCAATGCTGCAGGCGAAGGGATTCTAAAATGACGGATACCGGAGAAAACAAAATATTTACACCGTACAATAGCGCGTAGACCGGCACATATTTGGCAGCAGGCTCCCAAGCAGTACCAAACAGCCATACAAATAACGGTGGGCCTACAACCGCGATTACAAGAATAGGTACTACTCCAATTCGACATAGCTTGCGAAACGTATCACGGAATAGTTGCTCGAGCATCTGCGGATTCTCGCGTGCATGCTTCATCGATTCCGCGTAGAACACTTGCGAGATAGACATGCTTAGCAGCAGTATCGGCCCTCCCAGCACCTTATCAACGAGAGCGATGGAGCCCGCTTCCTTCAACCCATAATATCCCGCCATGAAGAGCGGCAGCATTTGGAGTGTCATCGAGGTGAATACTCCTGATCCAGTCACATAAAGCGCAATTTTGCGATATCGGCTGGCCATCTTCTTCATAATGCTCCAATTCGCTTGACGGGCCCATTGGCCAGGCCGGAATTGCTTATGAAATAACGTGTACAGTGTTCCCGTTCCTGCTACGCGTCCAAATACTTCGCCCAATACGAGCCCGACTCTGCCCAATCCGACGAACGGAGCAGCCAACTGGATAAGGATTCCCCCCATCCCCTGCACCCATTTCGTTCTGGCTAGCGGTCCATAGCTTCTCGTTCGAAGCGCCCAATAATTTAACGTATTATAGAGGCCGTAACCGAAGAAGGATATAGGAAGCAGGTACACGATCATTCCAATTCTGAACGAATCAGATATCATCGGCGCAAACAAAATAATCACTGCCAAGAACACACCGGTGAGAAGAACGAGAAGCAAAAAACAAAAAGTTACGATATAGGGGATATGCTCTTCGTCCTCCTCCATCGGTATCGCTCGTTCAAACCCCAAGCTTCCGAACAAAACAGAAATCGCCAGTATAGACATATAAACAGCTAGCTCACCGTATTGCTCAGGCGTATACAAATGTGCCAAGAGGGGGGATAGAACAATCCCTATTCCTTGGGCGGCAGCCGTCCCGCTAAGCATAATAATAACGTTCTTAACAAAGGATCCTTGGCCGGTGAGCACGCGCCAGCGTTTGATCGCAGTATGGATAATATTCATTCTCGTACCCTTCCTTTGTCATTCCGCTAGAATTGGCGTACTTGCGATAGAGGGATAACAAATGACTGTCCTGCCTGAATATCGTAGATGAATCTATCGCCGATCTGTTGTTGAATAAAGGTCGTATTGCCAAGACTGACGACCACATGACTGCCTTCCTGCTTGATTACACTCTTAATCGTGTAAGCCGCATTCCGTACAGCTGCAGAGTTCGATGAAGTCACCGAATGATTGTCAACATACACCGTAGCACCAACTAGTTTCTTCACATCGAACGATGCCAAATTTTCAAATTTGAGTTCCAAACGATTATCAAGGCTCCACCCTGTTGTAAAGCCAGCAACTTTCCCTACTAAGCGCTCTGCTTCCGATTTGGACTCCTGCTTGCCGCCATCGTTCTGCAGCCACGTTCCATCGTGTGCATACTGAACCTTCGCCCCCTTAGACGACATACTTGTCAGTCCAAAAAAGCCCTTGAATGACAGTCCGTTCTCCAATTGGTATTCCCGATTCGATTCCAGACTGCAAATAATCGTATCTTTCCGACCATTTTGGAGGGCAACCTCAATGGCCATCGCTTCCCATTCAGGAACAGCCGCGCCTTCATGGGTTACGCTAAGCCTTCGAATTGTTTTGATCGTTCGTTCCTTCGCGAATGGCTCCAGAATCGAAGTGAACAAGCTCTCCCCGCCAGGACGCCGTGTTAATAAATAATCGAGTCGTCGAGGATTCCCCGGCTTATTTTGGGGTGGATCTCCCTGGGCAACTGCTGCATCTGTATACGAACCAAGCATCGTAACCCGCAAATTCGGCTTCACCTGCACGCGGTTATATGACACAGACTTCGCCGACTTCCACTCTGCATAAAACTGGCCGATCGGATCCTTGTCCTTACGGACATTGTACAAATAGTTATATCCACTCTTGCTCTGCTCCGAATAGGCGGGATCTGCAAGAGGAATCTGTTCGCCAGCATACGTGCCTGACTTCTGCTCCACTAATTTCAGCCCACCTGTCTCGACCGTTCCTTCCATGCCGTGAAAGCTTGACACTTGTTCACCCGCCCCCTTGACGCGGAAGAAATCAACGGCATAGGCAAGTCGATCATCAATGGGAATAAGAGCGAACGTCCTTCGATATACGTCAGCCCCCTCGTACGCATAGGGCGCCTCCACATCGATTAATTTGGCGTATTTGCCGTCATCATAATGACGTGGAATGCCAACCCATGAATTTGGCTGCTGTCCTTCCTTATTGAACACAACTGTATTATGCGATATGGTGTTCGATTCCCAGCGTCTACGCAAAATGTTATCATCAGCGAAGGTCACGTAACCTAGATCCGGGGCCATATCTAGACCGAACCCATATAACCCGATATTTAGCGCATCCCGATGAGCGTGGGATGTGCCATTTCGCCCATAGTACAGCCAAGCCTCAATGTCCCCATGCCTCAAAGCTGTGTATCCATATCCCGTTAAATTGATACTGTTGAACTTATAGCTGCCCTGAGATTGTACGACTTTACGGAACTGAGCAAGCAGTGCTTCCATCTTCGGTTGAAATAAATCATTTGTAATCCCTTCCGTTCGGTTTCCATTCAATAGAAATGCTGCCTGGGCAAATAAAGGATCGCGATATTTAACAAATGCCCTCCATACCAAGTCCCGCTTCGCCCAAATATTATCTTTGCCAATCGAGCCGGAATCCCCGATATTGGGTGTGTCCTTGCCTTGCATCACAAGATCAAGAAAGGCATAGAACATCTTCTTCACCTTCGGATGCTTATATAAATCCGCGCTTGGGACGCGCTCATAGCTGTCCAAAATATCCGCCAAACTGTTCATTCGTTCCAACCAGGTCACATTGTATTCAGGTGAAGCTTCATCACCATAGCCATCGCGATCGATACGATTCGCCAGAACGTCATAGACGCCCCCGCCGCTTATTCTCCATCCGCCGCCCGCTACACGCTCCAACTGCCCTGACTGCAGCGCAAATTGAATCCACTCCGCAGATTCAGGAAGCTGATCCAAGGTAATAGCCGCTAGTGCAATCACATTCTGATGAGATCCGAAGTTGCCTGAGATCTGCGCTTTCTTGACAGCAGGCACAATTTGACGAATGATACGATTCTCAAAGTTTTGCTTTATACTGTCGGCTGTTCCCTTCGATGAGGGAAGGCTGTAACGAGCGGCTTTCTTTTGCAAAAAAGACAAGTATGGAGCAGTCTTCTTCTGGAGTACGGGTAAAAAGGCATCGTAACTGAGGAGCAGCTGCTCCGTCAGTGTAACTTCAGCAATTGATCCCAATACTTTTCCCTGTCCCGTCCCGCCGTGCGCATTTTTGAACCCATCCTCCCACCGATACACGGAGACGTCCATATCAGGATACACATCGGCTACACGATCTAATAGAATCAGGCCGCTATAAGCGTACTTCTCATTTCCCGTATATAAGTAGGCTTCACGCAGCGAACGCAATGCATCCGTTAACCACTGACTCCATACCCAATGATTGTAGAACGCGATAAACGTATACTTGTTGCCTTTTCCATCAACATATCCACTGCCGTCATCGACGCCAAATGCCGTGCCTTTGTCCGGATACAGCGTATTCACCAAATATTTGCGGTCGGCGCGCTTCGGATCAAATCCTCCCTTATCATCTAAGCCGCTCCGGTAGTATGAAGCGAAATCATTCGTTGGGAACATCATTCCATTCGATTTATCCTTTACTTTCCACGGCTTCGCTACAGGATCAATTTCGTAGCTTGAACGGTCATCACGAGGCCCCTTCTGACCACCTATCACACTTCCCATCTCTTCATTCACATCATAGCTTCTCGGCAAGGCCTGCGTGGTAATCATCGACCATAGCTCTTCGTAGCTCAAATCTATATATTTTTGCGCCCTTCTTATGCTTGCATCCCTTTCATCCCGCGCCCATTTATACATTTTCACATTGTCCTGAACAGCTTGGCGTTTCTCTGCTGTATAGTAATTGCTCCTGGACTGGCCTGCTGCATGCGGACTGTTCATAAACACGAAATCGATACAAAAATATAGTGCAGCAATAATGAAAGAAACGATAATTAACTTCCATTTCCAATCAATTCTATAAGTTGTCATATTTGTAATCTCCTTGCTCATATATCGTGACATTTGCTGTCATCACTTTCTAGTAGGGCGTTTCATATTGTATAAAAAACAAGCTACTATTCCGATAGAAGAGGATGTGTCCGCCTATGATTAATCCGAATTTTGTTACGCCGCAGAACTTCGGAGCCTTGTATGATGGAGCAGCAGACGATACCACTCCAGTCAATAAAGCGCTGCAGTTCGCTGCGGTCAATCAGATGAGCGTCTACTTTCCTCCCGGCAAAGGTGCTGTAGTCTCCCAAGCAATCACCGTGCCATCCGGCGTCAGACTTATTATGGATGCCCCGCTTATTTATAAGGGAGACAACACTCAACCTTGTCTGCTGATCGGCAATGCCATCGAATCTACCACCATGATGGATTACAAATTGAATGTCCGAAATGCTCAAGTATCCGACTGGAGCAACGAAGGGAACATCGGCATCATTCTGACCAACTTCATCTCATGTAATATCGATATTGTGGGAATCGATGGCTTCACAATCGGTCTGCAAGCTAAGGGAAATAGTAAAGGATTCTCCTTCAACAAGCTGACACTTGGACAAATCATGAATAATAAGATTGCGCTGGATTTGTCGGCAGTTCGTTCTGGCTGGGTCAATGAAAATTTATTTGAGAATGGAAGGTTTGGATGCTGGAGTCAGGTCAATACGAATGCAAGCCGTTACGGAATTCGCATTATATCGCCTGATAATTCGTACTTTTACAATAACAACAATGTCTTTATCAAACCTAGCTTCGAGCTTGGCCAATCCTACCTTACGGGCAATGCCGAAGCAGTCCCGCTTCTGATCTATCACGGTGAGCAAAATAAATTCCAAGATATGCGCAACGAGGACAATAATACAACCTTTGTACGGGTGTTCAACTCGTCTTCGAATAACGTGTTCAATGTCGGTTATGGAGAACTGAACGGAAGCAATATCGATGATCGAAGCCGTTATCCTGTATCCGTGTACTCCTCACGCAAATCCAAATTAATCAATACAAAAGGAAACATGATCTTCCTATCCGGTCCCCTGAATAAAATAGCCTGCTACTACAATGGGAATAGCTTAGTCAATATTCCACGCGTTAATGTCGCCACTTCTCGCACGTCCACAGTTCTGAAATCTGGAGCAATGACGCTCGCCAATGAATATGTAGAGCTTATTCAGCCAGCAATCGGCGTATTCATCAACACCTCCAAAGCCAAGCGATTTATTGTACAAAAAGATACGATCGCTGGATATGGGGGACGCGTCATTGTCATCTGCTACGATGCAAACGGCAACATTCTAGGAAGCACTATTCAAAATGAAGCTACAGTCAAAGGCTCCTCCAACGCAGAGCCCTACTTCAACACAACCGCACCCGGGGGTGGAGCAATAGGCGGTTATATTACCGGAAATGATTCCAACAAAGACTTCTATTTCCGTGTTCATTCTGATGTCACAATGATACGCGTCTTGTTATCAGGAGGAACACAGCCGCTGCGCATCAAGAGTTTCTGCATTTACAGCATCGACTGCACGGCAGCGGTCTGGTCTGGCTACGAAGAGATCATACCTGGTGTGAATCTCGGCACGCAGCCGCCTACTGCAGGACAATGGGATAAAGGGCGAATGATCTTGAACGATAATCTCTCGCTGCTCGGCAACGACGGCAGCAAATATGTTGTAGAAGGCTGGCAATGCATTCAAGCACCCAATCAGTGGATAGAAAAAAGATCCTATACAGGCTTATAGAGGTTGTTCAAAAAGTCCGCTTTTGATCACGAAGTAAATCATAAAGTGGGCTCGGCATCGAATCTTGAATTCAGCCGGGTGATTCCTTCTTCACTCGGCTTCTAAGCCTCTTCCTGTTCTACACACTTTGCCGATAAATCGCATTCTGCTGTAAATGTTCCAAAATGACATCGACCACCCGATCCTGTTCGGCACTCGTCAGATTCGAGCCGGATGGCAAGCATAGCCCTTGTGCAAACAATTGCTCGGACACACTAAGATGCGATTGGTGAGGGAAATATAAGCTGGAGTGGAACATCGGCTGCAGATGCATCGGCTTCCATACGAGACGTGACTCGATGCCGTTCTGCTGCAGAGCAGTTTTGATCGAGAGCGGATACGTCCCCGTACGCTTGCAGTCAACCAAGATAACCGTAAGCCAGCAAGTCGATCTTCCGTAGGTAGGTTCTGATATCAGTCGAATACCATCATAAGGTTCCAATACACTCCGATACCGCTGATATACAGCCCTCCTTGCGGCAATTCGCCCTTCAATCACGGTGAGCTGACCACGTCCAATTCCTGCCAGCACATTGCTCATCCGGTAATTGTACCCCATCTCATAATGCTCATAGTACGGCAGATCTTCTTTAGCCTGAGTCGCCCAATGTCTGGCCTTTCGAAGTGCCACGGGGTCGCTGCTCACCAGCATTCCCCCTCCGGATGTGGTAATGAGCTTATTGCCGTTGAACGAATAGATGCCGAAATGACCGATTGTCCCACAATGTCTGCCACGATAGGTCGTACCTAGTGACTCTGCTGCATCTTCCACCACAATAATGCCATAACGATTGCAGATAGTCATAATTGCATCCATATCTGCGCTCTGCCCATAGAGATGAACGATGACAGCAGCTTTCGGCGTCTTCCCCTCTTGCGCAAGCTGCTCACATGCCCGTTCCAGCGCCTCTGGCGACATATTCCAGGAATTCGGCTCCGAATCAACAAATACAGGAATCCCGTTCAAGTACAGGATAGGATTCACACTAGCTATAAAGGTAAACGTGGAACATAGCACATAATCGCCCGCTTCTACCCCAGCCAGCCGTAAAGCCAAATGGATGGCCGCCGTCCCTGAGCTTAGCGCAACTGCTCCTTGCGCCCCTACATAATGGGCCACTTCTTCTTCAAATGCCTGAATATGCGGACCGACGGAGGACAGCCAATTGCTAGCAAATGCCTCATCGATCTTAATCCGTTCTTCATCTCCCATATGCGGAGGAGACAGATATATATAAGGCTTAGACATACTGGGTCACCTCTGCTGAGTCAATACCAACCGCCATAAGTGAAGGGTCGCGATAAAATGGGAAATACTCGCTCTCCGTAATACCATTAAATTTGCTTTTTAATAATTTGTATAGGTAGGGATCTCGTACTTTCCTTCCAACATAGAAGTCCAATGGTTCATGATTATTGAACCCTTTCTTGAAGCGATACAAGGAATCATTGCCCGTATAACCGCCGCCTAGATGAATCTTCTTGAATCCTCGTTCCTTGAAGTGCTGTATGGCGAAGTACAGCAAAAAATTATTGGGCGCGCAAGAAAAATATCGCTCATTGGAAGCGAGCAGATGATAGTGCACATGTTCACCTTCATGCAAAAATATCGATGCACAAACCAACTCATCTTCCGCGTATATTCCCAGCATGGTGAGCTGATCGGATAGGCGATCCAGCATGTCATAAAAGTATTGTTCGGTAAAGTAATAGCTGGCCTGAGCCTTCACACGATCCATCGTGTGATAATACATATCAATGAAAGATTGAAGCCGTTCTAACGTCATCGTTTCCTGCCGTCCAAAAAGTCCAGATTTCAAAGATACACGAATTCGATTCCGGTTCTTGGAGCTGAACTTGGCGAAAATATCGTCTACCGCCGGCTCTAAATCTACACTGATCGTATTGCGCACGAAACACGGATCCACATCCATGTAATCCTGATGATTGCGATAAAGAGGATGAAATCTGACAAACTCCGTTATAATTTTTTGTTCCTTACAATAGTTGGAGAAGGCTTGCTGAAATCGCCCAAGCAATCCATTACGATCTTCATCATGTAAGGAAGTGCATATAGGTCCTCCATAACCGTATGGGGTAATAATGTCGTACATTTCCGGAGCGTCTTCCCATAAGCGCTTAATATGCGGTAGAGTATTGACTTGCCTGAGAACAAATGGATACATGACAGTTCCGGTATCTTCTTTGTAAATAAATAGACGTGCCGATTCTTCCTGTCCGCTCTCGTATAAGGAGCAATAGCCTGATAACCAATATATGTCCGGATCCACTATACTCATGGCAAGTTCATCCCATTGCTTCCTATCGTCAGGCGACAGTATTTGAACATTACCCAATTGGACACCCTCCTTGAATGACGAACGAATGATAGTAATTCGCATACGGCTTCCAGAACGAGTTGCGAATGTTGGAGTTGTGCCACAATAAAACGAACTGTCCGCGATATCGATGCACGACTCCTAGAAGGTTATTCATCTGCTCAAACATCTGAGCGGGTTCAAGTCCTTGATAACCGCCAAGGCTTACCTCCATTGCGGTTAGAGGGAGCTCTTGTAGAGATAAAGGCTGTCTGGCATGAATATCAAAGACACGGTATGAATGGCAGATTCCGCTGCGAAACCCGATTTCATCGGCATACCCAATCGTACTGTCTATCTTCATCCCGGCTCGCTCCCATATGCCCCATGTATCCGGAACACGGAAGCGCAAATAATGATGCCTTCCCTCTGTAACCACGCATCCCGCCGCTTCTTGAAGCCGCTCCTTCTCTTGCAAGAACAACTCTTCATTGCAGTATGCATCATAGCTGGGGTGGAATCCGACGATATGACCGCGCTCACGTACACGCTTGAGCACCGAACGAGCGAGTTCTCCCCGGACATCATATCGATTGTCGTAAAAGGTCGTGCCCCCCGCCATAAAATAGAACCTGGATTGAACTCCTGCCTGCTCAGACAGATCCATCAGCCAATCAAATGTATCGTACGGGTCGGCACATCTACCTGACTTTACTTGTATGTATTCCAGCATGCTTCGAATGGGAGCCAATGGACTCAAGTTGGCCAAGCCTCTTGCCATACTCCGAATAAGACGCTTCATACCGTCCCAATATCGCAAATCATCCACATCATGCGTCACAATCAATTCAGAGGGACGATTTGTTCGTTCTGCCTCCAACCCTACTTCAATGAGCATATTCCAAAGCATCTCAGCCATCTCATTCACAACAGGACGCTGCCAGAAGCGGCTCCGAACAGCCAAACTGCCGGATGAGGGGAACCGTTCATGACGGTCTCTTATGTTCGCGCACTCTTCCCATCGAGTGAGCATAAAAAAGCAAGCAGCCAGCAGATCTGCTTCGCAATACAAGTCCCCTCCATCCACTCGCCATTCCCCTCTCCCGAACCATACGGGCAAATCCCCTTCGGGAGCAAATCTGGAGTTGGCATAGGACACACGTAGTTGGCTCGTATCCGCGGACAAGTAAGACAATCCATCCTCATATTGAGCAAAGAAGGCATCTCTGATATACAAGCTGCTCCCGTTCGACAGTGCGAACCGGATATAGGGCGACTGATCCTTATCATTGTCCACGACGAGCTGATACGGTAATCCGAGCATATCGCCGACCAATTGTTGAATGATATATGTTCGTTCGGGTACGAACAATGCAGGTATTGTAATAATCATGGCCCTTAACCCTTTCCTGTCCTCATCTTATCAAGACAATGGCTTCACCATGCGAAACGCTACAGCCAACTGTTCCATGCCGGAGTGAGGCGGCTCTTCCCCTCCGTCTGACACAAGCACCCTTCGATGCGGGGCAAGACGTGCAAGCAGAGCAAGCACATCCTTATTCATTGCAGCTTTCAAGCGCATACGGAAATAATTCTCCTTCATAAGCACAATTCGTTCTTCTTGATGATCGAAGCTCACGCGAAAGAATCCATAGCCATACACTTCGAGGCTGGCTACCGCTTGCGGCCAGTCTTGAATCATATAATCCAAGCTGCTCTCTTCCACTTCTACGTCCATCCATTGATGCAGCGGAGCACTTGCATACCAATAATAAGCATGCTGTCGAACGAATCCGTTCCGCTCATATAGCCGAATGGCAGATTCGTTCGTGTCGAATGCATCAAGCTGCACGGAAGAGAAGCCCTCCTTCGCGGCGTGAATGCTTGCCTGTCGAATCACATGGGAGCCGATGCCTCTTCCTCTGAACAGAGCAGATACGTAGAAATTATTCAGAAATAAGATGTCATCGAGCAGTCTCCATTCTGCGAAGCCAATCAGGGAATTCGCATTCGTATATATCCCTATAAAATGCGAAGTGAAACGAGACGGCGGGATAGCAAGCGAAGCACGCAAAAAATCAGCATATCCATGGGCTGAAAAAAGCGTCGCTTCATAGAGCCCCGCAGGCATCCATGACTCGCTCATGCGGGGGATTTCCTCATAATGTTCCGGTTCCAACGTTCGGACATGAACAGATTCGCCTCGTGACTCGATGCGGCAGTCAGGAAATAATCGTTTCCACATGTCCCCGTCACCCCTCGCGGCTATGATATCGTTCCTTATCGAGGTCAGAAGCCCCACGACTTCCGGGAAGTGCAACTCCCTCCCGCTTGACCACCGTAATGATTGTTAAGAACAAAATTTTGATATCCAGCCAGAAGGAGCAGTTCTCCACATACTGGACGTCAAGCTCCAAACGTTCATTCCAGGATAGATGATTCCTTCCCTTCACCTGGGCTAATCCAGTAATGCCCGGACGAACATGGAATCTTTTCTGTTCCCGCTTCGTGAAGTACGGCAAGTGCTTCACGAGCAAAGGCCGTGGTCCTACCAGACTCATGTCACCGCGCAATACGTTCCACAATTGGGGCAGCTCATCCAAGCTCGTTGAGCGCAAGAAAGTACCGAAAGGGGTGATGCGGTGGGCATCTGGAAGCAGTTGCCCTGCACTGTCTCTGGCATCTGACATCGTGCGAAATTTATAAACCTGGAATACGCGTTTATCCTTGCCCGGCCGCTCCTGCTTGAAAATGGCCGGCGAACCTAATGCAACGCGAACGCAAATATAGGTAATAAGGAGAATCGGGCTGATTACGAGCAGTAAAATGGACGAAACTGCAATATCGAATATACGCTTCATTACTGATGCTGCAGCAATTGTTCCTCGGCCACTTGACGGAGAACACGTGCAGGAATCCCCATGACCAATTGCTGTCCTTCCACATCTTTAGTAACAACACTTCCAGCCGCGACAACGGCTTCTTCTTCAATGACAACCCCCGGCAGCGTTACGACTCCAGCCCCAAGACGTCCGCCCTTCTTCACGGTTATTCCCTTCATCCACTTAAATCGTTCCTTCGTTCGGCCAATGAAATTGTCATTGCTCGTGATAACACCCGGCGCAACAAATACATCATCACCAATAGTGGAATAAGCCGTAATGTAGCAATTCGTTTCCAGCTTGCAGCGTGCGCCTACCGTACAATCGTTCTCTACCGAAGCTCCGCGTCCGATAATCGTAGCAGCACCTACACGTACACGTTCACGCACAGTAGCCAGGTCGGCGATGAATACATCCTGCTCCAGAACAGCACCGGCATATACGATGCTAGCTGTTCCAATCGTACAGCCTTTCTCGATGATGCACGGATCCTGACTTCCTCTATCTTGAAGTACAGATCGTTTCGCACGAAATGGCTGCTTGCCGATGACGGCTTGATCCATAATCGTTACCCCATCGCACAAAACCGTCTTCTCTTCGATGATGACATGACGGCCGATAACCGCTCCCTTGCCAATGACCGCACCTGCTCCAATGATACTCCCATCGCCGATGCAGACTCCATCTTCGATTGTCACTCCATCACCAATTACACAGAAATATCCCAGCTTCACCTGTTCTCCCATTCGAATATCCTGTCCCAACACTTGCAATTCTGCTGCTGCTCGCTTGTCATCCTTTATCCCCATCTTCGAATCATCCCCTCTACACATCGTAGGACGCAGCCGTATTGCGCTTGCTAACTCGCTTCTCGTTACGCCCAACGTCCTCCGCTATTGCCGCGGAGAGCTTATAGGACATGCGTTCCCAATCATGCTCTTGTTCCACATACGCTCTTGCTCTGCGGCCCATTTCCTCCCGATCCTTCAACTGCCTCGCCAGTTTGGACAGAGCTTCACTTAATTCCTCTGGATCTTGCAGGACAAGACCGATTCGTTCCTTTGCAATGACCGAATCGTCAATCTTGCCAACGAGAAGAGTCGGCAATGAAGAGGCCATATAGTCGTACATTTTGTTGAAGCTCATGCCCCATTTGTATACAGAAGCATCACGCAGCGCAATTAACCCTACATGAGCCCGTGCCAAAAGTGTGGGCACAGCTTCCTTCTTCACGAGTGGGAGGAAGGCTACATTAGTCAATCCCGCTTGTTCCGCCTGCTTCACTAGAGCTTCCTTCTCCGGTCCGTCCCCAACAAAGACGAATTGAATATTACTATCGGTTCCCTTACTAAGTGCTGCTGCTTCCAAAAGGTGATGTATGCCGTCAGAAATACCGTGCGATCCGGTATAAATCGCAATGAACTTCCCTTGCCATTGTTCAAATTGGCGCTCCACCTCAGAAGGGAGTTCGGCCAGCGGAAGAGCGAAGCGCTCCATATCGACACCATTAGGCAGAACCAGTACCTTCGATCCCAGCCCGCTCTGCTTCTCCACATAATCAGCAGCTTTATCGAACAGCACGATGATGCGGGATGCCTTTCGGTATAAATGAGATTCCAGCCAATAGAGCGCCTTGACGATCGGATGGTTCGGCGACATCTTGCCGAAGTCTATGAGTGTCTGCGGCCATAAGTCTCGTTCCTCGAAGTAGAATACCGCATTATGATGAGCAGCGAGGCGGGAACCGATCCATGCAGCCGCAGGATGCATAAGAGAGCCGATGATGAGATCGGGGCTCTCTTTGCGCCGCCGCCCCTCCCAATAACAGCGCCATGTATAATCCAGCATATTCTTAACGCGCCGCCAATCATTGCGCTTATAAGCTGTTGTGCGGAGCCAAACGAACCGCACTCCATCATATGTCACTTCCCGAACCGCATTGCGCGAGCCTTCCAAATGATTAATCCAATTCTGATGCCCGTAGGCGGAAGCAAATATCGTGACACTCGCTCCTTGCCTCACAAGCTGCTTCGCCAAATCAAAATGACGAGTCCCTCCGCCTGTGCCAGGGGCGACTCCGTAATGATTCACGATCCATATGTTCATTCCAGCTACACTCATACTGCCGCCTCCTTCCAATGCAAAGTTTCCACTTGCATCGCATAATCCAGCGAGCTTAACCCGCCCGTAAACCCTTCCTTGGCATGTCTTTGCGGATAAGAAAACGGTGTGAATTCGTGATATTCCACCCGGATTCCATATTTGTGAAATATGGATTCATCTAAATACTCCCTGCCGCTGGGGCCTGATAAATAAACATCGCCGCCTGCCTCATGCACGAGCTGAGCAAGCAGCTCCGATTTACTCCCATCTGCCAACATGGAACTGGAACGGATGAGCGGAGTGCGAATGTCCAGCCATTTCATGAGCAGCTCGATGCTCGGTATAGCAAAATCGACAAGGCGCTCATATTTCCCACCGTAGAGATCGTGTAGTTCATTTTTCCGCTGAAGATACCCAGGGCTTTTGCCATAGCTGGCCTCGAGCTGGCGCATGTGCTCCGCCTGCCAGTCGCGGTTGTTCGCAATTCGCACATCGATCGTCCTCGTTCCGAACAAGCCTTCCTTCGCTACGGGAATAGTCAGCCATTTCGGACCGCCTTGCGTGTCGATCATTGTGCGATTTTGATAGCCATTTTTCGTAAATTGAACGGTATCGAGCAAGATGAACAAATCCGAGCAGGCCATCTTATGAAAAAAACCAAGCCACGGCAGGACATTCGGCTGATGAATGCTGACAATCATATTCTCACCCTGAGGGGTTCAAAGGCTTCGGCATACTCTTCACCGATTTGAACGCCTCGAATTTTGGCCAATCCAAATACCATTTCTCTCGTAAAATAACTCCGGTTCAGATGCAGCTGAGAACGATATTGCTGCAAAGCCTCCCATTTCCGCTCCATATATTTCCGGTCAAGCGGGGCAAATATTCGTGAATTGGTGCTCAGTTGATTCCAAGGGAGCTCGTAACCGTAAAGGGATTGTTCCTTGAATGCGCGCTGGCTCTCACTACAGATGACCTGATGATCTTGATGTATATCGGACGAGGATGGCACTAGAACCAAATCCGGTTTCATGTCTCGCTTCATTCCAACGAGAACTTCCAGCAATTCTTGGCGATGGGTGGGAAATTGGCGGACAGGGAATCGATAGATGATGCGATTGTCATGTGGAATTTCCAATACGTCCATGGATGCATGAAATTCATGCGCCAGCGTGTCTTTGGCGAAATCGCCTGGCAATGATTGCTCAGCTACCGAAAACGCCACGACAACAACATTAGCTCCAGACTCGATCTGCTTCGCAATAAACGCGCCGCAGCCTAGTTCCGCATCATCCGTATGAGGAGCCAGCACCAAAATGTTACGAGCGCTAACTTGTGTTGGTAGTACCATGCTACTTTACAACCTTCCTTTCACGTTCCCTATTCATCGTGCCAAAGGCAGTTTGCTGTACTTCTTCCTTCCTGATGCGACCCGTGACGTCGGCATAAACATGCAGCAGCTTTTCTTTTTCTACATTCCAATGATAGAGAGACTGAACTGCTTCTTGCCCGCAGCGCCCCATTTCTTCCGCTTCTTCATGATGCGTAATGAGCCAATCGATTCGTTGCGATATGCCTTCAAGATCGAAGGGGTCGACACAAAATCCGCAGCCTGCTTGCTCAATAATCTGCCTCCACTTCGGGAAGTCAGAGGCGATGACGGGAATGCCTGCCGCCATATATTCGAACAGCTTGATCGGGAGCGCGTCTAAGTAATTGATCGTCGGGTGCAAAATAACGAGCCCTGCTCTCGAACGAGCCATCGTTTCATATACCTGCTTACGGTTCAACTGCCCGAGGTAATCAACTTTGGCCCAGCCGGAACGTCCCATAGCAACATGCTTCTCCTCGGCAGAAGCGAAGGAACCCGCCAGCAAAAGCTTTTTATCCGGTATTCCGAACTCCATGGCGCCAACTATCTGCTGAAGTCCGCGAATATTGCCGATGGAGCCAACATAACAGACGGCGTCCTCCTTACCTGCATGTTGGGAAATGCCAACGAATTCCCCGGATTGTACAGATTGTACGGATTGTGGTGACTCGGCAGTGTGTACGAATTCGTCCAGAATTGGATAATTGCACACTGTCTTGGTGCAACACTTCGGGTGTCTAGCGAACCGTTCTTCAATATGAGTCGTTGCCGTTACAATCGCATCGAAGCGAAGACTAGCCCAGAGCTCTATCCGCTCCACCAATCGAGATACGCCGCCTCTTAGCCACTTCGGAATCCACCCTTTGCTCAATATCTGGCGCGGGACATCTTCATGCACATCGTATATGACTCTGTATCCCTTTTTCTTTAGCCACAACCCTATCGGAATCAATTCTGGATCATGAAAATGGTATACGTCTGCATCTATTTGCCTCGCCGCCTGATAGAGTCGCCATGTTGTCGTCCACATTCTCTCAGACCGAGAACGTGGAATCGGCAGAGGGACAATGCGCACCCCTTCAATAACTTCCTCTCCATGGTGCGGTACAATGAACAGTGTGTTATATCCAGCCTTGGCCAGTGAGACGGCTTCTTTATACGTTATGCGGGAATCGTTGGCATCGTGGGCCGTGCTAAGCATGCAAACCGTGAACAAATGATTACGCTCATGATGATCCTCCATCAATCCGCTGCTGCCATATTTAACGGTGTGCAATAGAATGCTCCTCCTCTCGCGCTGCTAATAATCCTGCTTTAGTAATGACTGGAAGCAGGCCGATTACGGCAAAGAACGCTCGATTGTCAGGAATATCGCCACTGACCGTTACATTGAACAGCATGGCTATAAATATCATGACCAGCACGATCCAGCGCTCGGATTGAGCAGATTTCAAGATCAATATCGCATATCGAATCGTAATGCCAATCAATAAAGCTAAGAGCAGCAAGCCAATGCCACCGAGTTCTACCATCACTTCGATGAACAGATTATGCGGATAATCGCGGAAATCGTCCATCTGAGACAGCACAGGCCATGATCCAATCCCATTGCCCCGCAATGGGGATCTCAGCCAGTAATCTCCCGCTTCGCCTGCATACGACACCCTTGCGGAGGCTGACCCCCCAATTCCATCACTTCCCGGCATCAGCAGAGATAGCCGCAGCAATGTCTGTGGTGGATTCGGAGATGCAGACCATATTACCGCTGTAGAGATCGCCCCCGCAATCATGGCAAGCAACAATAAGCTGTAACGCCTTACGTACATCCGATTGTGCTCCAATCGAATCGAATACAGCATCGGCAAGAGCAAGGACAGAAATGTTGCTAGCAGAGGACCTCTACCCCCGCCAACAAATAAGTGAAACATACAAATACCGAATGAGAACAATGAGAACAATTTATACAGGGCTTCTCTCTGTCCGAACAGAAGCTGCCACATGAATACAATTGCACCTAAGCTCGAAATTTGGCCTGCTCCTAAATACGTGCCACCCATAACGTTGACAAATCCCTTCCCCCCGGATGCTGCGTAGGTGAGGATCCCTTCCCCTGCAATCCATAAGGAGAATATGCCGAGCGCCATTATGAATCGCTGTACCCGCTTCGGTTCCGAAGCAATGATCCATGAGCTGCCGATGATTGACCATAACACGAGTGTAAGCATCTTGGACACTTTATCAGTGGCATAGATCTGGCTTGGGGACCAGATTAGCGACAGCATCGCATAGGCTGCGAGCAGAAGATAAATGGCTGTTACCATGTAGCTGTCCCATAGAACGATGAATTTCCTCTTCATCAGTACAAAAATCGATACCAGTACACCGAGTCCCAACGTCAGCATCGTGATGTCCATCGGTATCCAACTGAATCTTGGATCGGATTTGAATACACCTGCGAACAGAAAGATCACAAATAACATTTCAAAGGAAAAAAGGGTGTGAAGGAGACTCTTCAAAAGGTGATCAATCCGAATTGTGCTGGCACGCCGATGGTGATTAAAGTCGATAATATTTGGCTGAACCATACTCGCCCTTAACCGCATTGCGCGTATCGTATACAACTTGGGATTGTTCACAGATGAACTGATAATCGAAAGCGGAATGATCGGTTGTAATGACCGTAATATCCGCTCCTCCCAGTAGCTCTCCCGTTAATTCTGACGCTTCCATACACTGTCCACGATGGATGCAGTGAACGACATGCGGATCGCTAAATACGACATCTGCCCCCTTCGACTTCAAGGCATCCATAATGGTGAGCACGGGGGATTCCCGCCAGTCGTCTACATCCTTTTTGTAAGCCATGCCGAGCAGGACGATGCGCGAATTTTTTATTGTTTTCCCTTCTTCATTCAGGATCGAACCAATCCGAGTCACTACATATTCCGGCATTGTTCGGTTGATTTCACCGGCCGTTTCAATGAGCCGCATATGGCAATTGTATTCACGAGCCTTCCAGCTTAAATAGAACGGATCGATCGGAATGCAGTGCCCGCCGAGGCCAGGCCCTGGATAGAACGCCATAAATCCATATGGCTTCGTCTTCGCAGCATCAATGACTTCCCAAATGTTAATCCCCATTCGATTGCACAGAAGGGTCAGCTCATTTACAAGGGCGATATTGATGTTGCGGAACGTGTTCTCGAACACCTTCTCCATCTCCGCAACTGCGGGAGAACTTACTTCAACCACATCTCCCTCCAAAACGGACCGATAGAGCTGAGCAGCCACTCGGGTGCATGACGCTGTTATACCGCCAACTACTTTTGGCGTGTTTTTTGTGTTATAGCTTTTGTTGCCTGGATCTACCCGCTCAGGAGAATACGCCAGAAAAAAGTCAACGCCACAGGTAAGGCCCGAAGTTTCTAGAATAGGCTTCACCAACTCATCCGTCGTCCCGGGATACGTCGTACTTTCCAAGATCACTAGCATTCCGGGACGCAAGTGCTTGGCAATTTCCTCTGTTGATTGCTTGACATAGCTCGTATCCGGTTGATGATAGCTGTCTAACGGAGTCGGCACGCAGATCGTTACGACATCCACTTCATTTATGAACGCAAAATCTGTAGTTGCCATTAATTTATTCGTCTCCACCATCATGCTCAATTCTTCGTCGACGACATCGCCGATATAGTTAATTCCTTGATTAATCAGGCTCACCTTCGTGTCCTGTACGTCGAAACCGATGACTTGGAAGCCGGATTTGGCCTTCTCCACCGCCAACGGCAGTCCCACGTATCCCAAGCCTACTACGCCGATCACAGCTGACTTATCAAGCAGCTTTTCCATTAGAACATCGGCTGCACTAATCGCAAAAGAGCTGGCAACTACACTCATCTATTTATCACGTCCTTTAAAAAACTGTGTCACGGTATCTATAATGTATTGCTGATCCTGCTGAGTCAGTTCAGGGAACAACGGCAGCGCCATACAGCGGGCGGAGGCCTGCTCTGCATGCGGCAGGTCGCCTTCGCTATATTCAAGCGGGCGATATACCTCTTGAAGATGCAGCGGAACCGGATAATATACACCGGAATCAATTCCCTGCTCCTTGAGATGCGCCATTAACTGTTCACGCTGATCAGTCTCAATAATGTACAAATGATAAGCATGCTTTCCATAAACCAGCTCTGTTGGAAGCGTAATAGGCAATTGTGACAGCCCTTCTTCGTACTGCTTCACCTTCTGCCGGCGTACGTCTGTCCATTCATTCAATCTGCGCAGTTTGACACGAAGCAAGCTCGCCTGAAGCTCATCCAGCCGGCTGTTATAGCCTACTCTCGCATGATAATATTTCGGATTCGATCCATGAACACGCAGCATGCGTATGGTACGGGCAAGTTCTGCGTCGTGCGTAACGACGATGCCGCCATCTCCGAATCCCCCTAAATTCTTGGTAGGGAAGAACGAAAAGCATCCCGCAGTGCCAAGGCTTCCTGCCTGCTTCCCGTTATAATCTGCGCCCAGCGCCTGACAAGCATCTTCCACAACATGAAGCCCATGCCTCATGGCAATGTCATTCACGGCATCCATATCTGCCATCTGTCCGAAAATATGTACCGGAATAATTGCTTTCGTGCGCGGCGTTATCGCATTCTTGATACAATTTGTATCAATTAAATACGTTTCTGGATTCACATCAACAAACACAGGAGTTGCCCCGACACGCGAGATCACTTCCGCACTGGCAAAGAAGGTAAAGGGAGAGGTAATTACCTCATCTCCAGGGCCGATGCCAAGCGCATCTAAGGTCAGCATGAGCGCATCTGTTCCATTCGCTACTCCAACGGCATACGGAACATTCAAATATTGCGCCAACTCTTCTTCGAACGCTTGAACTTGCGGGCCGTTAATATAATGGCCGCTAGACAGCACTTCTTCTGCAGCCCGCAGCAGCTCTTCTGAAATCGACGCATAGGAAGCTTGCAAATCAATAAGAGGGATGCTGCGTTTTGTTTGCACGAGAATATTAGACAACCGAATCTCCACCTTCACCTATTAGTCCATTCATTCCGATTACAGGGAAATGAGCTGCTCTTCGCTGCTCCGTTGATTCACGCTTGCATCGTAGATGTCCAACACCATCTGCAGCGCTCTCTTGCCATCTTCGCCTGATACATGCGGATCACGATCATCGCGAATCGCTTCGACCATATCCCGAATCATATGGGTATGTCCGGGCTCGCCAAAAGGATTTAAATGCGTATGCTCAACAAATGCCAACGCTTCTTGCTTATCAAGGGATGCAAAGTTCCAATATTTAATCCAGTGCGCGGTTGGACCGCCAATCACCGCTGAACCATGCTCGCCGAACAATGCAATCTCTTCCTCTAAGTTGTTCGGATAGACGGTCGAAGCAACTTCTACCGAGCCAAGTGCGCCATCGGCAAATTGCATAACAGCCAATGCCACGTCCTCCATTTCGATATTTCTCAGCCGCGTTGCCGACATGGCTCGCACTTTAACTGCCGGCCCCATCAGCCAAGCTAGCAAATCCATCGAATGGATGCCTTGATTCATCAGGACACCGCCATCCATTGCTCTCGTTCCCCGCCAAGGAGATTGATTGTAATAGTCCTGGTTCCGATTCCAGCGAAGCTTGACGCTCGCATGGCTCAGCTTGCCGAATCTCCCCTCATCCAGCATTTTCTTCAATTGCACAATTGCCGGACGATAGCGGTTCGGATGTACGACTGCCAGCTTCACCTTATGCTTGCTGCATGCTGCTATCACCCGCTCTGCATCAAGAAGCGTCAAGGCGAGCGGCTTCTCCACGACAACATGCTTGCCAGCCTGAGCCGCTTGAACGGCCATATCCGCATGCAGCCCGCTCGGCGTGCAAATAATGACCACATCTACACATGGATCCTGCAGCATGTCTCTATACTGCAAATACGCCGCAATCCCGTCCTCTGCCCATGGTTTCATCCGCTCCGCGTCCGAGTCGCACAACGCTTGCAGTACTGCTCCTTGTACGTTCTGAATAGCTTCCACATGCTTTGCTGCAATATGGCCGCATCCTACAATCCCGAATCGTATCATCGTGCCATCTTCACTCCTTCATCCGAACTCGAAATAGTTTCCATTAAAAAACGCTTCAAATGTAGGGGATTATCAAGAAGAAGCTCATTGAGCTGCTTATTCCAGTGCTCGAATGCGCGCTCCTCCATCAGAAGCGGATTGCCGACAAAAATGCGCTGATGTTCCGTTCTCCGCAATCCCTCCTCCTCCGTTGACAATTCCTCATGCAGCTTTTCCCCAGGTCGTATTCCCGTTACTTCAATTTCAATATCTTTGTAAGGCTCAAAGCCGGACAAACGGATTAAATCTGTTGCTAAATCCAAAATTTTAACAGGCTTGCCCATATCCAAGATGAATACCTCTCCGCCAACGGCATAGGCTCCAGCTTGAATTACTAAGGCAACAGCTTCTGGAATCGTCATGAAAAAGCGCGTCATATCGGGGTGTGTGATCGTGATGGGCCCGCCCTGCTGGATCTGCTCCTTGAAGCGCGGAATGACGCTGCCGCGGCTGCCAAGCACATTGCCGAACCGAACCGAAGTAAAGTTCGTACTGCTGCGCTCGTTCAGATGCTGAATGACCATCTCAGCCATTCGCTTCGTTGCCCCCATGACACTCGAAGGATGCACAGCCTTATCTGAAGAAATAAGGACGAAACGCTCACTGCCAAATCGATGGGCGCATTCCGCTACATTCCTCGTTCCGTGCACATTATTTCGAATAGCCTCGGAAGGGTTCAGCTCCATGAGCGGGACATGCTTATGCGCTGCCGCATGAAACACGACATTCGGAGCATATTCGTGGAACAGTTGTTCAAGTCTTGGCTTATTTTGAATATCCGCAATGATTGGCATAATTTCCAGCCCAGGATGAAGCCGGCGAAGCTCCGACTCAATGGCATAAATACTGTTCTCTCCATGACCAAGCAGGAGCAACAATTGCGGACAAAGGGCAGCGATCTGACGACATAACTCGGAGCCAATAGAACCCCCAGCCCCTGTAACAAGAACCGTTCTACCCCGAATATAATTGCAGTTGTCTTGCAAATGTAGACGAACAGGCTCTCTCCCAAGCAAATCCTCGACGTCTACATGACGAATATCGTTCACCGTGAGCTTGCCCTGCATCAGGTCATCCAGACTAGGCATCGTATAAATATTGCAGCCCGTTGTCTTGCAGCAATCGATAAATTCGGCAATTTGCTTGCGCGGCAAAGAAGGCAGGGCGATAATAATGTCCTGAATCTGATATTGCTGTACAGCTTGCATAATTGAATCACGGCCACCAACGACCGGAATGCCCACGATTTTTTTGTTCCACTTATTTGAATCATCGTCGATGAACGCTGCAGGCAGGGAGTCTGAATGCTCATTGTCCAATATCTTTTTGGCCACTAGCGACCCGCAATCACCCGCTCCGATAATGAGAATGTGACGCTTCACCCGCTGATGGCTCACCGTACGTCTCTGCCTGTACCTTTGCAGAATTCGGATTCCTCCGACGGACAGAAGAACCGTCTCATAGGTCATGATCATAAACCCCCATGGCACCTCATTTCCCCATAGGAGAATAGATATCATCGAAGACATACCACAGCCAGCCGTAACGGCAGACGCAATTAACAACACATGTCTACTATCTGCATAACGCCATACTTGTTCATATAAATTGAACACCTGGAAGCCGATCAGACAGCAGACGATGGTAAGCACGCTGAACCCGAGCACGAACGAATTTCCAATCTGTCCTTCGTTAGCAGGGATCGTAAGCAAATAGGACAGCCCGACACTTACAGCAATACATCCTGCATCCAGAACTGCAAAACTTCCTTTCTTGAGCCACCACAATTTCAACTCCATCACTCCATTAGTTCAGTTGTCTCTATCCCGAGCAGCTATTTCATCGCAATTACCTGTGAATTCAACGAATTGCGCCGTTCGACTTGATTGAGTACAGTGCCGATAATCGTACCGCTCACGCACTCTATGGCCTCTTTCACTTTCATGAGCGTAGCAGCTTTTACTTTTCCAGATTTGACAACGATCAGTACCGCATCGCACAAACCTGACAATATTAGTCCATCCGTGACTTTCGTTATGGGGGGCGAATCGATAAGAATCAGATCGAATTGTTCTGCAAGATGACTTAAGAGGTATTCCATTTGAGAGCTGCCCAACAGCTCGGAAGGATCACTGTTCGTCGGATTCCCAGGGAGTATGAATAAATTAGGTATGGAGCTTTCTTGTATCATTTCTTCCGACCATTGCGCAGATTCCAAATAATCGCCTAATCCGCTGCGCTTCGAGAGGGAGAATACATGGTGAAGTGTTGGCAGGCGCAGATTCGCATCGATGATTACGACTTTCTTTCCTTCCAGCGCGAAGGCAATTCCCAAATTGCTAGCTACCGTCGTCTTGCCTTCCCCATGTACGGATGAGGTCACCAAAAGCGTTCGATCATTTCGCTTGGCTAGCATATAATTCAACTTCGTTCGCAATGCGCGGTACGTTTGGGAAATGTTAGACGTCTTCTTCATATGCACTAATAGCTGAATTTTACGTCGATATCGGAACATTCTTTTTATCACCCGCCAATTTGGTATTCGCTGTCTTTTGCGTCAACATATCTCCTCTTTTGCAAGGTTCGATGGACACGAGAGGTGAAAGTTCCAGTTCCCTCAGTCGTGCTTCATTTCGCACAACATCTCCCGTCATATCTTTCATGCTGACAAACAGCATGAGTAAAATAAAGCAAGCAGCCCCAACGATCACTGTGTTGCGCAATACATGGGATTCGACTTCTGGAATCATGCGTTGTTGATGATTCGGGTCATCGAGAATGAGAATGTTGTCCATTTTGTAGATGAATGCTACTTGTCTTTTTAGCGTGCTTGTTACATCATTCATAATGTCAATCACTCTCGATTCTGAGATGTCTCGAACGGTTATAGACATTACTGGGGTTTGCTCCACCGTGCTTACCGATATGCGATCCGCGAGTTCACTGATTGACAGGCCCCAGCTTGGATTATCACGTATAACCGCCCCAAGAATAGTAGGTGTCTTAATTAATTCCTTAAAGGTGTTCATCAAGGATATATTCAAATTCATTCTTTCCATCGTCATTTCTGCATCTGAACCGCTATTGCTCATAATCATCTTTACTGTAGAGCGATAGGTCGGTTTTTGAGTTACTTGCATGAACAATGCCGCAAGCAATGTTACAATAAGGGTAGTGATGATTAGAAACCATTTTCTACGGTTGATAACTTCAAGCAAGGTTAGAAGTTCGATGGTCGTTCACTCCTTTTTGATGGATTATAATGCTTCTCTACTTGAGGAAACGTAATCGATTTATCTTCAATTGACCATCATATGGGGGGGACACTATAATAGAAAAAGAGGTTCTAAAGTCATAGTTTTGATACATTTTGTAACCTTGAACTACTTTTAGATTAAGATACATTTTGTATCGTGTCAATTCATTTCTGTATAATTTATAATTTTTTTGCGACATATTGTTTCAAAAAGGGTGTATCGTCTTAGCAAGGGAGGAATTGTTGGCATGAGTACCGGAAATCGCATATCATATCTTCGAGATCAGAAGGGATGGACACAAGAGGGACTCGCTGAGCTGCTGGGTATTACCCGAGCCGCGCTTTCTCACTATGAAAAAAATCGCCGCAAGCCTGATTTTGAAACGTTGACCAAATTAGCGGATTTATTTGGAGTATCTATAGATTATTTGGTGGGACGCATCTCCAATCCAACAACAACCTTGACACATGAGGTTCGTGAGTTTGCAGACGCTTTGGAGTTGTCTGACGAAGACTTGATGAAGAGGTTCCGTCTTACGGTAGATGGACGTGAGCTGTCTGAGGACGAATCGCGGCGCTTCATCGCATTTGTGCGTGCCGAGCGTTCCATGCAGCCAACTTCCAGAATTAAGAAATAACCATCAGAAAACAATACATCCTCCATTGATCAAATGGAGGATGCTCATCTACATACTATTCAATTGCAGGTATAGCCTCCGGTCGACGGTATACATCAGGCCATCGTTCAAGATCAATTTGCAATTGAGTCAAAATGTCAAAAATATCTAGTTTAGTCTGTTTATTGTCTAGACTTGTTTCATTTTGACTTTTCAGATTATGATTCTCCCCTATTCCTCCCATAACCCGTACCTCACTTATCTTGTAATGACCACTGCTATAGCTCTTTATTTAGTTCCAAATTGCCATATTTCAATCTTTATTATAACCCATAAGATGCAGGTACACTGTCGTATCATGGGGAGAGGAGCGTACCTATTCAGTTCTACTTTTGTCGAATTTTATACGTATTCTTCAAAAATTACGAAGATGAAGGAAAAGAGCGCGGACGAACCGGGACTTTGGCTTGACGTTGAAGCCATGCATGAATGATAAAACTAATAATCGATAATACCGCAATCGCGATTGAGATGACTGCTACGCCAGCAAGCCCGCTATGATCGTAAGTAACGCCCAACAAATATGGCCCTATCATCCTTCCAATAGAGCTGATTCCTCCTGCAACCCCCATATAGAATGGGGCCTCACGACCAGCCCGAGCGGATAGGAATGCTGGGACAGCCGGGGATACAAGCATTTCTCCTAATGTTGCCAATGCCATTCCAAGCACGAAACCTGCATAGTTCGGCACGATCCAAATGACGAGATATGCCGCTCCATAAAAGATGCCGCTCCATGTCAGCTGATCGGTTACCCGCTTCGCCACGGTTCGCTTCATCCATGTTGTAATCGGCTGAGCTGCAAAGATAAGTACGCCGTTCAATGTCCACAGCAGACTGTACATCGAGAAGCCCATGCCCTGATCATCAATATGCGGGGCGATCCCGCTTCCCCACAAGGAATTCGCCAGCCATATAAACATCGCCCCTAAAGACATGAACAAATATATGCGATAAGCGGCAAGCTTATTCCATAGTGTCTGTTCCGGCAGCACTCCGGCAGAAGGCTGTTGTCTATCGCCATAATTTACTGCCGCTCCAGTACCTTGACTCTCAAGGGCTTGTCCGTTATTTGTCTCATTATTCTCTTGCACGGATCCCTCTTCCTGCATGCCTTGCAGGAAGCGATAGAAGAAGAAGGCAAACCCGGCTGAGGTGACTCCGGTCAGCAGGAAAGTTAAATTAAACGAAATGTCTGCGAGCACACCGCTTATTGCTGTTCCCAGCGCGACCCCGATGTTGTTCGCGACATAGATCACATTGAATAACTCATCCCGCCGATCAGACCACCGAAAGCCAATAAAAGATTGAATCGCCGGCATCGATACGGAATTGGCTAGTCCAATCGCCCCCATCGTAATGACATAGCCCCACCAGCTGGTATATGCCGTGAACACGAGCGAGCATTGCAGCACGGAAGTAATCGCCAGTGCCCATACAAGCAGGCGCCGCACCCCTATCCGATAATACAGCCCTCCGCCCAGGAACTGCCCAAACACGCCGCCGAGCATCTGTATCAGAATGACAAATCCGGCATCAGCCAAAGAGCGATTCAATTGCGTGTAAACAAACAAGGTCGTGAGCGGCCACATAAGAGCTCCGCCTGTCGAGTTAATGATGCTTGCCCAGATAAATACGTTCATCTCCCGCGTATAATTGCGGAACGCCCCCATCGGCGAAAACTTCATGGTATCACCAACGATTTCTAGTAGAAGTAGGTTGAAAAAAGCGATGGCCTGCGCCCGGATAGTTCCGAACTGCAGGCCATAGCTATCATACCATAATTTAGTTTCCGCTAGCACGTGATAAATCGCGCATATTCGCTTCAAATGCGGCAAGCAGCGCCGCTTCTCCGGTCATTCCCTGCGCCTCTACCTTCGCAATTTGCTCCATCATGCGCTTATAATCCTTCGGAATGACACGGACGAATTGCTCGCTTGCTCCATTGTCCCATTGCTGCAAGATTCGTTCCCCAATGGTGCTGCCCGTTACTTGCACATGACGCTCAATCATACCTCGCACCTGCTGCTCTTCTTCCGCTCCTTCAAGCGGCTCCAACAGCACCATTTCTAGATTGCAGCGGTTCACGAATGTACGATCCTCATCCCATACATATGCGATACCCCCAGACATACCTGCTGCGAAGTTGCGCCCCGTCTTACCGAGCACGACAACACAGCCGCCAGTCATATATTCACAGCCATGATCGCCTACGCCTTCGACGACCACATGTACTCCTGAATTGCGAACCGCGAAGCGTTCGCCAGCAATTCCGCGAATGTAGGCTTCACCGCTTGTAGCCCCATAGAATGCCGTATTGCCGATAATGACATTGTCCTCTGCTGCAAAAGTAGCCTGCGGAGACGGCTTCACGATAATTTTACCGCCTGATAACCCCTTGCCGACATAGTCGTTGCTGTCTCCTTCAACCGTCAACGTCATGCCGCGTGGAACAAATGCGCCGAAGCTCTGTCCAGCAGACCCGATAAACGAGTAACGGATCATATCCTCAGGCAGTCCTGCCGCGCCGTATCTTCTCGTTACCTCGCTGCCCAATATTGTGCCCGTCGCACGATTCACATTGCATATCGGGAATGTCCCTTCGACAGGTATTCCTGATTCCAGCGCAGACTGCGCTTCGGGAACGAGCCTTGTCATATCGAGTGTCTCTTCCAAGCCATGGTTCTGAGCGCGAACTTGAATGCGCGAGGAACCTTCTGGCATCTCAGGCTGGTACAGCACCGAGGACAGATCGAGATGCTTCGCCTTCCAATGATCCAGCGCATCCTTCATGCCCAAGCATTCTGTACGCCCAATCATCTCATCCAACGTACGGAATCCAAGCTCAGCCATCCATTCGCGAAGCTCCTCCGCAATGAAGAGCATAAAGTTCACGACATGCTGCGGATCGCCTGTAAAGTTCTTGCGCAGCTCTGGATTTTGTGTCGCCACTCCGACAGGGCATGTGTCCAGCTGGCATACTCGCATCATAATACAGCCGACCGCAACAAGCGGTGCCGTGGAGAAGCCATATTCCTCAGCTCCCAGCAGGGCAGCGATAGCAAGGTCGCGTCCCGTCATCATCTTCCCGTCCGTTTCCAATACAATACGATCGCGCAAGTTGTTCAGGATCAAGGTCTGATGTGTTTCTGCCAATCCAAGCTCCCACGGCAAGCCTGTGTGGCGGATCGAGCCCTGCGGTGAGGCGCCAGTGCCACCGTCATAGCCACTAACGAGAATTACATCTGCACGCCCCTTGGCTACTCCGGCAGCAATCGTTCCAACACCGACTTCCGAGACGAGCTTCACATTGATGCGCGCCTGCGGATTGGCATTCTTTAAATCATAGATCAGCTCAGCCAAATCCTCGATCGAGTAAATGTCATGGTGCGGCGGTGGAGAAATCAAGCCTACTCCTGGTGTCGAGCCGCGCACTTCCGCAACCCATGGATATACCTTGCGGCCTGGCAGCTGACCGCCTTCTCCCGGCTTGGCTCCCTGTGCCATCTTAATCTGGATCTCATCTGCGTTAACAAGATAATGAGATGTCACACCGAAGCGTCCAGATGCCACCTGCTTGATCGCGCTTCTTCGGGAATCGCCATTCGCATCCTTCACATAGCGGGCTGGATTCTCTCCGCCTTCACCGGAGTTCGACTTGCCTCCGATTCGGTTCATGGCGATAGCCAAGCTCTCGTGCGCTTCCTTCGAGATCGAGCCGAACGACATTGCTCCCGTCTTGAACCGCTTCACGATCGATTCGACGGATTCCACTTCATCCAATGGAATCGCTGGACCAATTGGCTTCAAGGTGAACAACGAACGAAGGGTTCGGCTGCTGTTGTACTCTCCTTGCACCAGCTTCGAATACTTCTTGAACAGACGGTAATCGTTCGTACGTACAGCTTGCTGCAAGGTATGAATGGTTTGCGGGTTGAACAGATGCTCCTCCCCGTCCTTGCGCCACTGATACTCGCCCCCGGAATCCAATTCCGTATCTCTTCCCGGCTGTGAGGCGAAAGCACGATAGTGATGAGACAATGCCTCCTGCGCTACTTCCTCCAAGCCAATGCCGCCGATTCGGGATGGCGTCCAAGTAAAGTATTGATCGACAAAGTCCTGCTTCAATCCAATTGCTTCAAATATTTGTGCGCCGCGATAAGACTGTACCGTCGAGATTCCCATCTTGGACAAGATCTTCACGACGCCCTTCGTCGCGGCCTTCATATAATTCTTAACTGCCTTCTCATGCGTAATGCCGTGCAGGATGCCTTGGCGAATCATATCATCCAGCGTCTCGAACACCAAGTATGGGTTCACCACACTGACGCCATAGCCAAGCAGCAGTGCATAGTGGTGTACCTCGCGCGGCTCGCCCGATTCCAGCAATAGGCTTACCTTCGTACGCGTCCCTTGGCGAATGAGATGGTGATGAAGGCTGGATACTGCAAGAAGCGCCGGAATAGCCGCTTGATCCTCCTCAACGCCACGATCAGACAGGATGATTAAATTATGTCCCTTGCCGATAACCCGATCAGCTGCCTCGCACATCGTCTTCAAAGCCGCTTCAAGCCCCGCCGCTCCTTCTGATGCTGTGAACAAGATCGGAATGGTGATCGACTTGAAGCCCGGTCTGCGAATATGGCGAAGCTTCGCAAATTCTTCATTGGAGAGCACGGGAGAATCGAGCTTAATCTGGCGGCAGCTCTCCGGCTCTGGAAGCAACAGATTCCGCTCAGGCCCGATCGTCGTGCCCGTCGCAGTGACAATCTCCTCGCGAATGGCATCGATAGGCGGGTTCGTCACCTGTGCAAATAATTGCTTAAAGTAATTGTACAGCCGCTGCGGACGTTCAGATAATATCGCGAGCGGTGCATCATATCCCATCGATCCAAGCGGCTCTACACCAGTAGCCGCCATCGGCTCGATAATCTTGCGCAGTTCCTCATAGGTGTAACCGAATGCCTGCTGGCGCTGCTGCACATTCTCATGCTTCGGCTCAGGCACTTCCGGCGCGTCCGGCAAATCCTCAAGACCGACCAGATGCTCCTCCAGCCAAGCTTGGTACGGGTTCTCCGCCGCAATCTGCGCCTTCACCTCTTCATCGGAAATGATGCAGCCTTGCTCGGTATCTACAACGAGCATCCGCCCAGGACGAAGTCGATCCTTGTAGGCAATCTGCTCTGGCGCAATATCCAGCACGCCCGCTTCGGAGCTAAGCACAATCATATCGTCCTTCGTCACACAGTAACGAGATGGGCGCAATCCATTGCGATCCAAGGTGGCTACAATTTGCACACCGTCAGTAAACGCCATTGCCGCAGGGCCATCCCAAGGCTCCATCAGACAGCTGTGATACTCGTAAAAGGCCTTCTTCGCCGGATCCATGCTGTCATGATTGTTCCACGGCTCAGGCACCATCATCATCGCAACATGCGATAGCGGACGTCCCGCCAAATACAGAAATTCAAACGTATTGTCGAACATCCCCGTATCTGAACCATCATCATTAATGACTGGCTTCACCTTCTCCAGATCAGCTCCGAAGACGCCTGATGCGAACAATGTCTGACGCGCATGCATCCAGTTCACATTGCCGCGAAGCGTGTTGATTTCACCATTATGAATCATATAGCGATACGGATGGGCACGCTCCCAACTCGGGAACGTGTTCGTGCTGAAGCGTGAATGAATAAGTGCAATCGCAGATTCGAGCAAATCATGCTGCAGATCGAGATAGAACTGCCCAACTTGCTCGGTGGTCAGCATTCCTTTATATACAATTTTCCGGCAAGACATGCTCGAAATATAGAACGTGCTCGCTTCCTCTTCACCGGTATAGCGAATTTCCCGCTCCATCCGCTTGCGAATCATGTACAGCTTGCGTTCAAAGGCCAGCTCACTGTCGCTATCCGCATTCCGTGCGATAAACACTTGGCGCACATAAGGCTGAACTGCCCGTGCGGATTGGCCAAGACCTTCCCCATTCGTCGGTACGGTGCGGAATCCGATTAATTGATGCCCCTCCTCCTCAACGATACGACGAAGACGCGCTTCATGCTCTCCCCTCGCTGGCTCATTCTGCGTCAGGAACAGCATACCCACGCCGTATTGACCCGCTTCCGGAAGTGTAATTCCTTGCTGCTCCAACTCGCGAGCAAAGAAGCGATGCGGAATTTGCAGCATAATTCCTGCTCCATCGCCTGTATTCGGTTCGCTTCCTTGACCGCCGCGATGCTCCATATTCACCAGCATCTGCAGCGCTTGACGTACGATATCATGAGACTTCTGCCCTTTAATATGAGCGACGAAGCCCATTCCGCACGCATCTTTTTCAAATCGTGGATCATATAAGCCTTGCTTGGGAGGTAATCCGTTCAGTTTCATACGAAGCAACCTTTCTATTTAAAAGTGATCGACATACATTGCATAGGATCGACAGCAATCAACACGTTCTCTTTATGAATTTATAATTATTCATTTGTATTGTTTCATTATTTTATCACCACGTTAATATGATGGCAATTTAATATTTTTATGTCCTTGATAAGTTATTATAGTTGATAATACCTTTATATAGAGCCAAATAGATAAATCCCCCTCTATGCATCGATCACCCTTTTTGTTTATAAATTCTCGTTCTTTTTTTGTATTTTTCGACATATATGATCCATTATATTCTTTTACGAGGACAAATAACATCATTTTTTATGCATATATATTCAGACGTGTGTATATTAAATTTCACTGTTATCGGAGCATCTACAGACTTTTCAGCCAATTATTGTATTTACAAATCTATAATTATAGATATAATAAGACGTATGGAACCTTTACTCATTTGCAAAGCTTTGTCTAATGACACACGCGCCCAAATTCTTCAATGGTTGAAGAACCCTGAAGAACATTTCAATGAAGAGAAGTACATTCAGTATGGAATATCATTTGCAACAGGCATATGCGTAGGCGATATTCAGAAAAAGACAGGGCTTGCGCAATCGGTTATCTCCAGCTACTTGCTCACAATGCAGCAAGCTGGACTATTAGAGTCTGAACGAATTGGCAAATGGACGTACTATCGCCGCAATGAACGCACGATACGAGAATATGCCGATTACGTCACCCATCACTTGTAGAGGAGGAGGAACATCTCTTTTTTTTGTTAGAATACATCTATATTTTTAGATATGTATTTATGTATATTAATTGGAATGGCATAAATGGGTTGAAGTGTATTGAAGTGAAGCTCATTGAAGTGAAATTATTTGAATGAAGTACATCGTAGTACTCATGACCATTAAAATGTAAATTCTGATGAATAGAAATGGAGTTATCGTTGAAATGAGAAAAACAAACCCCTTACTGCTTCTTCTGCTGTCCCTTGGCGTATTCGGCATTATTACGACAGAAATGGGTATTGTGGGCGTGCTGCCTCAAATATCGCAGAAATACAACATTACAGCCTCCCAAGCAGGCTGGCTGGTCGGTATATTTGCACTCATCGTGGCCGTTAGCGGTCCGTTTCTTACCCTGATCGCATCCCGCTTTAACCGTAAAAGCGTTCTATTGACGGCCATTTCCATGTTTGTTCTGTCCAATCTCGTCTATGCGTTCACCTCGCATTTTGAGGTAATGCTTATATTCCGGATCTTGCCTGCGATGTTCCATCCGATTTTCTTCTCCATCGCACTCGTAGCTGCCGCCAGTCTGGTACCTCCCGAGCAGAGCAGTCAGGCTGTCGTTCGTGTATTTGCAGGTATTACAGTAGGCTTCGCATTTGGTGTCCCGATTACGTCTTACCTTGCTGAACGTATTTCGTTATCCACCTCCTTCTTATTTGGAGCCATCGTGAATGCAATCGCCTTGATAGGTTTGCTTATTTGGCTGCCTTCCATGCCTGTGAAGGAGAAGATGTCTTACGGCAAACAGCTGAGTATTTTACGTAAGCCCGGACTTTGGCTCAACATAGCGGCTGTCATCTTTATTTTTGCAGCGATGTTCTCTGTGTACGGTTACTTTGCCGAATACACAAGCCAAATCACTCGAATGAATGGCTCACTCATCAGTCTCATGCTCATGGTATTTGGGCTTGTTATGATTGCTGGCAACTTTCTGTTCGGAACTTTTCTCCAGAAAAATACTACAAAAACAATACTGCTTTTCCCGCTTCTCTACGCGTTCATCTATGTACTTGTCTATTATGCAGGGTCGTATCTTTCTCTCATGATTGGGATGATATTCATTTGGGGAACTGTGCACTCAGGAGGACTGATTGTGAGTCAAACTTGGCTGACTGCTGAAACGAAGGAAGCGCCTGAATTTGGCAACAGTCTGTTCGTTTCTTTCTCCAACTTAGGAATTACGATAGGTACTGCTGTTGCGGGATTTATCATCGCTAACCTCGGCATGCATCAGCTTATCTGGTGTGGAGTAGGATTTTCCTTGCTTGCGTTTGCCGCAATAACAATCAAAATGAAGCTCTTCAGTGATAACATGCAAGGGAAAGATCAGGCACTCGGGGCATAGCCCATCACGGATATATATAGCAATTTCGACTGTTTACTAGCTCTGTTCGCACCAACTCTTGCTTGCAGCATACAATCGTAAAATCAAAACAGGGACTGCACTTGCAGTCCCTGTTCTGTGTTCTCTGACTAATCCCATTTTGAATTAATCCTTATTTCACCGTTACGCGCAGTGATGTGCTCTTGCCGTCCAATGTCAGCTTCAAACTTCCACTACCCTTGGATACACCTTGCACCGAACCACGCGACGCCTTAATCTTCACATTGGAAGGAACGAATGTCACGGAGGACGTCACATCCACAACTTCACCTGTATCATAAATCGCCTGAACCTTCCATGATGCAGACTGACCGATACCCAGCTTCACAGTTGTCGGATTTGCTTCCAGCTTCAGCAAGCGAGGCTTCACATGCACTGTAACCTCCAGCTTTCTTCCTTGATACTCACCGACCAGCTTCGTGCTGCCAATAGCCACACCCTTGACAGTAGCTCCGCGAACCGTCGCTACCTTTTCATTTTCAATAGTCCACTTAATACGCGAAGCAAGCGCAATCGTCTTTCCATTCTTGTAGGTTCCTGTTACCTTAACCGATTGGGACTTGTTCACGTTCGTACGAATTTCAGAAGGAACGATATCATACTTCACAATCTCTTCTTCGATCGTTGCTTTCACAGTCACTTTCACATTGGCAAATGTACCTGTCAACGTCGCACGACCTGCAATGAGACCCTTCATGTTCCCCTCGCGAACGAGCAAGTTCGGAGAACTGGATTCCCATTTCACTTGAGTCGTTACATTTTCCTCTGTACCATCAGCATAAATAACATTTACTTCTGGCAATGGCTGCTCACGACCCGTTACGATACTGATATCCGCATTGTTCGCCTGCAATACGAGTGCCTTGCGCTGAACATTTACTTCCAAAGGAAGCGTTTGATTGCGAATGCTCGCAGTCAGGAAAGTCGTTCCCGGTGCTGCTGCCTTCATCTTGCCATCTTTAACGGAGACAACACTTTCATTAGAAGATGTCCACTGCACCAGTTCCGATACATCAAGCGTATTGCCGCTCAAGGACACCCCACTGATCTTAGGCAAAGGCTTCACATCTTCCAAGATCAGCTCCTGCTTGCGAACGTCTCCAGGTTTTGCATTCTTATCTTCTTCCGTCCATTTCAACTTCTCGATCGTCGGGTATACCGTAATCTCAACCGACTTCGTCAGCCCTTTGTAAGAAGCTGTTACCGTTGCAGTTCCTTCGCTCTTCGCGTAAACCTTGCCGTGTTCTACCGTTACAGCCATCAGGTTGCTTGATGTCCACTCTGCAAGATCACTAACATCCTGCTGATTATCAGCCGAATTGAGCACGAAGGTCTGCACTTGCAGCGGCCCGTCTCCCAGCATCATGTGCTGTTTCTGATCCGGTGTGATGCGCATCGCTTGGTAAGAAGCACGTACGACCACTGTAATGGATTGCGAAGCCCCAAGGTAGTTCGCCGTTACCGTTGCCGAACCTACGTTGATAGGCTTGACTTCTCCGTTCTTCACTTCGACGATATTCGCATCGCTTGTTGTCCAATCTGCCTTACCTGTTACATCTTCGAGCTTGCCGTCAGCAGTCTTCGCCTTGGCGGTTACGGTCTTGGAAGCTGCACCGTATTCGAATTCAACCAGCTTTTCTGGCGACAGCTCCAATTTGTCGTAAGGCTGTTCAACCTTCAGCTCGATCTTCGTGCTTAATCCTTTATGCTTAATGGTAATGTCCGTTTTACCCTTGGACTTCAGCGTAATGACCCCTTTATTCACATCCGCTACATCTGTATTGGAGGAAGTCCAGGAGGCTTCAGCCGTAACATCATTGTTCGTATTTGTCGATTTGTCCAAGGCGAATGCCTTCCAGGCAAGCTTGTCTCCAAGATTCGCCTTCACTTCATTGGCAACCTCTTGATCCGTATCCCCTGTGCGAATAACGATCTTGTCATACAAGTATTCGGATACAACCGTTTTCTTCAATGTATATCCTTGATATTTCACTGTAATTTCCGAAGTACCTTTTCCTGCGCCGCTTACCCAACCAGCGTCTACTTTGACAGCACTCGGATTCGAGGACGTCCACGTAGCCAAGCTCGTAACATCTTTCTTATCCGTCTTTCCGCTGATTGTACCAAGCACCTTCAATTGTACAGAGGAACCTTCAACTGTGACGTGTACTGGAGACACATCTGATTCAAAAGCAATACCTGTAAACGAATCTTCTGCATGAACGATACCTTGGATTGGCAGCATACCGAATAGCAACGTGCATACGAGCGCTATGCTAAGCCATGTCGATTTTTTCCTTGATGGGTACACCTTATCTTCTCCCTTCCCGTTTTGCTCCTGTGAGTAGTTCCAATGGAACAAAAAAGTACATATCTACTATAACGGTAAAAAGGAGGGGAATTATTATCTTATGCAGGCAACTTCTTGCGAGCAGCGGCTATTTTGATACTATAGTCCTACTTTCTTACGAGATTGAAAGAGTGCTGTCATCTAAACCAATGGCAACAAGATGATCCCTCCTGTATCGTTAACGGTATAAGAATCAATACTGGTAATTGAGGTGGATAACAAATGAAAAAGAAACTTGGAATAGTAGCTACCATGATACTTGTACTTGTAATGGCGACAGGATGCAGCCTATTCGGCCCTAAGGCAAATGGACTGATTATGTATGGTACGGATGCTCAAATTAAAGATGCTTTGGAGAGCACGAAGAATGATGTGTCGAAGACAGATGATTTCGCATTGAAATATGATGCAAAGCAAGCGGATGACCGTGTCATTGCGATCAGCAAATCAACCGCTCAAGGCTTGTTCAATAATGGGTTGCTTCAACAAGTGAAGGACAAAGACACAACAGAAGTGATTGCGAAGCTGCCTGAAGTAACAGGCGACAATGCGGTGATCTTCGCGAAGACAGATACAACGGTGACAGAACTGAAAGGTGTGAAGCTCGCTGGTCAGTACGGTGGCGATATTGTAATCGGGGAGTCACGCGGATTTGCCCAAACGATTGTTCTGCTCGATGATGGAGCTTGGGAGAAGCTGAACGCAGACAAGCTTGGCTTAACGGTTGCTCATTTCAAGAAGGATCCGAAGAATGCACTAGTTGACTTGTCTAAGAAATTAGAGAAAGCTCAGATGGTCGTCATTAAAAAGTAAATAACTATATTATAGTCTCCACACAAAAGCACCCTTCTGCAGGTTCGACCACGCGTTCCTATTTGAAGGGTGCTTCTCTTTTGTATATCAACATCCGTCCTGACTTCCTTATGGCTGGCGAATCATTAACCCTTCCATAAAATGAAGGCGGAAATAATCCTTAATCGCTTCCTTATCGAGCGGAGCATTCAGCTTGTTCCATTCGGTCGTAAGCGCTTTGTACAATTGAAGCATGACGAAGCTGACGACCTTCGGGTCACCTTGCTTCACTTCTCCACGCTCCATAGCCACACGCACTTCGCGCTCTATGTACTCAAGCAGTTCCTGTTCCATCTTAGCCAGCGCTTCCTTCGCCATCGGCGTCCCGAAGTCGCGCAGCTCCTGGGACAGCTTCAATGCCAGCTCATGGCGGCTTCTATATTCCAGCACACGATCCAACACACGATACAGCTTATCAATAAACGGTCTATCCTCGGTGATTTCCCGATCTGCGATCTCTTTCATCTCGTGGATGAGCTGCTGCAAAATCTCATCGAACAGCTCCTCTTTGTTCGTAAAGAACGTATATATCGTTCCTTTGCCTACCTTGGCAATCTTCGCTACTTGATCCATCGTCGTCGCTTTGTACCCGAACAGAGCAAAGGATTGCGCTGCCGCTTCCACGATTTGTTTTCGGCGGTCTACGGTCACATCCCCCGCCTCCTTTCTCCTGGCGCACATTTGACTGAATGACCAATTAGAAATTATGGTCATATGCCGTTACCTGAACCTTATCATACCTGCCTGTGAATTTCAACTAAACCAAGGAAAATGAACGCTCAGTTTCGACGTAATTGGCTGATGCTTCCTTTCAACTTTCAGGTTATAATGGAATGTGGGTGAGAACATGCGAAAAAAGAGAATCATCCTTCTATCTGAAGGATTCGGTACAGGCCATACGCAAGCAGCCTATGCCCTATCAGTCGGACTGCGCCAGCTGGAGCCCGATGTCCAAACACGCGTCATCGAGCTGGGCAAGTTCTTGAATCCGACGGTCGGGCCGCTAATCTTCGCTGCTTATCGGAAGACGGTAAGCTCACAGCCGAAGCTGGTTGGACTCTTGTATCGAAAAAAATATAAAAAATCGCTGAACCGCGTCACACAGCTCGCATTGCATCGCATTTTCTACACACAAGCTTCTCATGTGCTCGATCAATTGCGTCCTGATGCGATTGTGTGCACTCATCCATTTCCGAATATCATCGTATCGCGCCTGAAGCGCTCTGGTCTTCATCTTCCATTATATACATTGATTACGGACTACGATGCGCATGGTACGTGGATGAACCCAGAAGTTACAAAATACCTCGTCTCCGCGCCAGAAGTACGGAACAAGCTCCTGGAACGCGGGATTGATGATAGCCGCATTGTTGTTACTGGTATTCCTGTTCATCCGAAGTTCTGGGAGCGCTGTCCTCAATCGGAAGCGCAGCTGGAGCTTGGATTGCGTCCGCTTCCGACCGTCATGATTATGGGCGGCGGCTGGGGATTGTCGCTGAATGAAGATTTGCTCCAGTACATGACGACATGGCGCGAACATGTCCAGCTTCTGTTCTGCATGGGCAGCAATCAGAAGGCAATCGCTCGGATGGAACAGGATCCATTGTTCCAGCATCCGAACATACATATATTCGGCTACACGCAAGAGGTGTCGCGTCTGATGGATGCTTCCGATTTACTGGTAACGAAGCCTGGGGGAATGACTTGTACAGAAGGAATGATGAAGGGCATCCCTATGCTCTTCTATGATCCAATCCCTGGACAAGAGGAAGAGAACTGTGAATATTTCATGGAGCATGGTATGGGTGAGAAGATTGAATCCTCGGATACCATTGCACGTTGGTTCAACGAATTACAGCACCACTATGACCGGCTGCGCGAGAAGCGGCAGCTAGGCGCTCTTGCTATGACGGATCCTGAGGCCTGTGCCCGAACCGTGTTGCAATTGCTGCAATAATCATCTACGATTAGGATCTTAGCCAAGGAGTTGATTGCAACATGCTGTTTACTGGAGTAGGCTTCGTCGGATACGCCCTTATCACGCTTGCTCTTCTCATGAGAGCACTCGGCTGGATTACAGGAGCGTTCCTATTCGCTGCCATCATTATTGCCGGTTTCTTCTGTTTCGGTATCGTTGAGAACCGCTTAGGCCTCAGACATCGGATGGTGCGGTATGTCGATTACGCCCCACTCATGGTGCTTGTCATTGCCTATGTCCTCTATCAGGACAATATTGTACGCTACACAACTACTGCTCTACTGCTTCCAATAAGCTTGCTTAGCTCATGGGCTGCAGTTGCCATGGCGAAGACGAAGAAATATCGCACAAGACCGAAGATCGATGAACAACAAGGGCCTCCAAAATATCAATAACTAGGAACCGCCGTGTTCCATTTTAATGGATGTGGGACGGAACATGCATCAGCACGCTTGAATTCCTCTTCCTACGGACAAGTAAGGGCTATCTACCAACAGCTTTCCCTGTTGAATAGATAGCCCTTTTTGATGCGTGCATATGCAGTATGCTCGATGAACGCTTCTATTTTACTACGCTTCCTCCATACAGGAAACGATGTTCCCAGCTAGTGTTGCTCACCGTGTCGATCCGTACGCCGCCTGAAGCTTTGGAATATGTATGAATGATTTTGCCATTGCCCAAGTAAATGCCGACATGTGTAATTCGCTCTTTTGATTTATTCACATTTTTATAACTGGATGCACTGGATCCCTTATAGGACATGAAGAACATCAAGTCTCCTCGCTGCAGTTGGCTGATGCTCTTCTTCACGCCGCCTTTATCCTTAATATAAGTGCCTTGCTTCCGGGAGTCTGTCGGCAGTACGATTCCTAATGCTTCCTTATAGACTTGGCGTACAAAGTCGGAGCAATCAAATGTTTTGGTTGTATTCCGATTCGATCCAAATTCATAAGGCGTGCCCATGTATTTCTTCGCTACTTTCTCCACTTTGTCCATCTTCGCAGCCTTACTTGATGGAACAGAAGTCGTAGGTTTATTATTTGAACTTCCTGAAGAGTTAGAGCCTGATGTATTCCCTACTCGTATGTATTTGCTCTGAGAGCTTACATAGCCCGTGTTGCCTTTGGTATCCTTCACTTTGTACCAACTGCTGTTGGGCTTGTCCAAAATTGTAACGGATTCGCCTGTCTTCACCAATCGAATGATTGAGGATGAAGTACTCGGCTTCGTTCTCAAATTGACGGACTGAACAATCTCTCCGCGATTCTGGTTGGAGCTCGTTACAGATGCAGCTTGTACATTGCTAGTTGCTGCAGGTGCCGCATGCAATGACGGCAATATCATCTGCCCTGCCATTGTGAACATCATTATGCCTAACAGTAATTTCTTCTTCATAGAAATCCTCCTCTAAGTTGTTGTTACATTACTGTAATCGTGAACCGAATGTGAGTTGATGTTCATATGAACAAGATGTCAATTGTTTCTATAATTAAGTGGTTATTCTATTTCTGTAATGACATCCCATTTCCCCTACGCCTAATTATATAGAGTCTTCTTCGTCGGTTTCTATCGGCCTATCCTCTTAAAAAAGACAAAATTGTAACCTTCTCTGTGGGTCTTTGTGCCTATTAATTGGTTGATTCATGGGGTGAATACCAGATTTAAACAATCGAGCCCATTCCCAGTACTACTCTTTCGATGCTTATTTATGTGATCTGCTCCGTCTGTCCGTTTTACTAGAAACACAAAAAAACGTGCCCTGAGGACGGATGTTACCGTCGCTCGCGGGCACGCTGGTCGCGTTCTATGATCATACATTACACCAATTGCTGATGAATTGTTTTGCTTGTATCTGTATCCATTGGCTCGACATGCACATGTACATGAGTAATATTATGCTTGCGCTTCATACGCTGCTCAATATCGTCACAAATATGATGTCCTTCAATGAGGCTTAGCTTCGGATCAACCTGTACAACCACATCAACGAGAACCAGACTTCCATGCAGGCGCGCCTTCACTTCCTTAATCTTGCGCACGCCTTCTGTACTCTCTACCGTCTTACGCAGGCGATCCAGCTGCGCTTCATCGAATCCGTCCGTCAATGTATGAGTTGCTTCTCGGAAAATATCCCATGCTGTCTTGCATATAATGAAGCCTACTGTTAAAGCGGCAAGCGGATCGAGCCAGCTAATGCCAAGCTGAGCACCGAAAATACCAACTGCTGCGCCAATACTTACAAATGCATCTGACCGGTTATCTTGTGCTGCCGCCATAAGCGCCTGATTACGAATGCGCTCTGCCAGCCGCTTATTATATGAGTACACCGCGTACATCACAATCGCACAGCCAAGCGCTACCCAACCCGTAAGCGGGTTCGGGGTTGTCGACTCGCCATGGAACAATGCTTGTACCGTGGATATGATCACTTGAATCCCGACTGTCGCCATAATAAAGGAAGCAATTAGAGCAGCGATTGTCTCCGCCCGCAAATGACCGTATGGATGGTCGTGATCTGGCGGCTTCTGCGAAATTCGCAGTCCGATAAGTACAGCAAGCGATGCGACGATATCCGTCAAGTTATTCCATCCGTCTGCTTGGAGCGCCTTCGATTGGTAGAATAAGCCGATAGCTAGCTTGAATGCGGATAGGGCAATATAGGCAGCAATGCTGATCCATGCTCCTTTTTCCCCTTGCTTCATATCTGCATATATGTCCGCGCTCACGCTGACCCCTCCCTGACTCCTTATTACCAGGCATATTATGGAATATGCCGTTCCAACCCGGAATCCTATCTTACCTCACCGATCCCGTGTGGGTCTACAGAAACAGTGTTGCCCCTCCTTACAACAATTGAACCGGCAACAACCTGTTGGAACCGGCAAGAAAAGTTGAGTCCATTAAGGAAAGTTGTTCGGCGGCAACAATGTCACATTATGTTAGATTGTGCAGTCAGGAGGGAAAGTATTCTTGGTTGTGAGAAGGAGCATGGACAGGGATATACAGCAATCGCAATCGTGCCAGTACTTTATCTTTGATGATAGTAATTGATTCTCCATCTCCGTTGAATGTGGCCTCATTCGTTTAATTTACTCGCTGCCTCCACGGACGACAACCTGCCTCTTCTCCGCTTCCCAATGCACACGCATTCCACTACGTTCTACAGCCTCGCGCACTGGGATATAAACCTTATTGTCGATCAAGTACCCTTGCGAACTTTCTTTGGGTGCACCTTCCCAGATGACCTTCACTCGCTCGGCACGCAGCTGCTGTTCGATAGTCGGATTGGGCGATGGCGGCTTCGTACCACTAGTGTCGCCTGACATCGCTTCCTTAGCCTGCACCACCATGTCCATAAATTGCTGCCAATGCGGCAGCAGTCGAGACGGACAAGCCTTCCCGCTCCAATGTTTGTGCGGCATGATGCGTTCCAGTGCAATGCCATGCTTGCACGACAAGATGGCGAGCAGTTCAGCAGCATTGCACCATGCGGCCTGCTCGTCGATCCCTGCGTACATACATACTTCAACGCCAATAGACAACGCATTGCCAGGGCCTATCCCATCCCCGGCATGCCACCCCTGCTCAGTATCTCGCAAATGCTGATACACACTCTTATCGTCCACCGTATAGTGCCAGCTCTTCTTCGCCCCGCCACTGCCGTTCAACAAATACCTCGAATGCGCTTCTGCAGTCGCCCCCGCATCTGTATTGTCCGTGTTGTGCACAGTAAGATACATCGGCTTCATGGCAAGGTTCGGCTTGTTCGCCCTTCCATCTGGAATCAGGCGCTGCTTAATGTCGATGCTCATCATGAATTCCCCCTTTTCCCTTCAACACTTCCACCGCCTGTTTAATAACCGGAGGCAGCGGCACGCCTAGACGTCCGCCATTTTCAATAATCGACAACAATTCGTTCGCCATATAAAAAAAGACCGTCGCATCTCTGAGTAGATGCTGCCCTCCTAGCACCACATCCACCTGATGCGCGATCGATACGATTACGAAAATAAACACCTTGCGTGCAATACCAATGAGCCCTACGCTACTGCGCAACTTGCCTTCGGAGCCTGCTGCCATAATGCCGGTGATGTAATCTGCTACGGTCATGATAAGCAGTACTTGCAGCAGCATCGGCCAGCCGCCAAATAGTAATGCTACAGTTCCACCCGCCGCGCCCACCCCAAGTTTCAAGAGCCAATCAATTCGTTCCATCTCATTTCCTCCTTTCGAGTGGAAATAAAGAGCCCTCAGCTAAGGCCGAGAGCATAAAAATCTATCTTGAATCATTCATTAATTCATACGTTCATTCATACAATTTCTTATGAAATTGCCTCCCATCTTGTTACTTGTACAGCGCCTCGATAAAATTCTCCAATAGAGTGTACTTTATGATTAACAACAAAACCATTATTTAGGAATTCTACTCCAACACTCAGCTTTATTCCCATGTCTTCATATTGTGCAGATCCCCATCCTAATACCATAGCCATATTTTGCGTACGACCAGCTATACCAGAACCATCCGAGTACTCAACAACTACTAAATTTAACAATAATATTACTTCACTTGGTTTAAATGAAAGTGAATTAACTTCAAATGTCCCATCATAAGTAAGTGATCTATAGAAACTTGAAGAGGCGTACTTTCTCCCTGTTTCGATTGTCTGTATTTTTGAAGCTAATTGTTCAAAAGTATCTGATGCGGATGCCGGTACCCCTTTAGCGCTGATGGCACCCGCGATGCGATTTTTCGCGTCAACGCCAGATTGAAAAAGGTCCTGTGTCCAAGCTGTCCAACCATTATCTTGGAGTCTGCGCATATAGAATCTATCCGCGTGCAAATCATATACTTTTTGCAAAACCCAAGAACCTGGTGCATGTGTGATAACTTCAACATACCCCCATCCGTGAACAAGAGCGGGAGCATTCCCCATATTCGTTCCTTTATAGAAACCAGTGTGTACAATACTGTTTAAATCTCTATTAGAAATGTCAATCGCTGTTCCATCGTCTGAGGCTACCTTATGTTTTTGCCACGCTTTAGAATCAATATAATTTTTAGCATTTGTTTCAGCTTGATTTGCCTTTGCCTGTGCACCACCCGGCGTTTCCTTTGCATTCCAAGCGTTTCGCTCATCTGCTGTAATATGCTTTGTTTTATCAGCAGCGTGAATATCGAAGTCTATTTTTTTCGTTGCCCCGATTGAATCTGGAGTGATTTTTGTTAAATCAATCCCTGCTACTTTTTGATCCGTATATTTCTTTGTATCCTCAATTGCCGAAGCAACCTCCGACTTCTCCGCTGCCTTCTCCTGTACTTCCTTCAAGGCTTCGTACGTCTTATTCATTTGCCAGTTCAGCCAAGCTGCGGGAGGCTTGTCTTGGACTTTCCAGCCTTCGTCCAGTTTGCTTTGCGGGGGCTTGACCCCTTTTCCCTTCCATTCTGGAAGCTCTTTTTCGAATGCCATGTATCGTCACCTCATTTTTCATTCGTAATGGTTCCTAGTAAATTAAGAACAAAAACATGCAAAACCTAGTTGTTGAATAGTTAATAGATAGTTCTTTAACCGAAAGAGTCTTCCATAAAAACTTGTTCATTTTCATATGAAAGCCTTTGGATAAGTGATTGATATTTTATAAGCGCCATCATCCGTTCACTCTATCGAGCCATTACCGAACATCATCCTATACCGGTAGTACGTAGTCATTGCCCGGGACATAAAGATCGCCCAGAGTACCGCCTACGGTCATCGCCTCGTCAGCGAGGCCGAGCTCGGATTGTTCGAGCACATCGTAGGCATATGCCAGCTCGAACGAGCCCGTTAGACCGACCTGCGTCACGCGGACGCCAGCCGCGACGAGGCTCTCAACAAGAGAAACGAATTGCGAAGGGCTTAGCCCAACGCCATTCAATTTCTCGTATGGTACCTCGGTGACCTGAATCGCCGCAGGTTCAGGCTGGATCGGGTCATCGTACTGCTCCGCGATGCGAAACTCATCCGGTGCTGCTCGAAGAGCTAGAGCGAGCACCTCGATGACGGAATCCAAGCTACCGCTTGAATTCATGCGGGCCAGCTTGGAACGGAGAAGCAACCGATACACCTCGTCGGTCGCTTGACCGCGTGCTTGCCCCAAGTTGCCGCCAATTTCATCCAGCGCGGCACCTTCTGCCTGTTCGATGCTTTTCCATTCCGATATTCGCTGAATCGTAATGCTTAGCTCATTCATCTGCTTCAGCCATACATTTACGAGCTGAGCGAAGCGGCTGCTGCCTTCCTTTGCGATGACATCCGGCAGCAACTCCATTACCTCTGGCAGCTTAAACATAGGTCACCGCCACCTTTATCCGCTCAGGTGCCACACGAGCCACTTCATAAAGCGGAATGCTTACGTTGCCACTGACGAATTCGCCATCACCAAGCTTCACCTTCAACTCGAGCACTTCTTCGACGCCAGCCACATTCTGAATGGCTGCCAGCAAACGGCTGTACACGATACGTGATCCCTGCGGAAGTCCTGTGTAGTCTTGCTGATCCGCGCCGACGCCGCCGATATACTGCGCAATCGCGGTGACGATGTCCTCCTTCCCACGAGAAGAAAATGACGAAGTTGCCTTTACTTCTGCCTCAATATGGGCATCAAGCAGCTTCATGCGGCTAAAGCGCACATCATGCTCGCCTCCGCTGACATCGCGAACCTTTACGGTTTTTGTTCCGTCTGTTCCAATTCCCGCTGCCTTTTTCTCAAAAATCGTCTGTGCGATGCGTTCATCCTGACCGCCGTATACGTACGTACGAATCGACTTCGCTGGAATACCTTCTTCATTCGTCTGCATCGTATCGTTCACACGTACAGCTGCTGATTTTACATCCGGAATTTGCAGCAGGGCAGATACAATTGCGTCCACGGTTGCCGCATGACTGCCATCTCGCGCGGAACGCAAACGGTCGCGGAACTCGACATCATTTTCCCGTTCACGACCCTCTGCCATACTAGCTGGGTTCGTAATGCTCGTAATTTCCTTCACGGAAGTAAGCATTTCTGTAATGGAATCAGCAGGTACGTTACCGATAATGCCTGGTACAGTCGCCACCACAGCAACTTCTCCCTTGCCCGAATCGTCCAATACGCAATCATCTACCGTCATGAACCACACGCCTGATTTCGTACCCACTTGTAGTCCTGCTGGAACGATAAACTTCGGAACGCCTGTCAGCTTGATATTCCCATAAGCCGCCTGCTCCAGCTTGCGACGCAGCCCATAAAATACGGCCAATGCATCAAGCTGCACTCCGGTTGCATATTGAATATACGACTCGTGGTATACCTGCTCGACATCTTCCCACAGCACAGACAAGTGCCATGCAAAGAGCTGCATCATCATCCCAAGTGGCGATGTCTCCGAGGTATTGATGTCCTGTCCGAGCTGCTTGCCTAAATCCTCAACCATTTCTTCATAAATTTCATGATAGGTTTTACGCTTCAATCCCGCTGCCGTCAGCATAGATAAGCTCAACCTCCTCTCCTTCAGAGCTTGTCATGACTAGGCGTACTTGAGCTGTACGCGAGTGCTTGTCTCTTGTCACTTCTACATCCTCAACCGATTGAATGCGCGGTTCATCCATGAGGCAGCGCATAATCGCCTCGCGAATGGTATCCTCATCTACCTGCTTGCCAACCATTCGCTCATGATCCAAGCCCATATCCGGCGCAAAAAAATACTCGCCCAAGCGAGTACCCAACCGAATGCGAACCGCTTGCGTTAATTCCTCACGCCCATCGATCCAAGCAATTTGTCCATCTGATAATTGAAGATCTCCGTCTTGAAGCGCCCACGTCCTCATCCTCCAGCCACCTTTCCGACAATGACGCCGCCACCTTTGCCGGCCTCTGTAAATACAACCAGTACACGGCTCCCACTTTCGATCACGATGTCTTGTGCCTGCTCTAAAATCGGAAGCTGATATCGAATAAGTCCAGCCTCGCCTTCCAGCTCCACATCAGCCGTGCCCGCTCCCATGCTCACAATCGTACCCAGTTGCGCTCCTGCTGTTCCCGAGATTCTATGATCCATCCAGGCTTCCAGTGCACTGACCGCTCGATTCGCGCCCATAGCGTCACCTCCTTGTTACTTAATCGCATTATCATCGTCTAGCATTTCTGGGCATGCTCACACTTATCGCCGTTACCCCTTATGCAAATACAACGAATTGGTTAAATCTTAACCAAATCCACTTCTGTCACAAATTGATCCATCGATATGGTATGCTTGCCCCGCTTCACCCGGTACACACCGTCAAAATCCTCACTGACCAATCGAAGCTGTGCATCTGCATGCAGCCGATAATTCAAGAGGGACGTCACGCGCACACCCTTAACCTTGTCCTCCTCATACGATTGCGGGCTGTCAATTAACCCGCTGTCAGCGGATAAGCGAACGATGCCTGTTACCTCTAATCCGGCTCCAGCAAGAGGCTTGAAATATAGCTTACCTTGCCGAGTAAATACTTCCGTATTGCATTCACGAGCTGCCCGGCGTATCGACGCAACTGGATCGCCTTTCGCAACGAATCCCTTCATATAAGCATGATTAGAACCGAGCTGCACGGCTCCATGCGGAATTTGCGCCCGACTTAACAGATCATGAATAATTTCGCTAGCCTTCGTGCCCGGCCGATACGTATGTGCCATTTCATATAAGGAAACTGTCAAATCGTCCTTCACTTGAATCGTCGTCACCCGATCCATCTGCTCCCGCTTCGTTCGTACCTCTACAATATTGCCCTGAAGCACAGTGCCGAGATCCTTGCCGTAACCCGCATTGACAATGACTCGCATCCCCGTGCGAATGTTCGCCAGCGTATGCTTGGACAAATTGTACAGCTCTACGGTGGATTCATTCGGTTCATTGTTATCATCAAAATCTACGTGAACATTCATTGTCAGATCACCGTAGTTGAATCGATAACCACCAATCAAAATCTCGCACCCGCGATTAAATAAGTATTCCATCGTCATCCCCCAAATGCAGGTGAACAGACTGCCCAAGTGTATCCCACGTAATCTGTTCTTCCGGATTATCCCCATACGGGACGATGAGCTCAAGCGGGAACTCCCGCGTCTCCATGCTGACGAACAGCGGCATTCCCCATACCAGCTTGACGCCAAGAGCTAACGGAGTATCCCCTTCCGATAGGTCCACGGTAAAATAATCATGGGTAAAGTTGTAGCGTATTTCGAACGTATAGGTTCGATCGCCCAAATCCATATCAAATGAGTAAGGAATAAGATCTTTGTCGATCCCGATGATCGCCATCCTTCTCCTCCTTTCTGAAGCTTCCTTGCCTTACCGATCCTGCATGTATTGTTTTCCGCCCCCGCCCCCACCTGAAGGCATGGTTTTTTTCTTTTTCTTTTTGGAAAGGCCAAGCAGAAGTTTCGCTCCCTCTACAAATGGCTTGGCGGTACGCTCAATGACATTATTAGCTATCCGAATCATGCTTTCAGGAATCCCGAAGTACCTAGCGATATCCATTAGCGACTGGCCAGGGCGCGCTGTATGCGTCTCCGGCACCGGACGATAGGAAGTATTTCGCTTCCCGGAACGGCTCTTCGGCTTCACGGCCGCCTTCTTCTTCGGCGGCAGCTTACTGTAAGCTGGCTGGACAATGTTGACCTGCTTCAATGACATGGTGAAAGTCATGCCATTAGCAATCGAGTTGTTATGAGCGGTTCGCAAGCTAGTGATGACACAATTCAGCATCATATTGCTCCCAGTGTATTGGAGCAGCTTCCCCTCGCTCATTGCCTTTACCAAACGCTGCTTATAATTGGAGGCCTGGGGGCCTATTAGCAATCCTTGCAGAACTAAGCTTGTTGTTTCCTTCCGGATGTGATCCGTAATGGTACCGCCCTTTTCCACATTGTGACTGCTCACCTGCACTGAATACTCAGGTTCCTCTGAAATGACGAACAGTTCCACGCCGCCTAATTTGCTTTTTCGCGTATTAATGGGACATCATTCCTCCTTCCGCCACCTGAGGCCTTGGGATAGGCTTAGGCTTCGGCAGTTTGTCCGCAATGCCCCGCTCTAATGCTCGGAATGAGGCGTCGTACTGCTCGCGGGCGATCCGCTTAATCTCTTCAATCATGCGGTTGTCAATATAGCCGTTCACGTTCAGGTTCATCGTGACATTGCTGTTCGTGCTGACTTCCATGCTGCCACTAGCAGTAGGCCCAGGCATATTGGGTGTCTGATGTTGAGGCATAGATGCAGTTGAGGGTATCGCTCCAGTCGGTGAACCCTCAACTATCGATTGCATGCCCTCACCATTAGGGGAATACGATTGTATATTTGATTGTCCCGTCGAGGCTGCAAGCGCATGGTTTTTAGCCATATAGGATCTCACAATCATCTTTGCAGCTGATTTTGACTTGTCATCCTCTTCTGATTCCTTGTCTGGGTTCTCCTCGTCATTCGGGAGTAGGAACTTCTCCGCTGCCCATAAGCCTGCATCTACGGCTAATCCGCCTAGAAATCCAACGGGATTAAAGCGCAGAAACCTTGTTGCCTTGCTGACTGTACGAGCTCCCTTCAACAACTTGCCCAACCAGCCGACCTTCTTCGTTGCAGAGGCAGCCTTACTCACATCTGACGCGGTCGAAGCCGCTTTAGCAGCATCCGCCATCGGCCCAACTGTTGATTGAACAGATTGAACCGTTTCAGCTGTTGCCTGAACGACGTTCGAGGAATCATCCGCAGTGGACTCAGACTTTTCCCCACCTCCATCTTCATCCTTCTTGCCGCCAAAAAGACCCATAGCAAGACCAGCTCCCCCAGCTAAGAAACCTCCCCATTTGCCGAGTCTTTTCGCCCTCCCTAATATACCTGCCCCTCGCCTATTTTTTGGCGCTGGGCTTGGTTTAGTATTATCAACCTTTGTATCCTTTGGCGAAGGAGCTTGACCTTCCCCATTCGATCCGGCAGCTGCATTCGCTAAATCCCGCCGGACATTTGAGGTAGGTTTCGGTGAGGATTTCTGGTCTGCATCCGTACCCGTATTCGTTGGAGGACTCTTGCTATCATTGGGCTTGGCATTATTAGGGGGAGAATTTTTATCCTTATTCGAGCCACTTGCCGCAGACTTCAAAGAATCAGCTGTATTCTCTTTTTCTTTGCCCTTATTGGATGGATTGCCCTTGTCTTTGGCTTCCCCTTCATTTTTAGTACCGTTAGCAGCTTTTCCAAGATCTTTCTGCGGATCATCTTTTCCTCCGCTAGAACTTTCAGACTCCCCATCAGATTTGGAGCCGCCCCGTTTCTTCTTAATTTTCTCGTACATTTCTTTGCCAAACTTTATATTGTCTGAAAGATCTCTAAGATTTGTAAAATCACTATTTACATCCTTAAATAATTTGTAAGCATCGCCTATATAATCAAGCCAAGTCTTGGGTTTTTCCTCCTTCTTGTCAGAACTGCAATTACACAGAGCAAAAGCAAGAGCAACAGCTGGCTTTTGCGAGAGCGAAGTCGGTAACTGCTGGGCAATAGACGAAGCAAGCTCATTCGTATTCTCAATCACAACCCTGTTTGAAGATGATGAGTTTGTTGCTATCGTTATCAATGGTGAAACACCGAGTGAAGCTACCTGCCTCTGTAAGGAAACGAACATCGTGTTCAATTTGGAAAACGTAATGCTATCAGACGTAGCAGTAGGAAAGGTAAGTCCTCCTATCTTCGGCGTCTTCCTTCTTGCATTTCGCTTCATCTCCGCTGTCTGTTCCTTAATGCTGTCCGTCAATATGCGGGAGACGACGCCCATCTCATCGAGCTTCCCGTTCATGGTGCGCAGTTCGCGGTGAATATTTTTGGAGATCCGATCATCCATTGGGTTAACCCCCTCCTTTCCCGTACATCCATTCCACAGCGGCGGCGGCTTCACACAATTCCTCAATGCTCATACCGCTCGCTTCTGCATACGTAATGCCGCCCCGGCTGTTCAGGACGACACGCCAGAACAATTGCCGGAGCGGATTGCGGGAGATGGATTGCTTATACGTCGGATGATTCGGATTCCAAGGGTGTATCGACCATGCCCAAGAAGCGCGCACACTCCAGCCAGAGCGGCGTCATCAGATCGGTCTTTTCTTCAAGACCCTCCCAGCTTAGGCGTGGAGACACGATGACATGTTGGAGGAAAAAGTCCATCGACGCTTCCAGCTTCCATCCCCCATCTGCCTTCAATGCTGCATCATACAATCGCATGAGCGCCCGCGCGCCCGGATGCTGCAGCACATATTCCTCAGTTTCAATCGTTACAGTCTTTTGCTTGCTCACAAGTAGCCACCCTTTCCGAATCCGTTTTATTGAAATTTAGCTCCTAAATTTTTACTTCACTATTCTGTTTGATGCATATAATCGAGAACTTGGATTTCAAATTCACGATCCTCAAGCTCTGAGCCGTACGAAGCAGCCGGCAGCTTCTTGATGATAGCCTGATTACCGCTAATTGTTTCTCCCGGTTTGTTATTGGACTTCACCATAATTTTGAATAATTTCTTCTCGTTCCCTAATCGATATAAGAGCGGCAATTGCGGCGACGTTGACATCACCGTCAGCTTAATCGTGCCGAGCGGATTGTTCTTATAGGCAATCGCTACCTCGCCGCGCGCGCCAACATGCGTTACCGTCTGCTCCTCATCCTTTTCACAGGTGACGAAAGTATTCTCGCCAAATCCCGTAATGTGTTCTTCGTTAATGATTACAGATACTTGCTTTGCATCATAAATACCGATACTCATAGATAAGCACCATCCTTTAATAGAAAATGTTGTGTATGATGTTCGTGATCAATTGTGATTCACTAGAAGCGGATAACACCGTTCACCTTCACTTGATGTACCGCACCTGCGATCTCGAACCAGAACGAGCCGCCGCGATATTCGCGGTTCGCGCGATCGCTTGGATTTACCTCATTGCGAGACAGGAAGGACGTACCGAACAGCGGCTCGCCACTGTCGGCTGTCGCGATGATACCCATACGTGCAGATTCCAACAGCACGTTAATCACCGCACTCTCGATTTGGACAATCCCTGCATCGGTGTACGGAATTTTGCTCGATTGATTGAGCAAATTCTGAATTTGCATTTCCATGCGGGCACGCACATAATCACGCGCCATAATGACATCGATATATTCACCAGACAGCGTCTTGCCTTCCGAAGTTCGTGCCTCGCCCTGCTTGTTCACGTACGTAATTGCGCCGCTGTCGTGAATTTCCATCAATTCGCCAGCTGTTACCTTCATCGCGTCGATGCCTGTGCACTTCTTGAACTTCCACGTCACAGAGCCCACTTCCGCAGAACCAACCGAACCTACGAGCGCGGCTTCTGGATATACCGCGGCATCCGTGTGATAGAACACGACCGTACGCGTATAAGCCTTGGACTTCAGCGCCTGAAGCTTCGTCTTATCAGCAGCGCGTGTAAAGAACAGACGGTAATCCTCCTTCTCAATCTCTGCAGCCAACGCTTCAACTACAGCATCGCTATTATCAGAGGAGAGCAGATAGTACCAGCCGTTATCGACTACAGAGCGAAGGCGAGCTGCTGGTTCCTCCTTCTCATCACAAGCTGTAATCGCAATGCGAGCCGGTGAGCGATCGCCTTGTCCAAAGAGCGCCTCCGCCATTTTGTATTCCGCTGTCGTATCCGCGAAATCATCCTTGACCGCCTTGAGATCCCCGTATTCTTTATAGGCAGAGCCTCCGGCTTTTTTCCCGATAATAAGCGGCATTCCGAAGGACAACCGACCTGTAGGCTTTTGTAAATCAATCGTTACTTGTACGTCTTGAATTGACATGAACAATCACTCCTTCTTTTCGTTTCGTTGTAATTCCACTTTTTCGATGAATGTAAAGTTTCGCTCGAAGCGATCCTTCATGCGAAGCCTAATACGGAGACCTAGTCCGGCAGTCGGCTCCGTCTTCCACTGCGCTGGCCCCATATGCACCTGCACGGCTGGGATTGTCGTCAAGCACTCCAATCCTTCCGTCCACTGCCAGCCGAGCAAATCCCGGCAGCGTTCCACCATATCCATGCGATCCTTGGAGCGAATGAGAAGAAGCCATTCCATCTCAACAACCTTCTCAATCATCCCTTGTGACTCCGCATGATGGGGCGAGCAATCGATGTAAGGCTCAGCCACGTCGTACGCGATAAGCGGCTCGGTCTGATCCGCCTTCAGGCCGTCCAAGGGAACAACCGGCATGTTCAATGCCTTCCCCATGGGCACGAGCCATCGTTCTACAATGTCGCGATATACAATCAATCCACATCACCTCCCTTCATCTACTGGGAAAATTGCTAATCTTGCATCCTGCTCATTTACTAATCGGCCATCCTAATAGAGCCTCATGCTGCTTGCTTGAAAATAGCGAAGGCAGCTTCCTTTCTGCTCACGATGTCCACGTTAACAGTATAAAATGGCGAACACATGTTTGGTTTAAACTCGTTTTATAGTTTCTTTTTGATTTGTTTTTAATTATTTATAGGAACAAATGTTCTTGTTTTTGTGGTATAATGGGAATACCTGCCCACGGTGTTCCATTTCGATGCTGGACCCAATAGATAGATAGGAAGTACACAACCTCGAGTATGAATGGAAACAAAGGAGGCCTTGCCTAATGGTAATGGGGTTCATGGACATGCCAGAGCATGAAGCGATGGATGCGAAGCAAGCAAAAGCACGAATTGATGAGGTATTTGCCAAATACAGAATGTGTAAAGTGATGAAGTTCGCCGTTCGCGAAGCGCGGATTACAACGAATTATGAAGCGAGAGAAAATGGCGCGACGAACCGGGTCGGCGACCCGACTGCAGCAGTAGCGGTCTATAATACAGATAGAGCGAGCGAATGTCTGGCGTTTTGCGAGCTGATTGAGTCCATCGTGCACGAATTGGAGCCGGACGAGCAGCTGCTCATCCGCGAGCGATATATGAAGGAAGCTCGCATGACGGATACGAAGGTGTACAATTTCCGATTCGATCCCCCGATCAGCGCCGTAACCTACGGACATATCCGCAAGCGCGCATTCGCCAAGCTGCTGAATGCCTTCCAGTACGCCTTTCATTCCACAAAGACATCATAATGCATGGAGATATGCTGAACGTAAACAAGCCGACCAGGATGCCATCATCTTAGGTCGGCTTGTTCGTATCTTGCTAGAGTGAATGGATACGACATCTGACAAGCAGGAATACTTTTCTGTTGCACATTCGTATTTAGGTTACTATAATAGTAGTAACTTTTTATTCAATCAGAAAGGAATGTCTCTCTTGAACTTTCGTGTATATATTTTGGCAGTAGCCGCATTCGTTGTCGGCACAGTAGAGCTGATTATCGGGGGAATTCTCGATCAGATAGCTGCGGATTTGAACATTTCCGTCAGTGCAGCCGGGCAGCTGATTACAATCTTCTCGATTGCCTTTGCGATTTCGGCACCAATTTTAATGAATCTCACAGCCAAATTTGAACGCAAAAAACTGTATATTGTCTTTTTGTTCATCTTCCTAATCTCGAATCTTATCGTGGCGTTCAGTTCAAATTATGCTACATTGCTCGCAGCCAGAGCCTTGTCGGCATCCAGCGGCTCGCTGCTTATCGTGTTGTCCATCACGATTGCCTCGAAGCTCGTCCAACCGGAATATAAAGGGCGCGCCATTGGCGTCATCTACATGGGCATCAGCGGATCACTCGTCTTAGGCGTTCCTATTGGGATGGTTATCGGAAATGCATACGGATGGCGGGCGCCGTTCCTGCTAGTTGTGGGACTGACTGCAATTGCAATGCTAGGGATTTATGCCTTCTTATCGAAGGTTCCCCCTTCCGAGGTTACGACCCTGCGTACACAGTTCGTTTCATTGAAGAATGCGAAGCTCGTCAGCGGTCATCTTATTTCGTACTTGATGCTGACAGGGCATTTGACCCTCTATGCATATCTGACACCTTATTTACAGGAGACGTTCCAGCTTAGTCCAGGCATGACCAGCATTGTGTACTTCTTGTTCGGCTTGGCAGCCGTATCTGGCGGAGGGCTTGGCGGCTTGATGGCGGATAAATGGGGAACAAAACGCTCCATTTTGTTGATTGTATCAAGCTTCGCGGTGATCATGTTTGTCCTGCCGCTGACGGCACAAGTATCGTTCTACGTCTTCTTGATTGCGATGGTGATTTGGAGTGCGCTTAGCTGGGCATTGTCCCCGGCGCAGCAAAGCTATCTCATGCAGACTGCTCCCGATACAGCTGACATCCAGCTCAGCCTGAACTCATCGGTGCTTCATCTTGGTATTGCGAGTGGTTCAGTCGTTGGCGGACTTGTCATTGAACAGAGCTCTGTAGCCAATAATGCATGGGTCGGCTGCCTGTTCGTCCTGCTGGCGCTGGGAAGTGCCATGTTCTCCCTGACTCGTTCTTCCCGAGTTAAGACCAATACAGCCACTGCAGCTGAATAAATGAAGTAAGTCGAAGGCAGTTGATATGATACAAATTCCACGCTCTGGAATTGTAAATCCACGGGGTTCAAATTTGGTTAATCACTTGGTTAATTGGATGCGAATTTATATTCATTGCGGGCGGATATTAAGCCCAAAAAACGACACTCTACTCCGAAAATTGGTGTAGAGTGTCGTTTTTTATTTTTGATTTTAGGAAATTTGATTTCAGTTACATTTCATTAACATGAAAGCGTTGACACGATACAATTTGTATCATATATTCTAAGTGAACCGCCATCATTTTCAGAATATGTAAGGAGGTGTAAATAACCCGAGAAATGCTATCTATCATTTTGAGAAAAGGAGTGCACAGCCGATTGAAAAATTTACGTTTATTTGTAAGTCGTTTGCTAGTAGTCGTATTGACGCTATTTTCCCTACTCTTTCCGATTTCCGCATACGCATTTGATTCACAAGCACAATTGACAGGCAAGGCACTGAGTCCTGAAGTGCGTGCAAAAATGCAGCAGATTGTTGATCAGAATAAATTTACAGAAGGTCAAGAACCTGTACTCCATCCCGATTTGCAAAACCTTACTGACGACAAGGAAATTTCAGTTATCGTCCAATTATCCGAAGCCCCAGTAGCTCTAGCGAAGGGTATGAGTATGCTTGAGGGCAAATCATTTACTGCAGCCTCAGAACAGAACACGAAACAAAAAATCAATAAACAGCAACAAAGCTTTGTCAGCCAATTAAGTAGCAAGAGTATCAACGCTAACGTGGGCTTTACATACAATTATGCATTTAATGGGGTCTCCCTTAAAGTAAAAGCAAGTCAAGTGGAACAGTTACTTAAGATGAAAGGTGTACAAATGGTAGAGCCTGACGTGGAAGTTCACGCTCTGGGGGTAGAATCCTCAAAGCTGCCGGATAGTGAAGTCCATCCGAACATGAACACGAGTAATCCATTCCTTGAAGTTCCATCAGTATGGGCCTTAGGCTATACAGGCCAAGGAGTTAAAGTAGGCGTTATCGACACCGGAATTGATTATACTCATCCTGATTTAAAAGACGTTTATAAAGGCGGACATAACTTTATTACGCAAGTAGTAGACGGTTCCGATACGGGATACGCTCGTACTAGAGGAGACGATCCGTATGAAACTACGCTGTTGGATCACCCTGATAACAGACCGTGGATTCACCCTACTACTGGAAATCCTTTTAATACCTCACATGGCACCCATGTTGCCGGGACGATTGCAGCTCAAGGCACAAATCCTTTTGGTATAAAGGGACTTGCCCCTTCCGTTGAATTGTATGCTTATCGCGTGCTGGGCGCGTACGGAAGCGGCTCGAATTCAGGGGTTATCGCAGGTATTGATAAAGCCGTCGAAGAGAAAATGGACATTATCAATCTATCTTTGGGCGGATCTACCAATAGCCAAGTTGCTTCTGACGCGATCGCCATCAACAATGCAGTTCTAGCAGGTACGACAGCAGTCCTTTCTACGGGGAATTCAGGTCCAAATAGAGGGACGATCGGCAGTCCGGGCACGGCAGCCTTCGCGATATCGGTGGGCAACTCTACTGTTCCGGAAAAAACGATGGCCGGAAAGGCTACTGTAACTCTAGACAAAGCGGGAACGGTCACACCATATATCATGAATTTGATGGCATGGAAATTCGGCACAGACCCGAAAAGTATTTTGACCGGAACGTATGATGTCGCCGCAATCCCTGGCCTTGGTAAAGTGACGGATTACGCGGGTCTGAATGTGGCAGGTAAAGTCGCTCTCGTTGCCCGCGGTGATATTGCCTTCGTGGATAAAATAGCGGCAGCAAAAAGTGCAGGTGCCGTAGCGGTTATTGTTCACAACTCTGCGAGCGGAACGAATACTCCAGGACCGTCAGGCGCCTTTGTGGGAGATTCCTTCGCGTCCATCCCAACGTTTGATATGTCCTACACGGACGGCAGCGCACTGCGAACGGCTCTTGCGGGCGACTCAGGTACCGTCACCTTCGGAGAATTCACCACTGGTACGACTTTAAGTGACGATATCAATAATTCAAGTTCGCGCGGACCTGCCAATCCGGTCTTTGATATTAAACCGGACGTGGTGGCTCCAGGAACTAACATCATGTCATCGGTTCCTGCCTATGGCAAAGATTATCTCGATAATCAAGGACAGCCTCTGCCTAACTACCCTGACTATTCCGAATCCTACGACCGTTATACAGGAACGAGTATGGCGGCTCCGCACGTAGCGGGGGTTGCGGCTTTGCTTAAATCGCAGCATCCGGATTGGACTCCGTTCGATATTAAAGTCGCGATTTCGAATACGGCCAAGCAACTGGACGTAACGAAATACGACGTCTTCTCTCAAGGTCCGGGACGTATTCAGCCGCTTAAAGCAGCGACAACTGAAGCGCTCGCGTATGAATTGGATCAAACCACTTTCTCCAATAAGACTTATGACTACACCAAGGGAACAATCACCTTCGGAAATGTATCTCCGAATACGAACAATCCAACAACGGTATCACGGTCTATTCTTGTTAAAAATGTAACGGGAAGCCCAAGCGACTATACGGTATCCGTCCAAACGACGAAAGCGGCGACAGGTACGCTTGCGAGCTCAATCGTGACAGTCGACAAGTCCAGCTTTACGTTAAACGATGAACAAAATTTGACCGTGACGCTAAATGTTCCGAAAGGGACTGGAGCAAACGGTAACGAAATGCTGGGTTACGTAAAGATTACAAACGGTACGACAAATCTAATTCTTCCCTTCGCGGCGAATTTCGCCCCACCGACGGGATTGAAGACCTTTACGATCGACAGCAACCACATCTCTCCGAACGGGGATGGCAAGCTGGACAGCACAACTGTGAGATATGAATTCCACGATAGGCAAGGAACTTCATACATTCAACTTTATGATCTGAACAATATGAGCGGCGGATATTACGGAGACGGTACTATCGGATGGATTATGAACGGCAGCGTGACAACGGGAGCAAAGGCGTTAACCTTTAACGGTAAGTATCATCAATGGGGTCAGCCGGGAACGACGCTGAACACAGCTGTTCCGGAAGGCGCCTATGCCATGGAGATTGTAGGGCAATCCTCTTCAACAGGAGCAGTGACAGGGGATTGGATTCCGGTGTATGTCAAGACGAGCACGCCAAAATTCGTTTCTCCCGACAGTTTACATGTTACGGGTTCGAATGTGCAGTTCTCCGGCTCGATAGACGATTCGTACGTGAAATTCGGACCAGTCGTTGAGGAAACTTTGGGCTTGGCCTACAACGTTAACGACAACTTGCATGTGAAATACGAACTATTAGACAGCGACGACAACTTGATTTCCTCGCAACCTGCAAAGCTCGATCAAAATGGCAAGTTCGATATCACGTTAAGCGGTTTAACGACCGGAGCGAATAAGCTGAAATTGCTCGTAGACGACGCGGCAGGTAACCATGCGGAGAAAGTTGTTACGATTACTAGCGCAGATCCCGTGTTAAGTGGAATTAAAGTACAGCCGGAGGCTCTAACCTTAGGTGTCGGTTCCACTGCAAATCTTACGGTAACGGCTCAATATGTTGACGCAGACGGCAAGCCATTCCCAGTAAGTGTTAGTGACGTCACGTATGGGGCCATCTATGCCGATTACGATCTCAGTGTCATAGACGTTGTCTATGGTAAAGTAACGGGGGTAGGAGAAGGCAGCACGACGATAACGGTAGCTTATGAAGGGAAATCGGCTTCAGTACCCGTCACTGTCACTACGACCCCAGTCGATCCTGAATTAACGTCGATTTCGGTATCGCCGGACAGCGCAGCTCTAAAAGTTGGGAAGGATGCTCAACTTGCGGTCACCGCGGTGTATAGCGACGGAAGCAAGAAAGACGTTACAAGCGACGCAGATTATCGTACAGCTAACCCAAGCATTGCTGCGGTAAGCGATACCGGCAAGGTGACAGCCGTTGGAAAAGGTGAAACGACAGTAACCGTAGCTTACGAAGGTAAAACCTACGCGGTACCTGTTACCGTTACAGAAGAAACGACAACCCCAGTCGAATTAACGTCGATTTCGGTATCGCCGGACAGCGTAGATCTTAAAGTTGGGAAGGATGCTCAGCTTACGGTCACCGCGGCGTATAGCGATGGAAGCAAGAAAGACGTTACAAAGGGTGCAAAGTATAGCGTTCCTGGTACGAACATGGTTACAGTAAGCAATACCGGCAAGGTGACAGCCGTTGGAGCAGGGAAAACGACGATCACTGTATCTTACGAAGGCAAATCTCATGAGGTATCAGTCACCGTAACCAAGGATTCTGGCACAACGACACCGACTTCTCCAAGATCGCCATCGACTTACACACCAAGCCCACCATCGACTCCAGCACCAATAGGCAAGAAAGTAAAAGCAGGCACGCTCACTACGACGAAAAACGTTAAGGGTGCGACTATCGCAACGATAAGCGTATCGAGTGAGGCCTTGATTGCCCAGTTGAAAGATTCGAAAGCGACTGACGCCACGCTGGATCTTACCGATATTGGCTTCAACGACTACAGCAGTGCGAATGTAATCTTTAATAAAGCAACGGCTGACAAACTACTGGCATCCAGCAAAGGATTGATCCTTACCGGCAATGGATTTACCATCCGAATTCCTGCGGATGCATTGGCTGATTTTATTGGTACAAATGGATTTAAAGCAAGCTTATCGGCAAAAGATTCTGACAATGGTGAAGTTAACATCCATTCGGCAAATCAAACAACCGTCGTATCGCAGATCGTCACGATCGGCAACGATACAGGAAAATTGAGTCATCCGATTAAGATCGAGCTTAAGCCGGCTAACAAAGTAATTGATTTGCAAAAAGTTGGCGTCTACCAGCAAGATGAAAACGGTAAATGGGTATATGTGGGTTACAATGCCGTGCATCAGCCGGGGAATATTCAACTTACAACCTCTACGCTCGGCACCTTCGAGCTGATGGAGATTCACATTTCATTCGACGATATTCAGACCCATTGGGCAAAACATGAAATCGAAGTTATTGCGGCTCAACACGTAACCAAAGGGAAAAGTGAATCCAAATTCGTTCCGAACGATACGATAACGCGCGCAGAATTCGTGGCGCATTTGGATCGTATTCTTGGCCAAGAGAAAGAATGGAGTCATTACGTTGCGATGGCAGGGGCAAATGATATCCTAGGCCGCGAAGAAATGGTCGTATTGATGATCAATGCCATGAAAGTCGATCTGAAGGGTGAGAAAGTGCAATTAAACTTCAAAGATAAAGATCGGATTTCGGCGAGCGCCCAAGCCGCGGTAGCTTATGCTGTGGATAAAGGGTTGATCAATGGCATGTCTAACAACACGTTCGCTCCTGATCAAAGCTCTACTCGCGCACAAGTGGCTTCTATTCTCTATCGTTTGATGAAACTATCGGGCAAAATTTAATTTCAATAAGTAATCAGTTCCATAGGATGAAAAAAAGCAGACCTCTTCGGAGGCCTGCTTTTTACTTCCTTTCACTTGAGGCTCTTCATGCAACAGTTTAATCCTCTTTAATAACGAAGCCGCATCAGCAGTGACTTCATTTCCTCGTCCGCCATGAGCTCTGCATTATATTTTTGTGAAATTCTCGCCAAGGCAACATCATGGTAAAAGAACTCAATAAAGAATTTTACGAATGGCTGCGCCCCGGTGCGCATTGCCTGCCATTCCCCTTGCTCCATCCCCGCGAACATAATTTGGGATGAGTCGGCTGCAACCAGCATGAATCTCTCCAGCGTATGATGCTCTTCCGTCGGCGATAACGTATTCAGCTTCGACACTCGGGCTTTCGGCACATCTGTCCCCGTTACAAATGCCTCCACTCGTACGCCTTCCCGCTCCTTCTTCTCCAGCAGCGGCACATATTTCCGAAATTCATCGCTCCACATCGAGACGATAATCGTGCCCTGCGCCTCTTCAATCAGATGCTGGCAATACGCCATGATCGAAGCTTCCGATTTCAAGCTCCACACATGATTGTCCGCTGCGATTTTGCGCTCATTCATTTGCTTCAACTGTTCAATGCTCTGTTCGAATTCCTTGGACAGCTTCTCGATAACAACCTGAAGCGGCAGCGCCAAATAGGTCTTTTTCTTTTCGGATATGGAGTCCGATATTAATCCCTTATCAATAAGACGCGACAGCACTTCATATATTTTCGCCTTCGGCACGCCTGAGTGCTTGACCACACTCGTTGCATCCATAGGGCCGTCTCCTGCCACCAACGTCTCGTATACTTTGCTCTCATATTGTGAAAAACCGAATTTCTGAAGCATAGCTCCTCCTTCTCTTTCCTGCAGCCGTATCGGAACTTGTCCGCATTATGATGATGTTAGGATTATCTTACTCCAGCCGATTCAAAATGAAAAGTCGAGCACGAAGCGAAGCCGAAGCACACTTGCATTATTTTGTAATATTGTTCAAGAAACCATCGTAACCGTTGCTGCATCTAATAGGTGTACAAGTCTGCCTTTTCTCATATGGAGTCTGGAATTTGATGATAAAAAGAGCTTGCCACTATATGAATATATGATCAATTTTAATATAATTCAGGTGTACTTGTACCAAAGGAATGACGAACCTGGTAAACGGAATATGATACGCAGATGCAGAAAGGAAATAGTGCTTTGAATCTATCTAAGGAAACTCACGCAAACAAACACAAATCAGACAATGAACGCAAATTTTCTGTCCGTTTGACTGGATTTTTCTTTATTATATTCGCCTTATTCGCCATACTTATTATACGCTTGGCGTTGCTGCAATTCGTAGATGGCCCTGCCCTCAAGCAAAAAGAAACTTCATTGGGCTACCGGACTACAGCTATCGCACCGATTCGCGGGATCATCTTTGATGCCAGCAATCACAAGATCGCTTATTCCACATCGACACAATCACTTTACTTTAATGTGAACAAAAACTACAAGAATAAAGAAAACATGGCGGAAGCCAAGAAGCTCGCTGAAAAGCTCGCCGAGAGATTCAAAAGCAATACCAAGACGGGAGAGGAACAATCAGTCGAGGACATAGTGAAGCGTATGGATTTGAATGCCAATGTTAATCCCGTATATGTCCCCCGCTTGATCAAAACGGATTTATCCTCGAAGGATATTGCTTATTTTTTGGAGCATAAGTCCGAATATAAAGATCTTGAGATTATAGAAGACAGCGTCAGAAACTATGATCAGGATACAGTCGCGGTGCAAACAATCGGCTATCTGAAGAAGTTCAAAGGTGTCAGAGAGTCCTACGATTATTATAAGGAGATATACGAAAATAGAAATTCCCGGCACGAGGAGCTCAGATACCTCGATTATGAGGATGTCGGTGTTGACGGGCTGGAGTTCATGTACCAGGAAGAGCTCCGCGGCAAAAACGGACTCAAGAAATTCCCGGTTAACGTAGCGGGACGAATTATGGGCCCCATGGAATTGACCAAGCCTGAGCGGGGCAACAATCTTCACCTAACCATTCATAAAAGCATTCAGATGAAGACCGAAGACGCGATTATGAATACGCTGCAGAAAATACGCAACTCCTCGAATTCCGTGGAGCGAGCCCCTAACGCACGTACGGGCTATGCTGTCGCCATGGAAGTAAAGACGGGCAATATCGTCGCTATGGCCAGCATGCCGGATTATGACAGCAATGTCTGGAAGAACGGCTCCATCAGCGTTGAGGATTACGAAAAAAATAAATCCTTTATGAACAACGGCACGATAAAAGCAGCCTACGGCCCATACGACGAAAAAGAAATGAACAAGCACCCGAACTCCATCGTGTATCTTGGCTCTACAATCAAGCCGTTGTCCGTCCTTATCGGTTTGAAGGAAAAGCTGTTCAGCGTGTACGATGATTATCCTGACATCGGCTATGCCGAAATCGGACTCGAAAAAAGGAAAATCCGGAATGCGAACAACAAGTCGCATGGTCGCATCGATGCCGCAAAAGCGCTGGAATTCTCCTCCAATGCCTTTATGATCGATTTGATCGGCAAACGTTTATATTCCCGAACGGATGTGAACGGACTGAAGACATGGGACAAATATATGGAAATGTTCGGACTTGGTGTAAAGACCGGCAGCGGACTGCCTGGAGAGATAGCCGGCCTAAAGGACTATATGAGCGAAGCCGTGCGCGCCAGCGCGCAATCCGCTCTTGCATACGCCTCGTTCGGCCAGCAGGGCAAGTATACAACGCTTCAGCTCGCCCAGTATGCGGCTACGCTGGCTTCGCATGGCAAGCGAATGAAGCCGCAGTTCGTCAGCAAAATTACGGATCCGGACGGAAAGGTAGTAAAAGAGTTTAAGCCGGAGATGCTGAACGAAGCAAAGTTCGATAAAGCCTATTGGGACTTGATTGAGCTTGGCATGAGCCGAGTGAAGGTACAGGGATTTGAAGGGTTCAATTATGACTATTATCGGAAAACGGGAACATCCGAACAGGAAGTCGCAAAAGGCATCAGAGTAGAAAATGGAGTGTTCATTGCGTACGCTCCCGCGCAAAATCCGACCTTAGCTGTCGCAGTCGTTGTTCCGGAGGGCAATTACGGGGCTTATAGCGCAGCGCCAATCGCGCGAGCGATATTCGATGCGTACGACGAGGCTGTTGGGCTTACGGGCACGCCGCGCAACACTTCTACAGATCAGCAATTTAAAAATTAAATGACAAGCGATGGCCTTCGATTAAATGGGGTCATCGCTTTTTTGATTAGGCTAAGACTCACTAGCTGAATAACCTTACCTATTTTTCGTGAAATTTTATAACCAAAATTAGCTTTATTTGTTATGATAAAGTCCATACTGATGAATGGTATCACATCAGAGAGCAAGTTGCGCCTTATTAAAGCTTGTTCTAAAGCTCGCATGTGACCTTCTGAACAAACTATATCCAAACACATATCAAGTGGAGGCAGAGACTGAAATGAATACGGCGAAAACGTTGGATAAGCCGAAGCAGCGCAAGCTGCTATGGAGTGCCGGAATGAGCTGGATGTTCGACGCGATGGATATCGGCATCATCTCCTTTATCGCGGCGGCACTCGCAGCCGAATGGAGCTTAACCCCGCAGCAGACGGGACTCTTTACAAGCATTAATTCGATTGGCATGGCAGTAGGCGCGCTGCTCGCAGGAGCATTAGCGGACAAATACGGCCGTAAGTCGGTTCTGCTCTGGACACTGGTCATCTTCTCGATTGCTAGCGGATTGTCCGCAGCAGCAACAAGCTTCACGATGCTGTGCATTTTGCGCTTCATCGCCGGAGCGGGTCTAGGTGGCGAACTGCCCGTCGCGTCAACCCTTGTCTCTGAATCCGTTCCTGCCAAGGAACGTGGACGTGCCGTTGTCCTGCTGGAAAGCTTCTGGGCAGCGGGCTGGATTGCTTCTGCACTGATTGCTTACTTCGTGATTCCTACATACGGATGGCAAGCGGCATTTCTAATCTGTGCCGTTCCAGCACTGTACGCACTTTACTTGAGAAAGGCAATTCAAGATCCGCCGCGCTTTACTCAGCAGACGAAGCAATCGGAACAGCAGAAGCTGTCGTTCCGCGAACGCTTTGTCGCAGTATGGTCTGGGCCGCACCGCCGCTCTACGATTATGCTGTGGGTATTGTGGTTTACCGTGGTCTTCTCCTATTATGGCATGTTCCTCTGGCTGCCTTCTGTCATGATGCTGAAGGGCTTCAGCTTGGTCAAAAGCTTCGAATACGTGCTCATCATGACACTCGCACAGCTGCCCGGATACTTCACCGCCGCTTACCTCATCGAGAAGTTCGGGCGCAAGTTCGTCCTCGTCTTGTACTTGCTGCTTACCGCAGGTAGTGCAGCCTGGTTCGGCAGTGCGACAACGGAAGGCATGCTGATTGCAGCCGGAATATGCTTGTCGTTCTTCAACCTTGGAGCATGGGGAGGCATGTACGCGTATACACCAGAGCTGTACCCGACCAAGGTTCGTTCTACCGGCGTTGGTCTTGCCGCATCCTTCGGCAGAGTTGGCGGTATTATCGCTCCGTACCTTGTCGGTATGCTCGTCGCTCGACAGGTTGCGATTAGCGCGATCTTCTGGCTGTTCTTCGTCACCATTGTAATCGGTGCGGTTGCCGTCCTCTGGCTTGGTACGGAAACGAAGGGCAAGGAGCTGGAAGAGTAAGATTGCAAACTTATTACACGCAATAAAATAGCGACAGCACCAGTCCTCTCCTGATCGTAGAGAGACGCTGGTGCTGTTTTTTTCATAGCAGCTTCTTAACCCAATACCCGTCATTTATCAACCTCGAATTTATATCCAACCCGCACGACCGTTGTAATATGCTTAGCTTTATCCCCCAGCTTGTATCGGAGGTTGCGAATATGTGTGTTCAGCGCCTTGTCGCCTCCGCCTTGCTCATATCCCCATATCGTTGTAATGAGCGTGTCTCGAGTAATTACTTGATCCTTATGTTCCATAAGACTCAACAAGATCGTATATTCCGTATGAGTTAAATTGATTGGCTTCCCTTCAATTGACACCTTGTGGGCAGACTTATTCATATGAATGCCGCACAAGATAATATCGTCTTGCTGCTCGTCCTGACTGGCAGACTTCAGCAATCTCCTAGCTCGTGCCATGAGAACCGCAGGCTTGAAGGGTTTCGTTACATAGTCGTCAGCACCTAAGTCAAAGCCAAGGAGTGTATCCTCCTCATCACTACTTGCCGTAACTAAAATAATGGGAACCTTGGACACATCACGGATACGGCGACATACATCCCAACTATCCAGTTCCGGAAGCATGACATCCAGTATGACAAGGTCGATATCCTGCTCTGCAAATAGCTCCAACCCTTGTTGTCCATCCTTGGCCGTATAAGCAGCATATCCATCATCCTTGAAATAATGAGCCATTGATTCCCGCAGGAGCTCTTCACCTTCGATAATTAATACCTTTTTCATAGCGTGATTCCCGTCCTATTACCCATCTTATCCGCTCTAATCCCTGCATCCATCATTCCCCCGGCAATTCCCGCATATACGCCAATGGCCGCCAATACGTCTATTCTGACCCTGTTTGCGTTACTCGCTCTCTTCTCATCATACCCTGCACGGCCATTTTATTGCCCGCCCCTTGTAAAAACTCACTGTCGTGATTTCGGAATGGCAGCTGCAAATTGTACGCCCTGCTCGATGTTGTACATAGAGTACGAGATGCCCAGAGCATCAAAAATTTGCTTAACAATATATAGTCCCAGTCCACTGCCCCCTGTGTTGCGATTTCTCGACTTTTCAACTCGATAGAAAGGTTCGAAAATCTGCTGCATGTCCTCTTCCTTAATGTTCACGCCCGTATTGATGACTTGAAATTGAATGCTGCCCTCCTGCACATCCCGGGTTAGCTGAATGCATACTTTTTCTCCTTGCGGAGAATACATAATCGCATTATGGATGATATTTTTGCACGCTTTCTCCAGCATCAGACGATCAGTGTGAACCATTATATTTGAGGTAATATGCTTCATAAGCTGAATCTCCCGCTGAGCCGCAAAATATTCAAGATCCGCAGTTATTTTATCCATGAGCTGCGAGAGATTCACTTCTTCCAACTGCAGCTTGAATGTATCGCGCTCCAACTTCGACATGCTTAAAATCTCACGAACCAACTGCTCCATTCCCTCGACAATCTGATGATTTTTCTGCAAATATTGATCGCGATCTCGATACGGACCGATATGATAGATCATTCCTTCCAGATACCCTTTCATCACGGTAAGAGGAGTTTTTAATTCATGTGCTGCAATCGCAAAAAATTCCCTGCGTTTTGTTTCTACTGCTCTTTCTTTTTCAATATCGCTCTTTAACTGCCGATTCGCATTGTGCAATTCTTGCATCGTTTGTTGCAAATTCACGGACAGTTCATTTAGGCTGGTGGATAACTCCCCCAACTCATCCGTAGAACGTACCTCGATTGGTTCGGAGAAATCCAAGTTCGCCATCTTCTGCGCACCTTGGTTAATGTAAAGAAGCGGCTTCGTGATAAACCTCGAATACAAATAAGCACTGCCTATGCCAATCACAATAACGATAACGCTTAAATAAGGGAGAAAAAGTGCCAATACTTGCGAGGCCTCATCTATCGGTTGAAAGGTAGCGGACACGACAAGCGTTAACTTCGCATCCAAAAACTGAATGGGCACGGCGACATCGAAGGAGTTTGAATTCACGATTGGTTTTGCTCTTTCGACTCTCACTTCCGCCGATAGTGAATAACCTTTGCGAACCGAAGAAAAAAAGGGAGAGTAAATGATGACTCCCTCTTTATTTTGAAGATAGACGACTGCATTATTTTTTTTGGAGAAGTCATCAAGAAGAAGCACGCCATATTGCAAATCAAGATCCTTCGATTTCGTTATGATTTCCTCGATCCCGGTCTGAAGCTGGTTCGTCTTATACTGCTCATAAAAGGTAGGGAGAAAGAAGTACAACGATACATAGATCAGGACGGCAAAGGATAACAAAATAAGAGACGTAGTCACGAAAAGCTTATAGGTAATACGCTTCATCTTCAGCATGTCCAACCAGTTACTCATCAATTTTATAGCCGATCCCCTTTACCGTTTTAATGTAAGGTATATCTAACTTCTTTCTAATATTTTTGATATGTGTATCGATGACTCTCGTCTCTCCATAATAATCGTATCCCCATACTTTCTCGACGATGCTTCCTCTGGTGAGCACTTTTTTCTCATTTTGAACAAGCAGCTGTACGATTTCAAATTCCTTTGTCGTTAATGGGATTTCAATCTCGTTGACGTATACTTTATAGGCATCGCAATCTACTTGAATTTCCTTGAACACCAGACCATTATTCGTTCCTTGATCCTTGCTTCTTCTTAATACGGCTTCGACTCTCCGTATCAATACATGAAAGGAAAAAGGCTTCGTAATATAATCGTCGATTCCGAGATCGAAACCTTTTAATTGATCCTGTTCTTCCTCTAAAGCAGTTAGCAAAATGATGGGAACATTGGACTCACTCCTAATCATCTTGGCAACCTCGAATCCGTTAAGGTTAGGCATCATGACATCCAATAGAATTAAATCGAAGGATTGCTTATTGAATTGTTTCATGCCCTCTATTCCATCGGATGCAACTTCAACGCTATAGTGTTGGGTCATCAAAAACTGTTTGATTAACTCCCGAATCTCTTGATCATCTTCTATCACAAGAATCTGATAGTTCATCAATATATCACCTCTTTAATTAGTATAGCCGTGCTATCTGGAGTTTATATGGAGAGACCGAAAAATCCCCACCAAAACTCTACATGATCTTCATAGTAACTCCAGATAAGGGTCATACAATGAGGTCGTAAACAAAAATACATTCACGAAGGAGATTGACAATTATGAAAAAGACACTCGCTACAACTGCTTTAGGAGCTGTACTCACACTCACCTCTCTGGGATCCGCATTCGCTGCCGAGGTACCTGCGCAATCTATCGGGAATGGACAACTGACAGCGGCTGTTAAGGTAACGGCAGCAAGTAATCTCGATGAAGCAACTCAAAACAAGGTGAAAGCCATTTTCGATCAAGTGAAGACAGGGACGCTTACGAAAGAGCAAGCCAAACCTCAGCTGCAAGAACTTGGCGTCGATGTGGATTTTGATTTCAACGCGGCTCATGACGGCATCTTATTCAAGGGCAAAGTGACTTCCGTTAGCTTCGATGACGCTACCAAAGAAAAAGTAAAAACCATTCTTGACCAAGCTCAAGCTGGTTCGCTTACCAAAGAGCAGGTGAAAGCTCAACTGCAAGAGCTTGGCATTGACATGGATGTGAATTTCAGCAAAACAGCTCATGGCGTTATGGTAAAGATGGACGCAGCGAAATTAGATAACCTTGACGAAGCTGCCAAAGAAAAGGCGAAAGCTATTCTTGAGCAAATGAGAACAGGAGCGCTTTCGAAAGAACAAGCCAAATCTCAGCTGCAAGAGCTTGGCATCGAATTGAATGTAGATTTCAGCAAGGGTCATCACTTCCAAGTAAAGATGGATAAATCGAAAATGGATAACCTTGATGAAGCAACTAAGGAAAAAGTGAAATCCATTCTTGACCAAATGAAAGCGGGAACCCTTACCGAAGAACAAGTGAAAGCTAAGTTGCAAGAACTGGGCATCAATATGGAAGTGAAGTTCGGCACGGCTCGCAGCATGACGAAAGACACGAATAAAGTGATGAAGGCAGTCAAGATTGAGAATGCTGCCCAGCAAAAGATGTAAGCCCTCTTTGATCAATCAAGATCAGACTCGATTACGAAAGAGCAAGAGAACGCACAAAAAAACTGAAAAAAACCGTGAGTTTGCTATAATTAGCAAGCCTCACGGTTTTCACATTTCACTTTAAACGTCATTTTCTCTCCTGATGGGCAAAGTCCCCAACACAAATGCATCATAGATGTTCTTAAACCAAATACGATAATTCCTTTCGATATTCCTTGCGGCTTGCGATGCAGTTGTGGATTATGATCGCAAACAAATCCTTTCCCTTTTCTAGAGCCAATAGCACCAGCTAATACATCAATCCCTTCACTGGTATGCTCCACGACAAAGAAGTAGTTTTGAGTCGCTATATCTGTGTCATCCTTGAATCTTTCATATATGAGCTTCGCGATTTCATTTTTCTGCTGTGGTGTTAAATGCGGATCTTCCCATGCATTATATTGTTTTATATCAATTATTTGATGGTCAAATAAGACTGGATCAATATCTTGAACTCGAAAACGATTAGGCAAATCCCATCTGTCTATTGAACTGTAGAAATCCAGCGCCTTCGATAATTTACGATTTGCTACTCGGACATCTTGCGGGATCTTGCTCGCCGCCATCTCCATCCCTTTGTTGAGAGTCAGCAAGAATCGTACTAATGATTCTTTGGTCTCCGGGTTTCTCCAGCCTCTCTCATCGGCAAATACTTTGCCAAGCAGTGTCGTAACAGCATTAATAAGCCATTCCTCTGGTTTCCTTTTCCCCTCCTCTTCTGGTAGCTCTTCCTTCAATTCTTCCATTACTACAAGTTCTTGTTTTGCCATTCGTTTCGTCCTTAGATTTTGGTCATGCAAAAAAGCTCATTCCCCCTTATTGTTCGAGTTGGAATAAGCCTTTAAAAGTTTATTAAGTGTTTGTTTAAGTTAGTTAGTGATTTCGTTTGTTGGGCGTATTGTATGATCTACCATCAACAACACTATAGTTATCACCACCCCATGAATGTTCATATGGTAATCCAGGATAATGAGTAACCATTATTGCATGTGCAAACGATGCAAGTATACAACCGTTCCATAAATTGTTTTTGTTTAATTGACTATTTAATATTACAGGCTTCATTTTTTTCTTCTTATCGGTTTCTTGCTTGGTTTAGCAAGATGCGATTGAAACTTCATTTGAATTGTCCCGATTTTCTTTACGAGATAATACTTGAATCATTATCTTTATCCCTAAAAAAATGATCGATTAGCCATTCATTCGGATCGGGTGTAACACCTTTATTAGTTTTTGAAGTTTAGTTAGAATTTGACCAGTATCGTCAGACTTAGAAGTAAAACCCTTCCTCTATTTTCACTTAAAATGTCATTAGCAAACCACACTTGACTAAGTTTGCTTCCTCATATATTCGTATAAGTTCATCGTATGCTTCAATTAATTCATCAATTGAAGTTTCATAGATGACATCATTTGACGGGGGCAGGCCGTTAATAATAAAATTTCGTTTTAAATGAATGAGTTCATTACATATAAAGGGGATATCTTCAGCATAAACAAAACCCATCCCCATTCCACCAGGATCGAGTCTAAAAGCTCCTGATTCTAAAGCCCGCCCAAGTATATAGTATTCTGGATGAAAACGCGTAGACGTCACCTGCAATGTTTCAATTAAGGAGTCCCATGCATAGTAGAGTCCCAAGTCCTCCTCCTGTGAATAATAAATCGTCATAGCAAAATCAGAAAGCTCCTGCACTCCTCCGTTTTCTAGTTCTTCTTCCCATCCAGCGTTCAGTAATTCTCCTGTATATATGGAGCGAACCTTCCCCATATTTTCTGTGATGAACGATTTCAATGATCCAGTATCATTTGTAATGCCGGCAGCAATAATAATTTCCCTTAAATCTTTATTAAAGCCAACAGTATCGAATATAAACGTTTTATGTTCCATACTCATAATTGATTAAGCTTCCTTTTCTTTTTGGTGAAGAAATGATAATGTATGTGTCAATTCTTTTGCAATATCACCCTTTGCTTTTCCATTCATAATGGGCTCTAGCATCTCATAGGCATATTTAGGAGGAAGATCTTTTGCAAAAATAGCAACAATCTCTTTTGCGTCCGACATTGATATTAATTGAAAATTCTACTCCATCCGTACTTTTTTGTGTTAAGCATATACTCTTTGACAGGTATAAAATTAGTACTATCTAACTCGATAGATACATTCGATCTGGTTACTACAGACAAGTCACATCTTCCATAGGGCCATCCTAGAGTCCCCTCTACCTCATAAATATTTCTTTCATCTTCCTGATATACTTCCCCCCATGTTTTATTTATTTTCATCAAGCTATTATCAGGCCAACTTAGTTTAGAGTAAGGAGGTTCCTTACTATATAATTCCACTTCGATGTTTCCACCAGTAACATCATGAAATGTGAGTGGATTGTCAACACTAAATCAGACAGCTTTTTTAAGGGATAATCTTCTGTAATCTACTGGACTCATATAGCCTAAGGTTCCATGGATGCGATGTTTGTTGAACCAATTTACGTAGTCATATAGCTCCAATTCTAGGTGATGTAAACTGTGGAAGTTCATCTGATTAATGAATTCCGTCTTCATAATTTTAAACGTAGCTTCTGCAACTGCGTTATCATAAGGACACCCTTTCATGCTTAAGGAACGA